>CAYSCF010000172.1:0-14402 GCA_964429305.1 uncultured Sandaracinaceae bacterium | reverse complement strand
GGGCGACGGCGGCGTGGTCTTCGGCGACGGCATCGAAGAAGATCGCCTCGCGTTCGGCTGGGGCACCGGCGCGCGCATCGGCGTGGCGAAGGAACGGCTCCACCTCGTGATCGGAGCGGCTGGCTGAGCGAGAGGCGAGAGCGAGGCTTCAGCGCATCGCTTCTCGGAACTTCTCGGCGTACCAGCGCGGGTCGGCCGGACCGCCCTCCGAGAAGACGCCCGGCGTCTCGCGCGTCTTGAGCGCGTAGGCGCGCGCACCCGCGACACCGATGACCTCGCCGTTCACGTCGCTCGCGAGCGCGCTGAGCAAGTAGCCGATCATCCCCGCGACGTGCGCCGGGGACATGGCGCCCTCGGGAATCGCCGTGAACGTCGGTAGGTCTTCGTTCGCCCGCGTCCGCGCCGTCGGAACGATCGCGTTCACCCGCACCTCGTGACGACGTAGCTCGAGCGCCGACGACCGCGCGAGCGCGATCAGCGCCGCGTGCGCCGCGCCGAGCGCCGCCTGGCCTCGCACACCGAAGTACGCCGCCGGGCCCGACGCGAGCACGATCGAGCCGCCTTCCTTCTGCTCCACCATGAGCGCCGCCGCCGCGCGAACGAGCGCGAACGGCGCCCGCACGTGCACGTCCATGACCCGCGAGACGAGCGCGTCCTCGGTCTTGAGCACGCTGCGCTCGACGAGGAACCCTGCGCACGAGACGACCCCGTCGATGCGACCGAAGTGCTCCTTCGCGGCGCTCACCAATGCGGCCGGCACGCCCGTCGCCGCGACGTCGCTCGCATCGCCGACGACCTCGGCGCCGACCGCGCGCAGCTCGCTGGCTGCGCGCTCGATCACGCTCGCGTCGGCGCCCTGCCCTTCGCGATCACAGCCGACGTCGTTGACGACGAGCCGCGCGCCTTCGCGCGCACAGACCTCCGCCACCGCACGCCCGATCCCGCTCGCCGCGCCCGTGACGACGACGACCTTCCCCTCCAGCAATCGAGACGTCATCGCGTGAGCGGATTGCGCAGCTCGACGAAGCCCTGCCCCGCCGTCATGTGCCAGTTGTTTCCCTGGATGACGAAGTGCATCAGGTTCGAGCTGTCCATGTACGTCGTGTCGCCGATCACGTCGGTGCCGCCGAACGGTACGCACGTGTCCGTCGCGCTCGGCATCTCGCCCGCGCCGCACGCGCGGCCGTTCTCCGTCGTGTGGAACAAGCCGAGGAAGTGACCGCACTCGTGCGCGGCGACGTGGCCCGCGAGATCGCCTCCTGGCGCGCCGTTGCCGACGACGCCGGGATCGAACGCGATCACGACGCCGCTGTGGCTCGATCCGTGGACGCGCGCCGGGCCCGGGATGCCGCCCGCGATGCCGAGCGTGTTGAACTCGCCCGTGTCGCCCGCGCGGACCTCCTGCACGAGGAAGAGGTTCAGCACGTTCTCGGTCGTGCCCGTGCTCATGCGGAAGAGCTGCGAGAGCTCGCTGCCTTCCCCGTCTGCCGTGTCGATGATCGAGAGCGTGGGCGCGTCGATGTCGACGTAGCTCACGTCCGCCACCGTGATGCCCACCATGCCGACGATGGCCGAGAACCGACTGACGAACGCCATGATGCGCGCGTTGCTCGCCGCCGTCGCCGCCGTGACGCCGACGCCCACGAGGTGGATGCGCAGATGGAGGCTGCCCGTCGTCGGTGCCGCACCGAGCACCTCGAGCGCATCGACGTGCATCGTCACCGACCCGCCTCCGCCCGTGGCCGCGGGGTAGGCGGCCATCGAGAAGCGCATGTAGCCGGGACGGTACGTGTAGCGATCGGTCGTCGCGTTGGGGATCAGCATCGCGACCGCGCTCGCGGCATCGAACGGATACCAGCGGATCGTCTGATCGACGTACATCGACATCGCTTCCAGCGAGAAGATCTGACCGTGCGCGTCGAACACTTGATAGAAGTACATGTCGAGCGGGTCACCGCTGGTCTGCACCGAGCGCAGCATGACGCTCACCGTCTCGGGCGGCGTCGCGAAGACGATGTCGGGCGAGAGGGAGCTCGCGGGCACCGTGAAGTCGCCGAGCGGGACGACGCGCACCTCGGTGCCGCTCGCCGGGCCGGGATCGTAGCCGCAGCCCATGAACGACCCGCCGGCCGGGTACGCGACGCTCGTGCAGTGCTGCCCGAGGAGGCACTGCGCTTCGGCGCTGCACACGCTGCGGCACTGGAAGTCGATGCACGTGAGGTTGTCGCAGCCTGCATCACTCGTGCACGCCATGCCGTTCGTCGGCTGACCGTCTTGCAGCGGCACGCAGTACGCGCCGAACGTTCCGTCGATCGTCGCGACGCCGCACGCGGACGTCCAGGGCTCGAGGATGCAGGCGTCGTTGTTGGCGCATCGCACCGTGCACAGGCCGCCGCGCTCGGCCGGCAAGCAGAGCCCGCTCGCGCACTGCGCGCTTGCCGTGCACGCGTTTCCGTCGGGGAGCATCGGGCCGCCGCCGTCGCTCGGCGTGACGCAGTGCCCGCCGCTGCACGTCAGCCCTCCGGTGCACTGGCTCGACGTGGTGCACTCGGGGCCGTGACATCGACCGCTCGCGCACGTCGCACCGTTGCCTCCGCACGCGACGTCGTCGCCGCACGCGGGCTGACACAGGCCCGACCAACACTGCTGGCCCATGTGGCAGTCGCCGTCGGCCGCACACGCGGGGAAGCACACCGATGCGCCGAACGCTTGGTTGCACATCGTCCCGGCCGGGCACGCCGTCGAGTCGCACGGAGTGGTGCAGTAGCCGCGACCGTCGGCGGTCTGCAGACAGGCCAGGCCGCTCGGACACGTGACCGCACCGCCGCACGGCGCGCCGTAGTCGGGTGGCTCGTGCGTGTCGCCTCCGCCACACCCGCTGGCCAGCACGAGAAAGACACCGAGCGTCCAACCACTGCGCTTCATGCAAGCCACGCTGCGAGTATACATTCCGCTGCATGCGGCGTGGGCTGCCCTTCGTGGCGTTCGTGTTTCTGTTCGGTTGTGCCCCGCTCTCGACGGCGGTCATCGGCCCGACGCCGACGCGCGCGCTCGCGATGTGGCGCGGCGCGGACGTGCGCGAGATGGACGTGCGGCGAGACGGGCGTCTCGTGCCGGTGAGCTGGCCCTCGGCGCTCGGCGTGGGCCTCGATCCGACCTGGGCGCTCGTCGACTTCCACGAGCAGAGCGATCCGCGGACCGACGTGTTCGTGGTGGAGGATCTGCACCGCGTCGACGACGGAGATCGCTTTCCGCCGCTGGGCCCGCTGGTGGAGCGAGCGCTCAGCAGGCACGCGGTGTGGGTCGTGGCGCACCAGCAAGATACGGACGCCGCGCTGGCGCCCCTGGGCCAAGCCCCCGCGCCCGAGACCGTGATCGATGCGGCCGCATGGTCGACCGATCGCATCGTGCTGACGATCACGACGACGTACGCGGTCACCGCGCCCTCTCGCCCGTGCGGAGGGATCGAGCGGCCGACGAGCACGCGCGTGCTGGGCGGCATCGCGTGGTCGCGCACCTACGAGATCACCGAGGACGGAACCGTCACGCCGATCAGCGACGACACGAGCCGCGCTCTCGCGGCCGAGCCCGAGCCCCGCTGCGACCCGCAGGTACCGTAGGAGCGCACGCACCCACAACGCTGGTGTGGACGGCGCGCGGCCCGAGTAGACTCGCCCTTTCGGTCTCGCCCTCTTCCCATTCGCGCGTTCTCCGACCGCATGTCGAACCTCCCCCGCCTCGGCCGCTACGAGCTCGTCCGCAAGATCGCCGCCGGCGGCATGGCGGAGATCTTCCTCGCGCGGCAGTGGGGCGCGGGCGGCTTCTTCCGCGACGTCGTCGTCAAGCGGCTCTTCCGTCATCTCGCCGAGCATCCGCAGCAGCTGCGTATGTTCCAGGACGAGGGGCGCCTGCTCAGCGAGCTCTCGCACCCGAACATCCCGCAGGTCTACGACGTCGCGTTCTCGGACGGCTATTGGTACATCGCGATGGAGCACGTCGACGGGCCGACGCTCGCCGACCTCTGGCACCGCGGCGTGCGCAACGGGCACCCGATGCCGCTGCCGGTCGCGATCGCGGTGGTGCTCCAGATCTGCGAAGCGCTGCATCACGCGCACGAGCGCGCCGATCGCGCACGCCGACCGCTGCGCATCGTGCATCGCGACGTGACGCCGCAGAACATGATGCTGACGCGCGACGGCGTGATGAAGCTGATGGACTTCGGTGTCGCGCTGACGGCGGCGCGGCGCGAGACGGAGAACGTCGGCGCCGTGCGCGGCACGCTCGCGTACATGGCGCCCGAGCAAGTGCGCGCGCGCCCGCTCGACCAGCGCGCCGACGTGTTCGCGCTCGGCGTGGTGCTCTACGAGCTGACGACGGGCATCCGCCTGCATCGGGGCACCGACATCCAGGTGATGACGCAGGTCGTGGAGAACGACGCGCCGCCGCCCTCGACGCGCATCCCGGACTATCCGGCGGATCTCGAGCAGGTCGTGCTCGAGTCGCTCAGCCGAGATCGCGGTCGCCGCACGCCGAGCGCGGCGCATCTAGCGTGGAAGCTGGAAGAACTCGCGATCCGGCGCGGCATGCTCGTCGGGCCGCGGACCATCGCGCGCTACGTCGGGCAGACGATGCCGGCCGAGCGCGTGGAGGAGAACGCGCTCGCGATGGTGCCGAGCTCGTTCTCGATGGGCGAGGAGCCGGAGGCATCGCAGCCGTCCGAGCCGGAGCAGCCCGAGTACGACGACCCGGGGATGATGGACGATCTGCAGCTGCTCTCGCTGCCCCCCGAGAGTCAGCACGTCGATCCCGACGTCGATCCGCTCGATCTGCCGATGGAGGATCCGTCCGAGCGCGCGTCGCAGCCGCTGCCGCTGGTGACGAAGTCGTGGTCGGGCCAGCGCGCGCCGGCTCCGCAGATCGACGTGCAAGACGACGCGCTCGACGAGCTGCTGCGCAGCGAGCCACCGCCGCCGCTGAACGGTGAAGTGCACGGCGAAGCGGCCGGGCCGAGCGAGGATCTGGCGCTCGACGACTTCGAGGACGAGGCGAAGCCGCAGCGGCCCGTCGTGTTGCTGGGCGAGCGCGATCGGAAGACGGGGCGGCCGCCGGCGGACGAAGAGGCGAACCGCGGGCCGCGCAGCCAAGAGTACATGAGCGATCTCGAGCGGCGGCTGCACCTCGACGACGACGACGATCCTCGCTGACGGCTCGCGAGCGGATCTCGAGCCCGGTTCTCGAGCCCGACAGGAGTCGATCTCCACGGGGTCGCGCCGGGCGGGTGCGACTCCGTGGAGATCGATGGGCCCCAAAGAGAGAAGCCCGCCGACCGGCAGGCCAGCGGGCTCCGTCTCAGGCGATCACTCTGTGATCACTGCGCCGGCGCAGCCGCCGGAGCAGGAGCCGGAGCCGGCGCCGCTTCACCTTCGCTCGCGCGATGCGTGAACCGCTCCTCCACGAAGCGCATGTCGCACTGCACGAACGCGCCGCACTCCGTCATCGGGATGCACTCGCCCTCGATCGTCTCGAAGTGCGCCGTCTGCTCGGCCGGCAGCTCGCTGAAGTGCGTGCACGTCGCGCCGATGCGCTCGTCGGTCGAGTCGCGCTGCCACTCGGTGGTCGCCTCGGCGACCAGACCCGCGTGATCGGCCACATCGCGATCGTGGAAGCCGGCCGGGTGATCGAGCCGCGCGCGGAGCGAGACCAGCGCCTCCACGAACTGCGGCGAGCACTCGCGCTCGCGCGTCATCATGCGAACGCAGGTATCGCGGATCCGCGCCTCTTCGGCGGTCGGCTCGCGACGCGTCGTCTCGCCGCCTCCGCTCGTCGTCGTCGTCGTATCCGACGCGTGTCCACCGCCACACGCCGCGAGCATTCCAGCGAGCAAGAGCGCGCTCATGTTGTTCGTCTTGTTCATGTCTTTCCGTGTCCTTCTTCTTCTTTCGTGGCCCCGAGGGCGGCACCCTACACGAAAGAGGCCCCGAAACGCGACTTCGCGACGAAGGGCGCCGCGTGACATCCGCCGCACGCTAAGCTCCGGGGCTGGGATGCGTGCGGTTCTCGTCGTTTGGGCCTCCGTTCTCTGCGTTCTGGCGAGCGGCTGCGGGCTCACGCTCGACTACGGCCCGCCCGACGTGGACGCGGGACGCACGGGCACCGACGCTGGGATGGACGGCGGCGCGCACTCGCGCTGCTTCGGACGACCGGATGGCACGGACTGCGCGGTCGGGACGGCCGCGCGGCGCATCTGCATCTCGCAGCGCTGTGTTCCCTCGTCGTGCGGCGACGGCTACGTCGACACTGCGGGCGGCGAGCAATGCGAGCCCGATCTCGACCCCACGTGTGGAACGACGTGCCGCTACGAATGCGCCACCTCGAGCGACTGTGTGGCGTCGACGACGTGCCTCAGCGGCACGTGCATCGATCACCGCTGCAACTACGATCCGAACGGCGGCGCCGTCACGTGCGCGCTCGCGACGGGCGAGTCCGGCCTCTGCAATCAAGGCCTCTGCGTCCCGCTCGGCTGCGGCAACAGCGTCGTCGAGACGAACGAAGACTGCGATCCCGGCTCGGCCGCGGCTCCCGGATGCCATGGCTGTCACTTCGACTGCACGAGCGACGCCGACTGCGACGATGGCGACGGCTGCGACGGCCACGAGTCGTGCTCCGCGATCGACGCGGGCGGCATCGTCATCGGGCGTGCGTGCACGAACGGCTCGCCGACGATGTGCGGCGACCCCACGGGATGCTTCACCATCGCGTGCGTGAGCGATCCCGGCGGTGCGCCTGCGTGCGTGCCCATGCTCGTCGACGCCGATCACGACGGCTACGCGCCGCTCGATCACTGCGACATGGGCGCGCCCGGCGGTGACTGCGACGACACGGATCCGACCGTGCATCCCGGCGCGCCCGAGATCTGCAACGGTGTCGACGACGACTGCAACGGCATGATCGACGACCACACGATGCAGGTCACGTGGTGCTTCGACGCGGACGGCGACGGCTACGGCGACCCGAACGTGACGATGCTCGACTGCGGGCGACCGGGCCCGGGCTTCGTCCGCGACTGCACGGATTGCTACGACTCCGGCGATGCGACGAGCATGGCCGAGGCCGCGCTCGTGCATCCCGGTCAGGCCCGATTCTTCGGCACGCCGTATTGCCCGAGCGGCAGCGTGATGTGCACGTACGACTACGACTGCGACGGGCACGACGTTCCTCAGTGGAACCGCACGGTGATGTGCGGTCTGCTCGCGCCGCTGCTCTGCGCGACGAGCGCGGGCTGGCAAGGCACGGTGCCGGCGTGCGGCGCGAGCGGGACGTTCACCACGTGTCACCCCACGGCGCTGCTCCTCTGTCAGTCGAACAGCATGCCGCAGGTCCAGACCTGCCATTGAACGGTCGGAGCCGGGGACGATGCCGGAGAGACGAATGGTGCGTGTACGCGGCAAGGTGCATGGGATCGTCTTGGCGATCGGCGTGCCGATCTTGGCGATCGCGATCGGCGCCGTGTACTTGGCGCTCTTCCGCATCGAGACGCGAACGCTGGTCTGCGATCACCACGGCGCCGACGGCGATGCTTGTCACTTGATCGCGACGGGGCCGGTCTCTTCGGGAGACGAACGGATCGCGACCTCGGACATCGGTACGGTCTGGAGCGCTTCGCACGCTTCGGGCACGACACGAAGCCCGACCGGGTACTACACGCTCGCAGCGCTGATCCGCGGCCAGCCTCGCGTCCTGCAGGACGACTCGTCGTCCGACGTGACCGAGTCCGCGACCGCGGAGCTGACCACGTTCGTGGCAGATGCGTCCGCACCGCGCACGACCATCGTCCTCCACACTCCCGATTGGCTCCTCTCGCTGTTCATCTCGCTCGTGAGCATCCCGTTCTTCGTCATGGCGTTCTACGTGATCGGGATCGCGCTCGCGCCGGCCGTGATCGGGCGGCTCGTGCCGCAGGACGAGGCCTGAGAGACCCGAGCCTCTGCCGTCGAACGGGGTGGGTCGCGCCGCGGCCGGATTTCTGGCTATCCTCCGCCCGCGTGTCCGATTCCGACAGCGAACGCCCCGACCAGCGCATCGCGACGTCGCTCGGGATCCTGACCGGCGCGCCGAGCGACGATGCCCGACTGGCACTCTGGCTCGGCCAGATCGGTCGAGCGCGCGAGCTCGCCGAGGCGGCCATCGCCAAGGCCGAAGTGGCGGGCGACGACGTCGGACGCGGCCTCGCGCTGAGTGCGTTGGCGGGTGTCGACGCGCGCGAAGGGCATCTCGAGCGAGCGATCGCGCGCTGGGACGAGGCGAGCGCGTCGCTGCGCGAGAAAGAGAGGTACGACGCATCGGCGAGCGCGTTGCTCGACGCCGCCGAAGCGCTGCTCGATCGCGACGGGCCCGCAGACGTGTCGGCGGCGGCGAGCCGGCTGGCCGGTGCGCGCGACGAGATCGGTGATCGCGCGCTCGATGCGCTGCGCCCGCGCTTGCGCATGTTGCTCGCGTCCGCGCGTGGCGCGACGGGCGACGTGGAAGGCGCGCTCCTCGAGCTCGACAAGACGATCGAAGAGCTGCGTGCGGCGACCGCGCGCGAGCTCGCATGGCGCACGCAGGTCGCGATCGCACGTCTCTCGACGCTCGCCGGCGCGGAGGTGAAGGCGCGCAAGGCCAACGAGCGTGCGCTCGAGATCCTCGAGGACATCGCGACGGCCCTTCCCAAGCAACTGCGCGATGCGTTCTGGTCGGTCCCGATCCGCGCGACCACGCGAGCGCTCGCGAGTGGCCGCAGCGAACGATCGGCCTCGACGAGCTCGGATCTGGCGCTCGGTGGCCGCTGGGCGCGCTTGCTCGAGATCACCAAGCGCCTCGCGAGCGAGCGCGACGTGCCCAGGCTGCTCGCGCGCATCAACGAGAGCGCGGTGGATCTCTCCGGCGCCGAGCGCGGGTTCGTGCTGCTCGTGGGCGCCGACGGAAAGCTGGAGACGCACGCGGTACGCGATGCGGCATCGCCCGACGATCCACACGTCGCGTTCAGCCAGTCGATCGCCGAGGCCGTCTTGATCGATGGCGAGCCGATCGTGACCGTCGACGCGCAGACGGATCGGCGCCTGAGCGAGTACGTCTCGGTGCATCGGCTCATGCTGCAGTCGGTCGCGTGCGTGCCCATCCGGGCGACGTCGATCATCGGCCCGTCCTCGCCGGGCACTCCTTCTGCCGACAACGGCTCCGGCATGCTCGGCGTGCTCTACGTGGAGCATCGCGTGCGGCGCGCGCGCTTCGGTCAGGCCGACGTGGAGCTCTTGCTCGCGTTCGCCGATCAGGCGGCGATCGCGCTCGCGAACGCGAAGCTCTATCGCGATCTCGACACGCGACAGCGCGAGCTCGCGGAGTCGAACGAGGCGCTCGAGAAGGCCAAGGAAGACATCGAGCGCCTGCTCGATGCGCGCACGATGGAGCTCGACGAGGCCAAGAGCGAGCTGGTGCGGACGCGCGAAGCGCTGCGCGCGCAGCACGAGCGTCACGGCATCGTCGGGCGGAGCGACGGGATCCGGCGCGTGCTCGCGATCGTCGATCGCGTCGGACCGCTCTCGGTCCCCGTCGTGATCCAGGGCGAGAGCGGCACCGGCAAGGAGCTCGTCGCGCGCGCCATCCACTTCGGCGGGACGCGCGCCAAGAAGCCGTTCGTCGCGCTCAACTGCGCTGCCGTGCCGGAGACGTTGCTCGAGAGCGAGCTCTTCGGACACAAGCGCGGCGCATTCACGGGCGCCGATCGCGATCGCAACGGCGTGTTCGTGCAGGCGCACGGCGGCACGCTCTTCCTCGACGAGATCGGCGACATGCCGGCCAAGATGCAGGTCGAGCTCTTGCGCGTGCTCGCCGACGGGCGCGTGAAGCCGATCGGCGGCGAAGAGGAGACGGTCGTGGACGTGCGCATCGTCGCGGCCTCGAACAAGTCGCTCAAGGAGCAGGTCGAGAAGGGGCTGTTCCGCGAGGACCTCTACTACCGGCTCGCGGTCGTCGAGATGCGCCTGCCGCCGCTGCGCGAGCGACGCACGGACATCCCGCTGCTGGCAGAGCATTTCCTCACCGAGCAGGCCAAGCGCGAGGGCTTGCCGAAGAAGCGCATCAGCAAGGACGCGCTCGCGGTGCTCTCGAGCCATGCGCTGCCGGGCAACGTGCGGCAGCTCGAGCACGTGCTGATGAGCGCGTCGATCCTCAGCGCGGGGAGCACGATCACGGCGGCGGATCTGTCCGTGCTGACCGGCGGTGAGCCGCCGCCGATGCTCATGGGCGCGAGCGAGCCGGAAGAGATGCCCGGGGCGAGCACGCCGGCGACGCCGCCACCCGCGAACCTCGAAGAATGGAAGGCGCACGAGCGCCGGAAGATCCTCGAGTCGCTGGAAGCGGCCGGTTGGAACCGCGTGAAGGCCGCGAGCCGTCTGGGCATGCCGCGCCGCACGTTCTATCGACGCCTGCGCGAGTACGGCATCCTCGAAGGTCGCGACGAGGGAGACGCCGGAGACTGATCTCTCCCGGAGTGGTCCGCGAAGCGGACCCGACGCAATTGCCTCGGCCCGGCTAGCCGGGCACTCCTGCAGAGATCGCTCCTCGTGCGCGGGAAGCGCGAAGGGTTTTACGCGGGAGCCCAGGAGTGTTTCTCTCTTGGGCTCCTGACTTCCTGGGCTCCCGCGAAATTGCGGTTCGGATCAGGTCGCGTCGACGCCCGCGTCGACGTCGGCATCGTCGTTCGATGCATCGACGCCGCCGTCGACGCCGCCATCGAGATCTGCGTCCACGTCGCCGTCGACTCCCGCGTCGAGCGAGGCGTCCGCGCCTCCGTCGACATCCGCGTCGAGATCGACATCGACGTCCGCGTCGATCTCCGCGTCGCGGTTCGCGTCGAGGTTCGCGTCGTGACCGGCGTCGTGGCCCGCGTCACGACCAGCGTCCGTGAACACGGCGCCGTCGAGCGACATGCAGATGCCGATGACGCCGCCGTCGACTCCGTCGCCTGCGTCGACCGGCTGGCAGTAGTAGCCCTGGCCGATCAAGCAATCGAGGTACGCGCGACACACGCGTCCCTCGAGCGGGACGGGATCGAGCGCACAGCCGGACAGAGCGAGCACGAGACCGAGCGCTGCTGCCCGCATGATCAGAACGTGCCTTCGAGCGTGAGCCCGAGCGGCGTGACGTGGAGCGCGGCGGTCGGCGCGGTCGCCGCGGCGGGCGCCGGCTCGGCCGACGGCGCAGGCGTCGAGAACGACAGGACGATCACCCACGTCAGCCCGATCGCCGCGAGCGAGGCACCGACGGCCCACATAACCTGGGCCGCGAGCAAGAAGTCGCGGGCCGTGTTCGCCGAGGCGGCGGCATCTGCCTGCGTCGTGCTCGGCTGCAGGGCGTGTGTGTTGACGTCCACCGCATAGCGCTGCAGGCCCGTGCCGACCGCAGCCGACGCGGTGCCGAGCGCGATGCCGAGCCCGGCCGCGAGCCAGTGCTCCATGCGCGTGCCCCACGGCGTGCCGACGGAAGGCGACGAGGACGACGACGAAGACGAGGTCGTCTGCGCGTGCGCCACGGGCGTCACGGTCGTCGCGATCACGAATGCGAGCGCGGTGACGAGCGAGATCGACGTGCGGGCGGCGAGCACGGCGCCGACCTTAGTGCATCCCTCCGGACGCGCCACACCGGTTTCTGCGTGCGGTGCGCGCCTTCTGCTATGCCCGGGAGCGATGTACGTACACCTCGTCGGCGTCGCGGGGACCGGCATGGGCGCGCTCGCGGGCCTCTTGAAGGCCGCGGGCCACCGCGTCAGCGGCAGCGACACGGCCTTCCATCCGCCGATGGGCGACGCGCTCGCGCGATGGGGCATCGAGACGAAGAACGGCTGGGACCCGGCGAACCTTTCACCGCGGCCCGACCTCGTCGTCGTCGGCAACGTGTGCCGCAAGGACAATCCCGAAGCGCGCGCGGCGATCGACGGCGGCATCCCCTACGACTCGATGCCCGGCGCGATCGAGAAGTTGTTCCTCGCGGATCGTCCGGGTTGGGTCGTGGCCGGCACGCACGGCAAGACCACGACGACGACGCTCCTCGCGTACCTCGCGTTCAAGGCCGGGCTCGATCCCGGCATGCTCGTCGGCGGCATCCCGAAGGACTTCGGCGAGTCCTTCCGCGTGGGTGGTGACGGTGCACCGTTCGTGATCGAAGGCGACGAGTACGACTCGGCCTTCTTCGAGAAGTCCCCCAAGTTCTTCCGATACAACCCGCGCGCGGTGATCCTCGGATCGATCGAGCACGATCACATCGACATCTATCCCGACGAAGCGAGCTACGTCGCGGCGTTCGACGGCCTCGTGGCGCGCATTCCGGCCGATGGTGTGCTCGTGGCGTGGGCGGGCGATCCGCTGGTGCGTCGCGTCGCCTCGAAGGCCAAGTGCCGCGTGGTGTGGTTCGCGCTCTCGACCGACGACGTCGCGGATCTCTCGCCGACGTGGGTCGCCGCGCCGATCGCGGCGCAGGGCGGCGCGCAGCCGTTCGATCTCTTCGTGGGCGGATCGTCCGGTGGGCCGGTTCTCTCGCCCTTGCCCGGCTCGCACAACGTGAAGAACGCCCTGGCCGCGATCGCGCTCGTGAGCGAAGCCACGAACGGAACCATCCCACTGACGACGCTCACGCACGCGCTGCGATCCTTCTCGGGCGTGAAGCGGCGCCAAGAGCTGCTCGCCGAGGCGCGCGGCGTGCGCGTGTACGACGACTTCGCGCATCACCCGACGGCCGTGCGTGAGACGCTCGCGGCGATCCGCGCGCGCCATCCCGAAGGAAAGCTCATCGCCGTGTTCGAGCCGCGCTCGGCGACGGCCTGCCGCAAGATCCACGAGCCCGAGTACGAGCACGCGTTCGCGAACGCCGACGTCACGCTCCTCGCGCCGCTCGGCCGCAGCAACGTGCCCGAGGCCGAGCGTCTCGACGTCGCGCACGTCGCCGCGGCGATCCGGGCCGCCGGTGGCGACGCGGAAGCGCCGGAGAATCACGATGCGATCCTCGCGCGCATCGGCGAGAAGGCGCAGCCCGGCGACACCGTCGTCTTGATGTCGAACGGCGACATGGGCGGCCTGCACGATCGCGTGATCGCGATGCTCGCGACGCGCTGACGCTCAGCGCGAGAGATAGGCACGCACGAGCTTCACCAGCGCCTTCGCGAGCGTCTCGTCGTCCATCCACGCAGGCCTCGCGAGCACGCCGTCGTGCGTGAGCGAGTGGATCGCGTTCGAGAGCACGTGCAGCGTCACGTCGAGCTCGCGCGGCGGCACGTCCGGCATCTTCACCGCCATCCAAGCGCGCATGACCGCGACCATCGTGCCGACGCGCTCGGTCAGCAGCGCGTGCCGTCCCAGGTGCGGCATCGCGCGGAGCGCCTCGCGCATGAGCGCGCCTTCCTGCGCTTGGAACGCGAGCGTGCTGCGGATCGTCGCCTCGAACATCTCTTCCACGCTCGCGTCCTGGACGAGCTCCATCGCGCGCGCGGTCTGGAACGCGACCTCGCGCTCGGAGAGACGCTCGACGATCTCGGCGACGAGCGACGCCCGATCCGGGAAGTACTGGTAGAGCGAGCCCGAGCTCACGCCCGCGCGTTGGGCGACCGTCTTCATCTCGAAGCCATCCCAGCCCGATTCGGCCAGAACGCGACTCGCCGCGATCACGATGGCGTCGACGAGCGCTCGCGAGCGCTCTTGGCGCGGTCGCTTGCGGGGGATCAGCCGCGCCGGCAGCGCAGGTTCGGCGGTCCTTCGAACGCGAGTCGGCGCCATGCGTGCGTGCGCCCATGGTAACGGTCATGCGCGTCATCGTCATCGGCGGCAGCGGGTATCTCGGTGGACGCGCGGTGCGGGCGCTCGAGCGATCGGAGCTCGTGCGGAGCGGGAAGCTCGAGGTGCGGGTCGCTTCGCGTCGTGGCCCGCTGCGGATCGATCTCGGCGACGCCTCGACGTTCGAGTCGCTGCGCGGCGCGGACATCGTCCTCGATCTCGCGGACACGACCACGCATCGCCCCGACGCCGTCGCCACGTTCTGTCGCGATCATGGAATCGTCTTCGTGGAGGGCTCGAGCGATCCGGACACCATCCGACGTCTGGCCGAGCAGGTGGGCAGCGATCGGGACGCGAGCGGCGCGATCGTGCTCGGCGCGGGCGTGTTCACCGGCGTGAGCAACCTGCTCGCGCGCGCGGCGGCGGACGAGGTCGGCGGCAGCCCTCCCGTGCTCACACTCGGCATCTCGACGAGCCCGTTCTCCGGATCGGGCAGCGGCACCGTCGAGCTCATGGTCGCGATGCTGCGGCGGCGCGCGGTGCGCTGGGCCGCCGGCGTGCGTCGCGAGGAGCCGCTCGCACGCGGGCCTCTCGTCGTGTTCC
>CAYSCF010000171.1:0-14403 GCA_964429305.1 uncultured Sandaracinaceae bacterium | reverse complement strand
CTGCGCGGGACGATCCACGGCGCGACGGTGACGCCGCTGACGACCGAGCTCGACGACAACAAGTTCGGCATCGCGACGGTGCAGCTCCCGGGCCTCCTGGGATCCGCGTCCGCCGAAGGGGCCGGAGCGCCCACGCGAGCGCCGGCAGCGCTGCCGGCTCCACCCCCCGTACCGGTGCGACCGATTCCGACCGTGCCGCCGATGACGGCGATCACGACACCACCGCTGTGAGGCTCTCGCGACGGGCGATGATGGGCGCGCTCGGCGCGCTCGCGCTGCCGACGGTCGCGCGCGCGCAAGACGACGTTCCCGAGCACAACCGCGCGTCGCTCGCCGAGCCCCCACCCCGGCCGCCGCTCGGGACGGGTGAAGAGCGCGCGCGTCGCTTGCTCGATGCGATCGTTCACGACGACCCCGCACGCGCGGACGACTTCTTCCTCTCGCGCGACGCGTTCCGCCTGATCAAGCGCGTCCCGAGCCCGGATCCGCTGTGGGAGCGGTTGCACGCCGCGTACGTGAGCGACATCCACGCGCTACATCGCACGCTGTCGGGTGAGGCCACCTTCACGCGGCTGCGCTTCACGAGCCGCCGCGGCTGGGTCGTCGTGGGCGAGGAAGCGAATCGCCTGCCCTACTGGGCGCAGCGCCACTCGATGCTCGAGTACCAGCTCGATGGGCGCCCGGCGCAGATCGAAGTGCGCACGATGATCAC
Source organism: uncultured Sandaracinaceae bacterium (assembly GCA_964429305.1). GTDB lineage: Bacteria > Myxococcota_A > Polyangia > Polyangiales > Sandaracinaceae > JBBSAT01. The sequence continues at coordinate 13,691 of CAYSCF010000171.1, read as the reverse complement.
GTGGAACGACGAGTGGTTCATCACGCACTTGTCCGAGTTCCATCACTGAGAATCCATCGGGATTGACGATGAATCGCTGCCGGCCAATCGTCGCCGGGTGAGCACGAAGAGCACCGACGAGCTTGCTGCGCGCTACGCGGAGCTGTTTCCAGCGGTCTACCTGCGTTTTCATCGACGCGACGCAAAGCGCTCCGGTCTATCCGGCGCTTCGCACGCGGTGATGCTGCATCTGGCGCAGACCGGGCCGCTCTCGATCGGCGAGTGCGCGCGTCACCTCGGTCGTGCGCAGTCCGTGATCACCGAGATCGTGCAGGGCCTCGAGCGACACGGGCTGCTCGCGCGCGTGCCGGACGCGAACGACCGGCGGCGCAGAGAGGTGTGGCTCACCGATGCGGGCCGAGCGCGGCTCGAGCGTGAACAAGAAGTGCTCGAGCGCGGCCTGGTCGAGAAGGCGCTGGTGCGTATGCGCCCGAAGGAGCGCGAAGCGCTGATCGAAGGAACGCGGGCGCTGATCGCGGCCGCCGAGAGCGAGACCCGAACGAAGAGGAGAGCCCGATGACGAGCGCGAAGAAGACCTGCGAGAGCTGTTCGATGCCGATCGAGTCCGGCCACTACTGCGCGTACTGCGTGACGCCGACTGGCGAGCTGCAGCCCTTCGACGAGCGCTTCGAGAAGATGGTCGGCTGGCAGATGCGCCAGAAGCCCGGCCTCTCACGCAGCGATGCGGAGAAGGACACGTTGGCCTTCATGTCGAAGATGCCCGCGTGGAAGGACCATCCGAGGGTCACCGGCGGCCGGGCATGAGCGACGCGCGCGGGACGCCCTCGAGCTCGAGGACGATGCCGCGCCGCGATGCGAGCATCTCGAAGTCGCGCAGCGCTTCGCGCACGTCCTCCGACACGAAGTCGGCGCGGCCCTTCACGACCACGATGCGCTGCGTGCCTTCGGGCGCGCCGTGGAGCGCCTCGAGCAGCTGCGCCTTGTGGAAGAAGTAGGCGTCCTTCGCGAGAGCGATCGTGCGGGTGCTGCGCGCGTCGGTCACGAGGATCGCGTGCCGCATCGCCTCGCGCAGCGTGAACGCGATGCCGACCGCGATGCCGATGCACACGCCGAGGATGAGGTTCGTGAAGAGGATCGCGACCAACGTGACGGCGAACGGTACGAACACGCGCGGACCGCGTTTCCAGAGCGCAGGGATGACGGGAAGGTTCGCGAGCACGAGACCGGTGTGCACGAGCAACGTCGCGAGCGCCGCGAGAGGCACGTGCCGCAAGACCGGCGCGAGCGCGAGCATCGCCACGAGCAAGAGAACGCCGTGCGTGAGGGCCGATTTGCGCGTGTGCGCGCCCGCCGCCGCGTTGGCGCTGCCGCGCACGATGACGCTCGTCACCGGCAGACCGCCGAGCAAGCCCGAGACGAGGTTCGCGCTCCCTTGCGCGACGAGCTCGCGATTCGGATCGGAGCGACGCTGCAGCGGATCGAGCCGATCGAGCGCATCGACCGAGAGCAGCGACTCGAGCGATGCGACGCCTGCGATCACGAGCCCCAGCGTCCACACGCTCGGATCCGCGAAGTGCGAGGCGTCGACGAACGAGACGACGTGCGACACGTCGAGCGGGATGTCGACGAGGTGGCTCGTGCCCAGCGCGAGCGTCGGTGCGAAGCGCTCGAGTGCCAGCTGCACGAGCGTGCCGGCGATCACGATGACGAGCGCGGTCGGCATCCATCGCCGCGGCGTCCAGAGCCCGCGGTGCGCGGACACCAGGATCGCCACGGACACGAGGCTCACCAGCACCGCGCCCCACTCGAACGACGACGCGGCCATCACGAGCAGCGAGAACGTATTGCCGCCGTGCGCCACGAAGAAGTCGTCGCTGTCGAAGGCCTCCGCGTCGTAGCCGACGGCGTGCGGCAGCTGCTTCAGGACGAGGATCAGCGCGATGCCCGTGAGCATCCCGCGGATGACGGTCGACGGGATGAACGACGTCAGCACGCCCGCGCGCACGAGCCCGAGGACGATCTGCGCGAGGCCTGCGACCATCGTCGCCGCGCACACGTGCGCGAAGTCGCCGCTCGCGATGGCGGTCGACACGATCGCGGCGAGGCCGGCCGTCGGTCCGCTCACCGAGAGCGCGGAGCGACTGAGCAACGGGGCGACGAGCCCACCGACGACGCCCGCGAGCAAGCCCGACGCGAGCGGCGCGCCGGATGCGAGCGCGACGCCGAGGCAGAGCGGCAAGGCGAGCAAGAACACCACGAGGCCGGCGGGAAGATCGTGCGCGAGATCTGCGCGCAGCTCGGCGACCTTCACGTGCCGCTCCGATCGGGGCGGGGGGCGATCGAGAGACGCTCGAGCGGCTCGCCCAGCGGCACGTAGCGCTCTCGCTCCTCCGACCACTCGAGCACCTCGGCGCGCTCGACGTCGTAGAACCAAGCGGCCAGCGTGAGCTCGCCGGTCGCGAGCGCGTCGGACACGACCGGGTACGTGCGCAGATGGTCGAGCTGTTTCAGGCACGTCGCACGCGCGAGATCATCGACCGAGGGATGTGCCTTCGGATCGGACGCGAGCTCGCGAGCGCCGATCGCCCAGTGCCGCAGCGCGCCGAGATGCTCGGGCAGCTCCCCTTTCTTCAGCGCGCCCATCGCACCGCACTTGGCGTGGCCGCAGACGACGACGTTTCGCACGCCGAGGACCTCGATCGCGTACTCGAGAGCAGCGCCCTCGTCGTTGAGCGTCTCGCTCCCGTGCGGTGGCAAGAGCGCGCCGATGTTGCGGACGACGAAGAGCTCACCCGGCTGCGTGCCGGTGAGCAGCGAGGGAACCACGCGGCTGTCGGCGCACGTGAGCATCAGCGTGTGCGGCGCCTGTCCTTCGGCCAGCTCGAGGAGCAGCGGCGCGAGCGCTTCCCGTTGATCGCGCCGGAAGCGACGAACGCCACGTGCGAGCTGCGCGCGACCGCGATCGACGTGGCGCGCGCCGAGCACGCGATCGAGATCGGCCTCGCGCGCGACGAGCAGATCCGCGAGCGCCGGCTGCGTCGCACGGATCTGCGCATCGAGATCCGCACGCGCCCCGAGGAGCGCGACCTTGGTGCCGCGCGCGCGCAACGACTCGATCGTCGACGCGAGCAGATCGAGCGCGCTCGCATCGACGCCGTCGACGGCGTGCAGGTCGATCACGATGCCGGGCTCGGGAGGCAAACGCAGGATCTGCCGTGAGAGCGCATCGATCCTGGCGCTCGCGAGGAAGGTGAGCGAGCCCGTGAGCGACGCGAAGTGAGGCAGGCCGTCGTGACCTCGTTCGACGTCGGCGCGTGCGCGCGTCACGCGGACGAGCGCGACCGCGAGCGCCACGACGATGCCGGTCTGCACGCCTGGGCCGACGTCGAACGCGACCATCGACACGACGGTGGTCCCGAACACCAGCCAGTCGCCACGCGTGCCACGCGCGAGCTCGCGCCAACGCTCGATCGAGAGCATGCGCAGCGCGACGCCGATGACGACGCCGGCGAGCGCGGCCAGCGGTACGCGCGTGAGCAGCGGCGCGAAGGCCCAGCTCAACGCGAGAACGAAGAGCGCGCCGAACGCGGCCGCGCGACGCGTGCTCGCACCGTGCGCCACGGAGAGCCGCGTGCGCTCGGGCGCGATCGTCACCGGCACGCCGAACGCGAGCGCGGTGGCCACGTTGGCGATGCCCTGCGCGACCAGCTCGTGATCGGGATCGCTGGCCGGCTCGCGCGGTCGCTCGCGATCGAGCTCGGCCGCGCGGGTGAGCGCCTCGACGGAGGCGATCGCGAAGATCGAGAGAGCGTCCATGACGAGATCCGATCGATCGGCGGGCCAGCCGTGCGCGGGCCATGCGCCGAGCGCGGGAAGGGCATCCGACGCCGTCGCGAGCTCGAGCCACCCGAGCGCACCGGCCACCATCGGCAGCGCGATCGCCACGAACGCCCACGGAACGCGCGGCATCCGCGAGGGCCCGAGCGCGACGAGCGCCGTGGCGAGCACGGCCGTTCCGAGCGCGGCCGCATGCGCCTCCGACGCGTAACGCGCGAAGTGCAGCAGAACGTCGAGCACGTGCGACTCGTCCGTCGGCCGCAGGCCGAGCGCCGTCGGGAGCTGCGCGACCACGAGCGTGAGGGCGATGCCGGCGCCGAAGCCGCGCACCACGCTCGGCGGTACGGCGCGCGCGAGCCGAGACGCGCCCATCAGGCCGACCGCGATCTGCACGGCCCCCGCGATCGCTCCGACGAGCGGCAGCACGGCGAGCCCGTGACGATCCACGATCTGTCCGACGAGCACGGCCATGATGGCGGCGGGGCCCGTGATGCCGACGCGCGTGCTGCCGAGGACGGCCATCACCAGCCCCGCGACGACGGCGCTCGTCAGCCCGAGACCGGGCGGCACGTCCATCGCGAGCGCGATCGCCATGCAGAGCGGAACCGCAGCGAGCGCGACCGCGAAGCCGGCGGCGAGATCCGCGGCGAGGTTCTTCGACGTCAGCGCGTCGCGCCATTCACGACGCAGATCCGCGCGTGTGCGATCGAAGCGGGACTCGATGTGGGAGACACCTGGAGGAAGCGAGAGAGACGGCGGACGGACAGAAGCCATGGCAGACACCGATCGGGACGGAGCACGAGAGATCGCGCGCGCCCCGGTGCACGAGCACCGAAGCGAGCGCGGGCACGGCTGGCGCGCCCGCAGCACGAGGACCGACACCATCGTGTCGGGCTCCGTGGCGGGTCACTCCAGCGGGTCTCAGCCGGCGATCGGAGGGCGCAGCGCGTCGTCGGGGTGCGGTGCGCGCGGAGAGCGAGGCGTGAGCGCGGGCCACGATGCATCGTCCACGAGCGGGACGAACGTGTGCGTTTCGAGCTCGATCACGGCCAGCAGCTCGTCGTCGAGATCCACGTCGCGCTCGTCGAGATCGTCGTCTTCGCTGCGGCTCTCGCCATCGCTGGACGTCGATCCGTCGCGGTCGCGCCCGTCGTCGTCCTGCGCGCCCATCGATGCGCTCGTCTGGTACCGAATGGTCACGAACGAAGCAGGCAGAGAAGCGGCAGCCGCAGCGATCGCGAAGGAAGCCAGCAATGCCACGGCACGCACGACGAACGAATAGGGGCGCGGGTCCGGATCGTCAAGCGAACGAGTCGATACGCAGGCCCTGCGCGCGGCTCGCCGGACAGGTGCGTGTGATGCCGCCGACGTAGCGCCAGCCATCTCCGTCGTGCGCGAAGCTCGAGAGCTCGGCGAAGCTCGCATCCTCACCGTCCATCGTCATCGTCACGTGGAAGAGCACGCGCGCGATTCCGTCCGCGTCGGGCCCATCGCGATCGAGGATCGCGAGCGAACGATAGCGTGTGCGCTTGGCGCTCCTGGTCAGCTGATCGGCGAGCGCGCGCGCGCCACGTGCGTGGTCCTCGTGATCGTGATGGAGCGTGCGGAAGAGATAGGCGTGCTCGCCGCGCACGAATGCGGCGAAGCGTGATCGCATGAGCGACTCGGCATCGGGCGGCTCGGCGCCGGCGTGGAAAGGCTGGCAGCAAGCCGCATACGCTCGGCCGGAGCCACAGGGACACGAGGTGGTCACCGACGGATCATGCACGCTAGGGTTGCGCGGTGAAGAGAGAACGCATCGGCCTCGCGCTCGCGACGACGGCGTTCCTGCTCGCGCTCTTCGTCGCCGCCGTCGTGCCCGGTCCCGCGTGGGCTCCGGGCTCCGCGGACATCACGAATGCGCCGATCCTGAACGCGCCTCGCGTCGTGAGCGTGCAGACCGGGCTCGCCTTCGCGCCCCGGAGCGAGGGTGTGCTCGTCTCGACCGGCGACGGTGGCGGCGCGGGTCTCGTCGAAGGGCTCGATGCACCGCTGCGCGTTCGTGCGAGCACGTTCCGCGGTCGCGACTGCTGGGAGATCGGCACGCGCGGGGGCGCGCCCGCGACGTACGTCGACGACAACGGGATCCGGCTCGAGGATGGGATGATCGATCGCCTGCGTCGGCGCGCGTGGCCGCTGCCCGCGCTGCTCGTGCTCGCTGCGATCGGTCTGTTCGTGGCGTCGCGTCGACAGCACGCTCTGGCCCGAGTGGGAATGCTCGCGCTCGTGCTCGCGGCCGCGGCGCTCGTGTGGTCGTCGCTCTAGGACGCGGGCAAGCTGGGCGGCGCGAGCGGGCCGACCACCGGTGGCGGACAACACGTCGGCTCTCGGCCGATCGTGCTGCAGGAGACCGGCTGCGAGACGGTGTGACCGGGCGACCACGAGCACGTGCAGTGGGCGCACGCGACGGTGTCGGGGATCACGGGACAACACCCGCTCGTGGGCGCGAGCACCGATGCGAGCACGAGCGCGCGGGCGAAGCGGAGGTAGTGCGGTCGTTCGTTCACGTGGAGCTCCGGCGCTGAGACCGCGCAATGCGGTGTGGGCTTGGCTCTTTCATGGCGCGAGCGCCCCTGGCACCAGCTGGGTCGCGAGCCACCATGCGAGATCCGCATCGGCGCCGCACGGGCCGTCGTAGACGAGCCCGGCCTCGATCGCAAGGACTGCGCCCGAAGGAAACGGCGAGTGGCAGGGCTCACTGCGCACGTCCTCGAGCAACGCGCCGAGCCGCGCGAGGGCCGCTCCGTCGAGCGTCACTCGCTGCGCTCCCGCGCACGAGCGCGAATCGGATGCACAGCCCTCGACGACGAGCGGAGACGACGCGAGGTCGATCGCTGCGACGACGAAGTGTGGGCTCGTGCGCGTGGCGTCGATGGTGACCTCCAGGCGCGAAGGCAGATCGCTGCGCGCGCGCGTGGTCGCGACCAGCCAACGCGCGATCCACCACGCGAGGCGCGCGTCCGCGTGACACGGGCCCGCGATCCGCGTCGAGAGCCGCGCCGGGTCGGCGGGAACCGTTCCTTCGTAACGAGTCTCGTCGACGCGCAGCGCGTACGATCGATCGCCCGCTTCTGCCGGCTCGTGCTCGCACGTCGGTTGCTCGCCCAGATCCCCGAGCAGCGCCTCGATCTCTTCGCGCGCATCGTCGTCGAGGACCACGCGCATCGACTCCTCGCACGGGGCGCGCTCGGGCATCACGCAGCCCGTGACCGCGAGCGGCCCGTCCGCCGTCAGGCGCGCCGACACGAAGTGATCGAGGCCCGGCGCGAACATCTCCACCTGCACGCCGAGCGTCGCGTGCGTATCGGGCGCGGGCGCAGGCGAGCTGCCGCAAGCACACGCGAGCGCCCCAAACACGAACCACATCATCCGGTGGACCATGGCCCTGGCGAACCTCATCAGCTGCGAGCCGCGCTCATCCACGACGTCGCAAGATCTCGTACGCGCTCTTGGCGTCGATCACGCGCGCGGGGATCGCGCCGACCATGAGCGTCATGCCGGGGCGCACGGCCTCGGGGCGATGCGGAACGAGCGGGCTGCCGTCGATCTTGGTGCCGTTGTGCGAGCCGACGTCGGTGAGCGTGAGCCCGCTCGGCTCGTGGCGGAAGTGCGCGTGGAGCTTCGACACCGACGAGTGACGGATGACGACGTCGCTGTTGCGAGCGCGTCCGATCGAGATGCGGTCCTGGAACGGGCTGCCTTCGCGCTTCGTGATCGCCGCCACGACGATCTGTTTTCGCGTGCTCGGCACGTTGCCGAGCTCCGTCATGAAGTGGACCTCGTCGTCGTCCGGCGCATCGAACGAGAGGAAGGGATGCGCGCGCCGCGAGACGAACTCCGCTTCGCTCGCTTGCGCCGCCTCTGCCTCGAGCGCTTCCAGCGCCGCCCCGTGATCCGTCACCGGATCGGCGTACCGACCCGACGAACGGGTGTCAATCGTCACAGCGTCATCAAAAACGCGGTCAGCGGATCGACGCGCGAGGCGATGTCGTCGAAGCCGACGAGATGCTCGTCGAGCCCGCCCGCGACGTGCGGATCGGCGGCGTGCGGCATGCGGATCCGCGCGTAGTGCAGGACGACGTCGCGCACGGTCGTGAACGTCCCGGCGTGGCCATACGGGCCCGTCGCGCTCAATGCGCGCAGCGTGGGCGTGCGGAACGCGCCGATCATCGCGCCGTCGAAGCTCGTCAGGCCCGCGAGTGGATCAGCGGCGCTCGTGTCGTCGGAGTACGCGCCTTGTCGTCGGAAGCTCGAGCTCGAGAGCGGTGCGAAGGCGGCGGCCCGACCGACGTCGAGCGACGCGTCCGTGCCGAGCCCGGGCATCCCGATCGCGTGGAACGCCGAGTCGCTCATCGCGGGCCCGTAGTGACAGTCGGCGCAGCCTTCGCGCACGTACTCGCGGAGCCCATCGCGCTCGGTCGTCGTGAGCGCGTCCACGTTGCCCGCGAGGTAGTCGTCGAAGCGCGTGTGTGGCGGCGAGAGCGTGCGCTCGTACGACTCGATCGCCTTGCCGACGTTCACGAGGATGCGCGTGACGACGTCGCGATCGGTCGCGCTCATGGCCTCCCACGCAGCATCGCCCGGCGCGCCCGCGCTCGGGAAGCGCGCGGCGTCGGAGAGATCCGGCATCGCGCCGAACGTGGCCTCGTACGCGGCGCCATGCATCGATGCGACGCGATGCGCGACGAAGAGACGGCTCGATCCCATCTCGCGAGGATTCTCGATCGGCCCGAGCGCCTGCCCCCACAGCGAGTCGACGCGCCCGTCCCAGAAGGGCCAGCGCACGTACGCCGCGGCGTAGAGCGTGGGCGAGTTGCGTGTCACGTCGTCCACGCCGCGCGCGACCGGGCGTCCGTCGGAGAAGCCGAGCGCGCTCTGATGACAGCTCGCACATCCGATACCGGCCGGAGACAGGCCGCCGTCGGCGAAGAGCGCTTCACCGAGCGGCGCCGCATCGTCAGCGTGCGCGTCGGAGAGATCGGCCGGAGCAGCTGCCAGGTACCGCATGCCCATGATCAGATCCCACTCGTCCTCGCTGAAGCGCGCGTCGGTCAGCGGCGGCGTGTACGGGCCGGGCGGCGTGGTGGCGTCGAGCGACGCGAGCGTCGTGTCGATCGCGTGCTCGATCTCGCCCGCGCGCGGAACGAAGAGGAGCCGCACGAGCCGAAGGGTGCGCGCATCGATCAGCGCGACGGCGGGAAGGCGGCTTCCTCCTTCGCCGAGCGCGCCGATCGTCTCGGCCGGATCGATCGCGAGCGCATCGGGCATCACGTCGTAGCGAGCGGCCCAGTCGGCGAGATCTTCCGTGCGCGCGGGCAGAGCATCGACGCCTTCCACGAGCACGTCGATGAAGTGCAGCCGCGCGCGCTCGGGATGCGCGAGAAGGCGAGACGTGTGCGCGACGTGCCAGCGCGAGTGGCCGGACCACGCGGCGACCGAGCGGATCACGATGAGCTCGGCGCGCGGCGCGCACGGGACGTGGTGCTCGACGAGCGCGACACTTCCGCTGGCGGTCGTGAACGTGAGGTTCGGCAGCAGCGCGCCCGCGGCGACGCTTCGCTCGCCCGGCAGGTCACCGGGCACGAGCGTGCAGCCGGCATCGATCGGCGCATCGTCGATCGCGTCTACCGCCGCATCCGTGGGCTCGATCGGCGTGCTCCCGCAAGCGGAGAGGATCCCCGCTAAGAAGAACGGTATCGTGAGCCGATGGGCCATGCTCGCCCGAGCCTGCCACGGTAGGCTGCGCTCGACATGAGCCTCCTCGATCGCGCGGCTCGATTCTTCGACGACGTGCTGCTGCTCCCGGAAGAGCTGCGCACGCGCGTGGAGCGCGCCGAGCAAGCGCTGATCGAGGGAAGGGCGAGCGACGCCGAGAAGGGCTTCCGCTCCGTGCTGGAGTCCCGGCCGGGCCTACATCGCGCGCAGATCGGCTGGGCGCGCTCGCTGCTCGCGACAGGCGATGCGGACACGGCGCGCATCGCCATCGCCGAGGCGCGTCAGACCGATCCGGAAGATCCCGCGCTCGCAGTCCTGGCCGGGCGCATCGCGCTCGAAGCGGGCGACATCGCGACGGCCATCGTCGCCTCGCGCGAGGCGCTGCGGCGTCTGCCGATCGATCAGGGCGGGCTCATCGCGGAAGCGTGCGTCGTGCGCGCGCGTGCCGAGTGGCGTCGCGGTCGCCCCGATCGCGCCGTGCGCGAGCTGCGCAAGGCGATCGCCGCGGCGGGCGAGCGTGCGACGGAGCTACCGATCGAGCTCGTGGAGGCGCTCGTCGATGCCGGCGAGGTCGGCCAAGCGGTTCGCACGGCGCGCGGCCTCGTCACGCGCGAGCTCCCGGACGTGCTCGCGCGCCGCCTCGGGCTCGCGCTCACGAAGGCAGGCGAGACGGAGCTCAGCGAGAGCCTGCTCTCACGTGCGGCCTCGCAAGGAGACACCGAGGCGCTCGCAGCATCGGCGCGCCTGCACGTGCGTCGGGGTGATCTCGCGACGGCGGAGTCGCAGGCGCGGATGGCCGTTGCGCGAGGCGGCGGTGCGAAGGCGCTCGTGCTGCTCGCCGACGTGCTCGAGCGATCGGGCCGCGAGGCCGAGGCCGCCGATGCACTGCGCGTCGCGGCCGAGAGCACGCAGCCGAGTGATCGCGCGTTGCTCCTGCGCGCCGCGTCGCTGGTCCCGCTCGCCGACGTGAGCGAGGTCGTGCGCTACGCCGATGCGCTCGATGCGCTCGTTCCGCCCGAGCCGCTCGCGAAGGCGCTGCGTGCGGCGGCGCTCGTCTTGAGCGGTCAGGCCGCGGCGGCCGCCGACCTCGAGCGAGCGCCAGCGGCGTCTCCACGCGCTTCGATCGCGGACGCGCTCACGTTCGTACGCAGCGGTCGCACGATGGAAGCGCTCGCCGCGCTCGATCGCGCCGAGCTCGATCCCGCGCTGCGCCCGGTCGGCTCCGATCGCGCGCTCCACGCCGCGCTACGCCGCGAGGCGCTGCGCGCACTGTGGACGCGCAAGGACGGCGAGGTCGATCTCGCGGCGGCCATCGACGGTGCATCGGCGTTCGCGCGCGAGCGTGGTCTGCCCGATCTCGAGCGGCGCGCGCAGGGCTTGCGTGACGAGCTCGATCGGCCACTCGTGCTCGCGATCCTCGGCGAGTTCAACGCGGGCAAGAGCACGCTCGTGAACGCCATCGTCGGCGCCGACGTCGCGCCCACGGGCATCCTTCCGACGACCGCGACGCTGAACCTGCTCCGCGGCGGCGCGGAGCGGCGCGTACGCGTCGTGCGCAAGGACGGCACCACGCGCGAGGGCAATTACAGCGAGGTGAAGGCATTGCTCGCCGACGCCGAGCGCGAGGGCGCGCCCGACGGGAGTGCCCCGCAAGGCGGACGCCTCCCGGTCGGCATCGATCACGTCGAGATCGTGCTCCCGTCGGAGCTGCTCGAGCGCGTGTGGATCCTCGACACGCCGGGCAGCAACGCGCCGCATCCAGAGCACGAGGCGCTCGCGCAGGAAGCGCTGCGCCGCGCCGATGCCGCGCTCTGGATCTTCGATGCAGGCCAGGCGGGCAAGGCGACCGAAGGCCGCGTGCTCGAGAACATCGTCAAGAGCCGGCGCGAGGTCATCGCCGCGCTGAACAAAGTCGATCGTCTGCACGGTACCGAGCTCGACCAAGTGATCCAATCCCTCGTGCGCGACGTGCCCGCGCTGCGCACGACGGCACCGGTCGCGCTCTCGGCGCGCGCTGCGTTCAAGGCGCGCGTGAGCGGAGACGCGACCGCGCTCGCCGAGAGCGGCTTCACCGCGCTCATGGACACGCTCGAGCGCGCCGTGTTCTCACGCTCGCGCGAGCTCAAGCACCGCGCGTGCGCCGGCCGTCTCTCGCAGCTGCTCGACGAAGCGCTCGCGACCGAGCCGGCCGCGCTCGCCGCGTTCGACGAGCGACATCGCGCGTTGGCCGACGCCGCCGTGCGCATCGCGGCCGCCGAGAGCGCAGCGTCCTCCGATCTCGAGCATGCGATCGAGGCGATCGAGGGCGGACAGTCGCAGGCGTTCCTCGACGCGGCGCGCGAGGTGCTCTCGTTCGTCCGACCGCGCACGAGCCCCTTCGGGACACACGCGACCGATCCCGAGGACCGCGCGTTCCTGCGCGACGCCATCCAGGCGCGGCTCGAGGTCGCGGCCGATCGCGCGGGCTCCGATCTCGTCGACGCCATCGTGGCGCGGCTGGACGAGGCGACACGCGGGACCGATCTCGGCGCCACCGTTCGCCTCCGGGCGCGGGCGGTGATCGCGCCGCCCCTGGCCGCGCTCGCGGGGCACCAGGCGGGCCTCTTGTCCGGCGGCGCGCTCCGCCGGTTCTTCGACGAGGTGCTCCCGACGGCCGACCTCGAGGTCGGCAAGATCGCCGAGGCGCTCGCCGTCGCCCGTGCCCATCCACGGGAGCTGCTCCGCCCACCACTCGAGGCGGCGCTCGTGACGCTCGTGCGCGATCTCGCGCGCGAGGCACGCGAAGCCGCCGACGAGAGCCTCGTCGTGAGGGATCGCGAGCGATCGAGGACTTTCACCCCACTCCGAACGCTCCGGGAGGCCTGGACGGAGCTGCACGGCGGATGATCGTGAGGTGGCGGAAGCGAATCGGAAGGATTCCGATGCAAAACCGGTTCCCTTGTCCAAAGGGGATCACTATCATTCAACCTTAGGTACCGAGACACACGGCAATGGAGATCAAGCAGCAGCTTCGGCAGTCCCAGCAGCTCGTGATGACGCCGCAGCTGCAGCAGGCGATCAAGCTGCTGCAGATGTCGCGGATGGAGCTCGTGGACATGGTCCGCGACGAGATGCTGGAGAACCCGATCCTCGAGGATCAGGCCGAGGTCGGTGAGGTCTCCCCCCAGCCCGTCGTCGAGAACCAGGTCAACGCCGAGACCCACACGATCGACGCCGCCGTCGCGGCCGACGACCGCCAGAGCGAGCAGAAGGCCTCCGATTCCGAGAAGAAGGTCGACGAGATCGACTGGGAGCGGTACCTCGAGAACCACGCGATGCAGGCCCCGATGCCCTCGGGCGGCCGCATGTCGGACGAGGACCTGCCAGGTGTCGAGGCGACGCTCACCAAGCGCGAAGACCTCGTCGAGCACCTGGCGTGGCAGGTCCGGATGGCCGAGTTCCAGGACGACGAGCTGCGCTTCGCGGCCCTGGTCATCGGCAACCTGGACGACAACGGCTACCTGAAGCTGGACGCTGTTCCGCCCGAGGAAGAAGTCCCGAAGGACCAGATCGTTCCGCGCCTGGCCGCCGAGGCCGGCCTCGACCCCGAGGACGCCGAAGAAGTCCTCAAGATGATCCAGCGGATGGATCCCATCGGCGTCGCATCGCGCGACCTGCGCGAGTGCCTGATGATGCAGGCCGAGCACCACGGGATGGACCCGCTCGTCCTGCAGGTCCTCGACCAGCACGTCCCGAACCTCGAGCGGAAGAACTACGCGGCCATCGCGCGTGATCTGAAGGTGGCGGTCGAAGAGATCTACGACGTCGCTCAGGTCATCGCAGACCTGGAGCCGCGCCCGGGCCGTGACTATGTGTCGGAAGAGCCCCGATACATCGTGCCCGACGTTTATGTCCTCAAGATGGCGGACAAATATGTCGTTCAAGCGAACGACGACGGAATGCCGCGGCTGAAGATCAGCGGCTTCTATCGCGCCGCGATGCAGGGCGATCCCAAGGCCAAAGAGTACATCCAGACCAAGCTGCGCTCGGCGCAGTGGCTGATCCGCAGCATCGATCAGCGCCGCAAGACGATCGTGCGCGTCACCGAGTGCATCGTCGAC
>CAYSCF010000170.1:0-14496 GCA_964429305.1 uncultured Sandaracinaceae bacterium | reverse complement strand
CCTGCGATCACTGGAACTTCCAGCTCGAGAACCACTGGATGGAGTCGCTCGACTACCACCTGCATCGCATCCACACGAACAGCAAGCTCGCGACGACGCGCGATGGCGGCAAGAGCGTGCGCATCGTCGTCGCGCACCACGATCCCGGCCTGCCCAACTGGATCGAGACTGCGGGTCACTCGTTCGGCGCGATGTGCTGGCGCTGGGTCAAGCCCGTGGACATGGCGAGCCCGCCCACGCCGACGACGCGCGTGGTGAAGCTCGCCGACGTCCGCGGCCTGCCATGATCGTCGAGCGCGTGCTTTCCAACCTCGGTATCCTCGCTCGCCGATGAGCAAGACCCCGTCTCGCCACACTTCCACGCGCTACGAGAAGCCTCATCGGCCGCTGCCGGTGCGCGCGCTCAATCGCGTGCTCGGCCTCACGTCGCGCTTCGGCAAGGGCGCGGCGATCGATCCCGCATCGCTCATGGCCGCGGCCGAGGAGGCGACGGGCTTGCTCGACTTCGGCGAGCCGTCGTTTCGTGAGCCGCTGGCGAAGCTGGTCGACTCGATCGAGCGCGAGGCGAGCCTGCATCCGCTCGGACGCGTCATCACGCGCACGCGTCTGATCTCGACGCTCGCCAACCGCGCGCGCGTGGAAGAGCAGTATCGCGCGCATCCGGAGATCGAGAACGAGAGCGTCTCGCGGCCGATCGTGATCGCCGGTCTGCAACGTACGGGGACGACGCTGCTGCACCGCATGCTCGCGAGCGATCGTCGGCTGCGCGCGCTCGCCTCGTGGGAAGCGCTCTCGCCCGCACCGCTCGATGCGAGCGGGACCGACGTGCGTCGCCAGCAGGCCGAGCAGAGCGAGATGGCGCTCGGCTATCTCGCGCCGGACTTCTTCGCGATCCATCCGGTGGAAGCGAACGCGCCGGAAGAAGACGTGTTGCTGCTCGATCTCTCGTTCCGCAGCACGGTCGCGGAGGCGACGCTCAACGTGCCGACGTTCTCGCGCTGGCTCGAGCAACAAGATCAGCTGCCCGCGTATCGCTCGCTCGAGCGCGCGATGAAGCTGCTGCTGCACCAGCGACGTCCCGCGCCTCCCGGGCGTTGGATCCTGAAGTCGCCCCACCACCTCGAGTGGCTCGACGTCCTCTTCTCGGTCTTCCCCGATGCGACCGTCGTCTGGACGCACCGCGAGCCGCGCGAGACGATTCCCTCGTTCTGCAGCATGGTGGCGCACGGGCGCGGCGTGTTCAGTGATCGCGTCGATCCGCGCGAGGTCGGCCAGCAGTGGTCGAACAAGATCTACCGGATGGTCGAGCGCGGCATGGCGGCACGCGAGGCGGCGGGCGACCGTCACTTCGTCGACGTGCGTTACGAAGATCTGGTCCGCGATCCGATCGGGCAGGCCAAGCGCATCTATGCGGCGGCCGACATCCCGTTCGAGCGCGAGACGAACGACGGCATGAAGGACCTGCTCCAGAAGCAGCGCAAGGACCGCTTCGGTCACCACGTCTATCGCGCCGAGGACTTCGGGCTCACGGCCGAAGGCATCGACTCGGCGCTCGCGCCATACCGCGCGCGCTACCTCGGTTGAGTCACGCCGCCTGCGCGACGGGTCGCCAGCGCGGCATGTCCGCGTGTCCCGTGCACACGTCGACGAGACGAAGGAAGCGCGCGCCCGCGCTCTCTTGGATGTAGGGCACGCCGTAGGTCGCGCAGATCGCCTTCACGCGCGGCTGGATCGCGCGGTACTTCGTCATCGGCAGATCGGGAAAGAGGTGGTGCTCGATCTGGTAGTTGATCCACATGTGGAGAAAGTCGTTCGTATCGCCGCCCGTCGGGTAGTTCGCGGTCGAGAGCGCCTGACGCAGGTAGAACTCGTCCTTGCTGCGGATCGGACCTTCGAACGCGATGAGATCGGAGGCCGTGTGGCTCGGCACGATCACGAAGAACGTGTGCAGGTTGGCGAGCACCTCGGCGAGCACACGATTGATCAGCACGGCCGTCGCCGCGCCGGTTCCGAGCGGCAGGAACGCGCACGGCACGATCACGAAGTGGAAGAGGGCGTACGGCGCGACGCTCCACGTCCAGAGCCGGCGCACGAGCGGATCGCGGAGATCCCAGAAGTTGTACGTGTTGACGAAGTGCTGGTGCGGCGCGCCCTTGGCGAGCCGGTCTTTCGCCGTGAGCCCGTTGAGCGCGCTCGGCGCGTAGTACCAGAGCTTCCACAGGCTGCCGCCGACGAAGAGCGCGATCCACTTGAACCACCGCGGCGCGCGCAGGTCGCGCAGACGCACGAGGTTGCGGTCGACCAGATCGGGATCGGCCGGCTCGCTCGTGTGGTAGTGGTGAAGATGGTTGTGCTCGTGGTTCCACGCGCTGGGCTCGATCCAGTCGAACCAGTCGAGCCATCGACGCCCGCCGAGCGCGAAGTGCTTCTTCGTGTAGCGCGCGGGCACGCCGGGCACGCGGTCGTATCCGCCGTGACCGATGTGATGCATCAGCATCCATCGTGCGGTGATGCCGAGCGCGATCGCCACCACGCTCACCGGGTTCACCGCGATCCACGCGAGCGCATAGCCGAGCAGCGTCAGCCCGCGTCCCGCCCACTCCATCTTCCGGAGATGTCGATAGTCGTTCGGGCCCAGCGACGCGATCGTCTCCGCGCGCAGCGCATCGAGCTCGCGTCGAAAGCCTGCAGCGTCGATCCTCGCAACATCCAAGGTCGCCATGCGCGCGCGGAGTGTGCGTCGGAACCCGACGCGTGACCCGAACAATCGCCGATCGCGATCAGAAACGTGCCGCCAGCATCGCGATCCCACCGCCGGGCATCGGTCCGACCGAGAGCGCGAGCCGACGCCGCTCGGCCCGCGCATCCGACGCGAGCGCCGCGAGCAGACCGAGCCCCAGCCCGAGAGCTCCCACCGTCGCACCGAGGATCACGACCGGGATCGCGGTCCCGTCGTTCATCACGATCCCCGCGATGATCAGGCCTGCGCCGACGGCCGCGAGCGAGAGCGCGGCGATCACGAGACCCGTCTCGTCGCCGCCTTCCTGTCGGGCGCTCGGCGACGTCGACAGCGGCGCGGTCGAGGCCGGCGCGCCCAGTGACATCCATGTCCGAGGCGACGACCGCGTGATGATGCCCGTCGCGTGCTCGGTGACGCACGTGGTCGTCTGCGCGCGCGCGTTTCCGCAGGAAAAAGCCAGGGCCATCGAGCCCACGCACAGCGCCAAAGCGGCACGCGTCCACGTCACGGGGGACCGCGAGAGCAACGAGCACGCCAGGCTGCAGCGTGTAGAATCG
Source organism: uncultured Sandaracinaceae bacterium (assembly GCA_964429305.1). GTDB lineage: Bacteria > Myxococcota_A > Polyangia > Polyangiales > Sandaracinaceae > JBBSAT01. The sequence continues at coordinate 11,199 of CAYSCF010000170.1, read as the reverse complement.
GGCCGCTTGGCCGCCCTCCCCTTCCAGCGCCGCTTCGACGGCATCGTCTCCGCGACGCTCCACGGCATCGTCGATCGCTTCCGCGACGCAGCGCCTCCGCTCACGTTGGGCGACCGTGATCGGCTCGACGGGCGCACGTGTCTCGTCACGGGCGCGAACCGCGGGCTCGGGCTCGCGATCAGCCAAGCACTGGCGCGACGCGGCGCGCACGTGATCCTGGCATGTCGCAGCGGTGTGCAGGAAGCGATGGAGTCGGTGCGTCGCGCGGCCGCCGACGGCGGCGGCACCGCGTCCGGCGTGAAGCTCGACCTCGGGGATCTCGCGAGCGTCGACAAGCTCGTCGAGGAGCTGAAGGAAGACGGCGTCCAGCTCGACGTCACGGTTCTGAACGCCGCGATCGTCCCCGACAAGGCGCGCGTCTCGCGCCATGGCGTCGACGAGATGTTCCAGGTGAACTACCTCGCGAACTACCTCTTCGTGCGTCGCTTGCTCGCCGCCGGCGTGATCTCGAGCACGCGCGCGAGCGACGACGACGGTCCGACAGAGAAATTCGCGCCGCGCATCGTGATGGTCTCGAGCGAGTCGTATCGCACCGCGCATCCGATCGACTGGCCGCGCTTCGCGCAGCCGGGCACCTACGGAATGCGTCAGGTCGTCGAAGAGTACGGCCATACCAAGCTGCTGCTCGAGACGTTCGCCGCCGAGCTCGCGCGACGCACCCCCGGAGTCTCGGTCTTCACGACGTGCCCGGGCGCGGTCGCCACCGACATCGCGCGCGAAGCGCCGGCATGGGTCAAGCCCATGCTCGACCCGGCGATGCGCCACTTCTTCAAGCCCGTCGACGAAGGCGCGCTGCCGATCGTGTGGCTCGCCGCCAGCCGCTCGATCGAAGGCCAGACCGGGCTCTACGTGCACGTCAAGACGCAGAAGGAGCGCGATCCGCGCGCCGCCGATCCGCGCACGGGCCATCGGCTCTGGGACGCCAGCGAGGCCGTGCTGACACGCCTGGGCTTCGCGCCCTGAGGCGTTCGTTCGCGCAAACCCCAGAGTGCGGGGGAGCCTCGTCGCCGATTCACTCGGCGATGAGGGGGTTCGGCGCACGAACCCCCAAAAGAATACGAACCACCGGGTCGGCTGCGGATCCACGCCGCCGAACCGCGGGGTGAGTGTAGCTCGCTGTACGTCGCGGCGGCCTCTGGCGTATCGTCGCCCGATGGCTGGCCGCTATCTCTACGGTGATTCCGAGCCGTTTCCGGGCGGATACGACTTCCTGGCTGCGCTGCGCGTGTTCGTGCAGGCGTCGAGCAAGGCGCTCTTGCTCGCGCACGAGGCGGACGAGCTCGAACGTTCGCTCGGCGAGCGGGCGCAAGATCATCTGCACGCGATCGAGGCGCTGCAGCGCTTCTTCTCGGGCGCATCCGATCTGATCGTCGAGCGCGCGACGCGATCGGCCGCGCCGCAGGTCGTCGGCCCCTACGCGAGCCAGCTCGCCGACACGATCGAAGCGATGGGCGCCCAGGCCCGCGCCGCACGCGCGAAGGAGCTCGACGGAGCTTCGGTCGAGGTCACCTCGCGCATCCGCGAGAAGCGCGCCGAGATCCGCAAGGTCGTCGGCGAGTACCTGCTGGGCGATCCGCTGCCGGTCACGAGCTGGGCGCTCTCGCTCTCGCTCGCCGGCACGTCGCCCAATGGTCAGGCCGTTCTCGAGCATCCCGGCGATCTCTCGACGAGCGTCTCGATCGACATCGGTCGCGACGGCGCGTGGGGACGCCCTCGCCGCATCGGGGATCTCGCACCCGGCCTCGCGATGCAGGTCGGCTTCAAGAAAGCCTTCTTGCGCAGCTCGCTGCAGCCGGACGTCGTCGTGCTCGACGAGCTCGTCATCGGCTCGATCGAGGTCGGCCCCGACTCGCTCGAGCTGCATCTGCGCCGTCGCCTCGATGCGCCGCGCGATGCGTTCGTGATCACCGTCGATCCGACCGAAGACGGACGATCGATCGTCAAGATCACGCGCATGGACGAGCGCGGCAGCGGCAACAGCGACGCGCCGTTCGAGTCCACGGGCGAAGAAGCCGCGCGCATCCTCGAGCTCAACGCAGTCCTGCGTCGCGAGTGCGCGAACCTGATCCAGTTCCGCAAGCGCCTGCTCTCGGCGCAGCTCGATGGACACGAGGTCTTCGAGCGAGGCCTCGTGCAAGTGCTCCTCGCGCGCATCGCCGATCGGTTCGCGCCGATCGCGGCCGAGGTCTCGCGTCACAGCCCGAACCAGAGCGAGCTCTCGCTCAAGCTCGAGCGCGAAGGAGGCCGACGCGAAGAGGTGTACCTGCGCAAGTCCGACCTCCAGCAGATGGTCGCGAGCTTGCCGCCCGAGGCGCAGCAGCTCTACGCGGGTCTCGCGTTCCTTCCGCGCGCGAGCCTGCCGCCCCCGGCGGCCACCGAGGTCCCGGTTCCGATCGAGCTGGCCCCGCTCTCCGTCCCGCCCGCGCCCGCGAGCTCGCCGCCCGCAGCGCGACCGAGCGCCGCGCCGCCCCCTCCGAAGCGGAAGTGGTGAAGGCTCGATGCTCTTCGTGAAGAAGGCAGCGCTTCGGCCCGTGCCGAAGTGGGCGGTGGTCGACGACGTCGCCGTCGGCTCGGTCGAGCAGACGCTGGGCGACGAGAGCGATCAGCTGCAGGACACGCTCGACGCCGCGTACCGCGAGATGGATCGACGACAACCGGCGCTGGCGACGTGGCTCGGCAGCGAGGTCTCGGGACGGAGCGACGATCTCGCGCAGAGCCTCGGCTACTTCCTCATCGTCACGGTCTACATGGCGTTCCGCGAGGCCTTCCCGACACGGCTCGGCGAAGTGGTGCAGGCGGAGCTGACGGATGCGCGCGCGATGCTCGCGGCCGACGAAGAGCTGCGCAAAGGCGACCCGGCGGAGATGATGGAGAGCGACGACGTCGTCGCGATGACGCAGCCCACGCTGCTCCACTTCGTGCAGCAACATCTCGATCAAGCGCTCGACCAGGCAGGCGAAGGCGCCGACCTCGAGGCATTCGACCGCGTCTACCACGCGGTGTTGATCGAAGTGATTGCGCTCAGCCACGTCGTGGCCCCGCCCGAGGGCGAGCCCGCGAAAGAAGCGCTCGACTGAGCGGGAGCTCACTTCTTCGCGGATGACGAGAAGCGCTCGGCCTCCGCCGCGATCACGACCGAGAGAGCGTCTTCTTCTCCGCCCTTGCGGCGTCGGGAGCCTCCTCTTCTTCGGCGGCGAGCTCGACGCGCGTCGGAGGCGGCGCCGGAACGAGGTCGTGGAAGACGAAGTGGAGCGCGCCGACGTTCTCGTCGACCTCCGCCGTGATCGACCCACCGTTCGACATGCGCATCAGCGCCGCCTCGGCGACGCTCTCGTCCACGTGCAGCGCGCTCGCGACGTCGCTCGCGCGCAGGTCTCCTGCGTGCTTGCCCGCGAGCGCGAGGATGCGTTGATCGAGCGCTCGGTTCGCGGTCTGCTGCGCCTTGCGCGCACGCGTACGACCGGCACCGATCAACGCGCTGCCACCACCGACACCGACGATCGCGGCGACGAGCGCCAGCGCGATGCCGAGGCCCGAGAAGCCGAGCAGCGCGAGCGAGGCGCCGGCTGCGAGCAGGCCCGCACCGATCGCGACGGGCCCCGCGGATCTTCGTGGACGCGAAGGCGCGAGCGGCGTCAGAGACATGCGCGCGTCCAGCTCGCCGAGGACGGTCGTGCCCGGCAGACGATCACGCGGCTTGCCGCACGCGAGGCACACGAACCCGCCGCCCGACGGCTTCACCGCGGCGATCGCATGACAGTGCGGGCAGCGATTGTCCTCTCCGAACACGCGCCCACAGCCGGGACAGCGCACGGCCCCTTCCGGGATGATCGTGCTGCACGTCGGGCACTTCTCGGGAACGCCGTCCACGAGCGGTCTCAGCGCACGACGACGCTGGTCGCCTCGATCGAGAGCTCGTCGGCCGTCGCGAGCGCGCCTTCGCTCGCGAGGTGCGCGCGCGCTTCGGGCGAGAGCGCGGTCACGAGCACCCGCCCCTGGATCGTCGCCTCGTGCCCCGCGACGTCGCGCGGCAAGAAGAACGAGTGGCCCGCCATCGGGACGCGCACCGGCTGCGTACCTTCCGCGGTCAGCTCCATCCAGCAGCCCATCCGCTGACACACGCGCTCGATGTGCCCTTCGGTGACCACGGTCTGTCCGTCGAACGACGCCGGCGCCGCCGCGATCTGCGCGAGCGGAGTCTCGACGTGATCGCTCAGTGGCGCACCGAACTGGCGCGAGCCATCGGGCAGCATCGCAGACGGCTGCGGGCCCGTCGGGACGGCCGGTGGCTCCGCGGTGCGATCGCAGGTGCCCGCGCTCGCGACGGGCGCGGGTGTTTCCTGCGTCGCGTGGAGCGTCGGCTCCTCGCCGCCGCATCCGCACAGAGCCAAGGCACAGAGCCACAGCGCACTACGCATCGACGACTCCGAGCAGCTTGTTCATCGACACTTCGTCCGCGGGTGTGAACGGGTACGCGTCGAACTCGGCCGACGTGACCCAGCGAAACGCGTGGACCGCCAGGCACTCGGGCTCGCCCGTCACGATGCGGCACGCGTACACGTTCAGATCGACGGTGTAGTGCTCGTAGGCATGAGGCTCGGCCGAGACCAGCTCGCCCACGTCGACGCGGACACCGAGACGCTCGGTCAGCTCGCGGGCGAGGGCGCGCGCATCGGTCTCTCCGACCTCGACCTTGCCGCCGGGGAACTCCCACAGCAGCGGCAGCACGGCGTTGGGGCGCCGCTGGGTGATCAGGTATCGCCCGCCCTGCTCGATGATCGCTGCGACGACGCGAATGGTTCGCTGCGCTGTGGACACTCGCTCCTCGGCCCGATGGGCGAGCGGCGGTATACCACTTCTTTCCCGCCTCGTCCGGCGGGACCCGACCCTCGAGGACCGTGCGCATCTCCTACTTCGGCCTGCCGCTCGGCGCGGCGCTCCTGCTCGGATCCGGCGCGAATCTGGTCACGATCGCGCTCGGACATCCCGACGCGCTCGGAGCGCGGCGCGTACGGCGGCGTGCGACGGGCCTCGTGATGGACAAGCCCTCGCTCGACGACCCGGCCGTCGTCGCTCGCATCGCCACGGCGAAGCCCGACGCGATCCTCTCGTGGTTCTGGCCGAAGCGCATCCCACCGACCGTGCTCTCGCTCGCGCCGCGCGGCGCGTTCGGCGTGCATCCGTCCCTGCTCCCACGCCATCGCGGCGGCGATCCGTACTTCCATGCGCTGCTCGCGGGCGATGCGGAGACGGGTGTGACGCTGCATCGTCTCGAGGCCGAGTACGACACCGGTGCGATCGTAGACGCGATCCGCGTGCCCATCCTCGACGGAGAGAACGCATGGCAGCTCGCACGTCGGATGGACCGTCCTTCGCTACGGCTGCTGCTTGGGTGCGCCGATCGGCTCGCGCACGGCGAGCTGCTCGAAGGCGTCCCGCAAGACGATGCGCTCGCGACGCCCGCCGATCCGCCGAGCGAAGACGATCTCGCGCTCGATTGGGATCGCGACGCAACCCATCTCGTTCGTCTGTGTCGCGCGGCTGCGCCGTCGCCCGGTGCGATCGCGCAGCTGGGCGAGACGCTCGTCGCAGTGCTATCGGCGCGGGCCGTCGCATCTGCCCCCGTCGTGCTCGAGCCCGGCGAGGCGTTCTTCGAGGGCGGCCTCGTGCACGTGCGCACGGGCGACGGCGGCGCGCTCGCCCTCGATCACGTCCGCATCGAAGAGACCGAGGACGAATCGGCGGCTGTCGAGGTCGGCCAGGAGCTGCGCGGCGCAGCGATCGCGCGGCTCGTCCCTCGCGTGTAGGAGGCTACATCCCCGGCTCGAAGAGACCGATCGCGGCGCCCTGATCGTCGGTGATCACGCCGATGCGTCCGATGTTCGGCACCGTCACCACCGGCATCATCTGCTTGCCACCGAGCTCGACCGCCCTCGCTGCCGCGGGCTCGACGTTCGCGACCACGACGAACGTGAGCCAGTGCGGAGGCACGGGCCCCTGCGCTTGCTGGATGTCGGCGACCTGGTTCTCCATGCCCTCGCCCACGGCGAACGTCGGCATGCCGGCGCCGCTCGACGCCTTCCATCCGCAGACCTCGCTCCAGAACTTCTTGCTGCGCTCGACGTCGCTCGTCGTCAGCGTCTCCCAGCAGAACGTGCCCACCGGCGGCCTCCCGCTCGACGGCTGATCGGGCCCGGCGGGCGTCATCATCGAGAGCGCTGCGTGATCGAACGACATCACGCCGCCCATGCGCCCGGTGTTGGGCACGTCGATTGGGCCCCAGGTGACGGTGCCGCCGTTCTTCTTCGCGATCGCGAAGCACGCGTCCACGTCGGCAACGGAGACGTAGCTCTCCCAGTGCGCCGGCACGTGGGTCTTGTCCTTGCCGAGAGCCATCATCCCGCCGATGCCCTTGTCGCCCTGCTTGATGATCGTGTACTCGCCCTCGGGGCCCATCTTCATGGTCTCGAGCGTCCAGCCGAAGAGGCCGGAGTAGAAGGCCTTCGTCTTGGCGAGGTCGTGCGTGAGCGCCTCGCGCCAGATGAAACGTCCGCGGTGGTGGGGCTTCGTGTCGGTCATGCTCGACGGATACCGCGGATCGCGAGATCGCCGTTGCGCGCGATGTGAGAGACCGCCGTGCGGCGTCGTGCGTCGGATCGAGGATGCGCCTCCTTCTCGCGCTGGTGCTCGCGTCCCTCGGGTGGCCTGCGCTCGTCTCGGCCGATGCACGCGCGGTCGTCGTCGCGCGCGCGCCGGATGGAACGTGGACGCGCGGCCCGATCCAAGCCGTGCTCGGCACGCCGGTCGAGGTCGGCGTGGCCGTGATCGACGATGCGAGGGCTCGGATCACGGCGCTGCCGATCGACGCGCACGTGCGCTGGCTCCGCGTCGAGCCTCGGCTGATGCACACGTCGACGCCGTCGCCGAACCCCGACATCCCGTCGTTCAGCAATGCCGTGCTCACGGGACCGCGCCACGGCGCATGGCTCGGCTACGACACGCTCGAGTACGACACGATGGACCTTGCACCGAGCGAGAGCATCGTGATCGAAGGAGCACGCGCACGCCTCTCGGCGGCGCATCCGAGCGCGCCCATACACGACGTCCACGGCGGTGCAGGATCGATCTGGCTCGCCGCCGTCGTGACGCTGCCGGACGGAAGCACGCTCTCGACTCCGGATGGAACGAGCACCGATCGCTTCGGCCTCGAGCGCGGCGTCATGCGCGTCTCGTTCCGCACGGGCGACGACTATCTCGGATGGCTCTCGACCTACTTCAACGTACCGAACCTCTTCGGATCGAGCGGCGGCCGCGGTGATCATCAGACCGACCGGTACGTCGGCGCGGACTGTGCCGACGTCCTCGTCGGCGGTCGGCGCGCGATGGGTGAGCGCTTCGCGTACGCGTCCGTCGCGGGGATCTCGACGTATGCCACGCCGATCACGGACGCGTTCGAGCAGACCATCGACGGCGTCGAGAGCACGGTCGTGCGCTGGGGCACCGACATCGCGCCGGGTGATCTCGTCACGATCGGGTACGAGAACCCGGGCGACGACGCGCAGCTACCGCGAACGTGGGACCACATCGGCACACTCGTGCGCGATGCCGACGGCGACGGCGTGCTGAGCGCAGGCGACGTGCTGCGGCACATGGGCTTGCCGGGGCTCGCCGATCAGCCGCTCGCGATTCACGGCCACGTTCGCCTGCGCGTCTATCGTTGGCGCGCGGCGCCGCGCCACCGCTGATCGTCAAGGCGCGTTGCGTCGAAACAGGAACCGCAGCGCCTTCGGCAGGCGACGGCGCCAGTCCTTCTCGCGATGCAGGCCGCGCTGATCGGGACGCCACATGACACGCGACTCTCCGAGCCGACGTGCGAGCAAGCGCGCGGTGAGCTGACTCTCGCGCACCATGCGCGCGCTCTCGCGCATGCCGACGTCCACGTAGAAACGCGCGTGATCGATCCGGGCGTGGGCGAGCTCGTGCCGGATCGCAGCAGGCGCGATCCACGTCGACGGAGACATCGCGAGCGCGCTCGCGAACCAGTCGGGATGCCGCGCGACGGCCACCAGGCTCGCGAGCCCGCCCATGGAAGCGCCACCGATCACGCGTGCGTGTGGGTCGAATCGGAGATCCACAGCCCGCTCTGCTTCCGGCAGCGCGACGTGCCGTACGAGCCCCAGCGTCTCGTCGAGCCCACGCCAGAGCTCGTGGATGCGGCGGTCGTGACCATGGTCGATCGCGACGAGCACGGGCCTGCGGATCGTCGAGGGCAGCTTCGCGATCGCTTCGTGCGCGCGCCAGCCGCCCGCGAAGCTGCCGTGATCGTCGAGCGCGTTCTGTCCGTCGAAGAGAACCAACACTGGCGGCGTCGTCTCGATCCTCGGCGGCACGAAGATGCGTATGCGCCGTTTGCTGCCCCCGAACGAAGCCCAGAGCGTCGAGACGCGTCCACTCACGCGCTTCAGCATCGCTCAGCGCATGCGCGCCGCCAGCTGAACGAAAGGAGAGAAACGGTGTCGGCGTCGATTGGCAATCAGAGCGGGCTGCTTCACCCCTAGGGGTGACGTGGCACTTTGCCATTCACACCTAGGGGTGAAAGACTCGCGATATCGCCAAGTTACATCGGACTACACCATTGCGCGCCGGCGGTCATGCCCCATAGATTGATCACTCGATGGTCGCATCACATCACGCCGAAGGTCCGCGATGAGCGTGCGCGCGGTGATCTTCGATCGCGATGGCGTGCTCACGCGCTTCGATTTCGGCGATCTGATCGCCAAGCTCTCGCGATCGCCGCGTGCGTCGTTCACGGCGCTCTGGGAGATGTGGGAATCGCATTTGCGCGAAGCCGCGCCGCCACGCGAGGCCGAGGCCGAGCGCGCGTACGTACGTTCGTTCTGGCGTGGCGTCTCGCGCGCGTGGGATCTCGACGCAGCGCTCGAGAGCGAGCTCACCGAGTACGAGTACACGTCGGCGATCCGGGCGTACGACGATGCCCGCCCGACGCTGCTCGAGGCACGTGAGCGCGGCCTGCGTGTCGGGGTGCTCTCGAATTTCCCGTTTCTCGGGCTCGACGCCTCGCTCGGCGCGGCGGGCCTTCGCGACCTCGTCGACGTCACCGTCGCAGCCGGCGTCGGCGGAACGCCGAAGCCGCGACGCGAAGCCTACGAGAGCGCGCTCACCGCGCTCGGCGTCTCAGCTGCGGAGTGCGTCTTCGTGGACGACGAGGACGAGTGCGTGCGTGGCGCGAGCGCGGCCGGCCTGCACGCCTATCGTCTGGATCGCTCTCGACCGCACACGGAGCTTCCCGTGCTGTCCAAGCTGTCCGACGTGATCCGTGTGCTCGATGCGATGGAGGAATCGACGTAGTCGCGAGTGCGTATTCGACGAACACAAGAAGGGAGCGCTCGATGTACGAAGTAGGACGCAGCGCCGATGGGCTCTTGCTCCAGTTCCCCGATCAGTTCCGAGGTGTCTTCGCGCGCTCGCGATCCCACCTCGAGCCATTGATCGTCGAAGCCCGAGATATCCTCGAGCGTCTTCCGATTCCGCCCGTCGTCCGACCCTACTATTCGTACGGTGTGCTCGAGCACGCACAACCGTCCTTCGTGCTCGCTCCCCTGATGTTCCTGGCCATGGCCGAGAGCCAGGGCGGGATCACCAAGAAGCACAAAGGGTATCTGCCGGCGTTCCTCTTGATGGTGGAGCTCATCGGCATCCTCGACGACACCGTCGATCACACGCCGAAGCGCTCCGGACGGACCACGTACTGGCGACGGTTCGGCGCGGCCTCGGCAGCGCCCTTCTCGTGCTTCCTCTTCTCGGCGGCCGTCGAGCAGACGATGCAGCACGCGCCCGAGCTCTTGCCCCTCGTGACGCAGATGTTCGCCACGATCTGCGCGTCGGAGAGCTGGGAGCACGACGCGCGCTACCCGGCGTCCAACGAGGCGGCGCTCGCGATGTGGCTCCAGCGTCACTACGACGCAGTGCCCTCGGCGATCGCGCACTCTCTCGACAGCGCGCTGGTCCTGCACGGGCTTCCCACGCTCGATCGCGAGGTCTACGTGCGGTTCGCGGAGCTCCAACAAGACGTCGACGACATCGTGAACTTCGTCGAGCATCGCGAAGACGACGGCGAGAACGACGATCTCAAGATGGGCATCGTCACGTATCCGTTGCTGGCGACCATCCACGCGGACGCGGACCTCTCTCCGGTGCTGGATCGACTCTGGGGTCCTTGTCGTGACCTCAAGCTCGACGTCGATCCGTGGACGGCCGCCAAAGCCGGGAGGCCGGAGATCCACGCTGCGTACGAGCTCGTCGCGCAACGCGTCGCCGAGATCGGTGTCGCCGCCACGATCGAGAAGATCGCACGCGATGCGCAGATTGCCATCGACGCAGCGAGCCCCGAGGCACGCGGCTGTGTGGCGGACCTGGTCTGGACGTTCGTCGAGCGGCTTTGCCGTATCGACGCGTTGCGTCCGGACGTCGAGCGACTGTGTCCCGCCGTGAGACGGCTGGGCTGATATCCGTCCACACGCGGACGCGAATGGATCGAAGGGAAGAGACCGAGACCGATGGCCAAGACGAACGCACAAGCCAAGCCCGAGCCCCAAAAGGGCATGATCATCACACAGCATCTCGAGGGTAAGATCGTCGAGAGCCGCTACGTGGGCCCGATCATCTTCGATGGAACGCTCGACCGCGATCTCGAGGTGATGCTCCGTCGTTATCCGGGCATGCACTGGCTCGTCGACGCCAGCGGTGCGACGGGCATCGACGCGGGGCGTCGGGACTTCGCCGGAAACACGATTCAGATGTTTCGTCAGATGGGCGGCGGCTCGATGGCCGCCATCGTCCCGTCGGGCCCGATTCGAATGGTCGCATCGGCGCTCTCGTTCGGCTTCGATTTGAAGCTGAAGATTTTCGCCACGAGGGAGGAGGGGTTGTCGTTCCTACGTAGTCTGCCCTGATGCTGTGGAGGCAGAGGCCTTCCACAGTCAGCAGCGACCCTGCCTCCCAGGAGCTCAGTGCGGCCCTGCGATCGGAGGATCGGTCGTCCACCAACCACCACAAAGGAGTGTGCCACCATGAGTTGTCGGCAGCGTGCTCTCGTTCTTGCGGCGTTCCTGGTTCTGG
>CAYSCF010000169.1:0-14504 GCA_964429305.1 uncultured Sandaracinaceae bacterium | reverse complement strand
CTGCGAGCGCGAGAGGAAACGATGCACGCATCACGCAGGCACGGTAAGCAGGGACGCGCGCGAGGGTCAACGTCTGAAACGGGGCTCAGGCTGCCTTCGTGCGCACCGTCGCAGCCGGCACCGGGCTGATCGAGGGACGTCCGACGTCACGCGCGCGCGGCAGCGCGGCGACCAGCGCTTCCACCTGCTCGAGCGCGCTCGGGTAGCGACGCGCGGGCTCGCGCGCCATCGCCTTGGCGAACACCGCATCGAGCGCCGTGTCGCCGAACCCGAGCTCGCTCGGGCGACGCGGTCGCTGCTCGAGGATGGTCGTCAGCAAGCGGCCGAGCGGCATCGATGGATACGGGCGCTCGCCCGTGAGCAGCTCCAGCGCGATCGCGGCGAGCGCGTATCGGTCCGTCGCCGGCCCGATCTGCTCCTCGAGACCGAGCGCCTGCTCGGGCGCCATGTACTCGGGCGTGCCGAGCACGAACGCCTGCCCACGCTTGGTCGGACGCCGGTAGTCGCTGGCCAGGCCGAAGTCGACGAGCACGACGCGGCGGCCGCGCTTCTCGATCATCACGTTCGCGGGCTTGATGTCGCGGTGCACGAGGCCGCGTGCGTGGACGTGATCGATGGCTTGCGCCAGCTCGTAGAGACAGAGCACGGCCGATGCGCGCGACATCTCGCCGCGCGCGAGCTCTGCCTCGAGGCTCTCGCCCCGAACCGCCTCCATCGCCACGAACGCCAGCTCGCCGCACTCGCCGTGCTCGACGAAGCGAACGATGTTGCGATGGTCGAGCCACGCGAGGGAGCGCGCCTCGGAGCGCATCCGATCGCGGCTCGCGCGGCCGACGCCCGCGCAGATCTTGAGGACGACCTCGCGACCGTCGATCAGACGCTCGGCCAGATGGATGCGTCCCGCGGCGCCGCTCCCGATCTCCTCGCCGAGCCGGTAGCGCCGCGCCACGACGCGCCCCGGCTCCAGCAAGCACGGCGACGGCGCGAGCGATCCGTCCATGGTGTCGAGCTCTTCTTGGTCCTGCACACTCATCGTGCCCCGCCCGTAGCAGCGGGTGTGCCGTTCACGAATCGGCCCATTTTCATGGATCGACGCGTCAAGAACCGGTCATCGCCAAACGTCTGGCACGGACCTCTGGCGCTCGCGCTGGGATCGCGTGGGCGTCGCTCAGCCGATCGGCACGCCCCAGATGTCCTTGGCGTAGTCTCGGATCGTCGCGTCGCTCGAGAAGCGGCCCATGCGTGCGACGTTGAGGATCGCGCGGCGCGTCCACTCGTAGGGCTGCACGTACATCGCGTCGACGTCGTCCTGGGTCTTCCAATACGAGGCGTGATCGGCGAGCAAGAGGAAGCGATCGCCGTTGACGAGCGCATCGACGACCGGCTTGAAGCGTGCCGGCTCGTCGCGCGAGAAGACGCCACTCGCGATCGCCTCGAGCACCTCCCTCAGACCCGACGACTTCTCGACCTCTTCCGCCGGCACGTAGCCCGCGGCCTGGCGCGCGAGCACTTCCTCGGTCGTCATGCCGAAGATGAAGATGTTCTCCGCGCCGACCGCGTCACGGATCTCGACGTTGGCGCCATCGAGCGTGCCGATCGTGAGCGCGCCGTTCATCGCGAGCTTCATGTTGCCCGTGCCCGACGCTTCCTGACCCGCCGTCGAGATCTGCTGCGAGAGATCGGCCGCCGGGATCAGCTTCTCCGCGAGCGAGACGCGGTAGTTCGGGACGAAGAGCACGCGCAGATGTTCGCGCGCTTCCGGATCCGCGTTGATCGTCGCCGCGACCGCGTTCGCGAGATGGATGATGCGCTTGGCCATGTCGTACGCGCTCGCGGCCTTGCCCCCGAAGAGCACCACGCGCGGCGCGACCGGCTTCTTGCCCGCCTTGATGTCGAGATAGCGCCGCACGACGCTCAGCAGGTTCAGGAGCTGCCGCTTGTACTCGTGGATGCGCTTGATCTGGATGTCGAAGAGCATCGAGCTCGGCGCTTCGAAGCCGTGCTCGCGCAGCAGGTACGCGCCGAGCCGCTCCTTGTTCTCCTTCTTCACGAGGGCGAACTTCGCCTGGAAGGCCTCGTCCACCGAGAGCGGCGCGAGCGCCTCCAGCTTGTCGAGGTGCGTGACCCAGCCCTCGCCGATGGTCTCCGTGATCAGCGCCGAGAGCCCCGGGTTGCACTGCTCCATCCAGCGTCGCGGCGTCACGCCGTTCGTCTTGTTGCGGAAGCGATTGGGAAAGAACGTGTCGAGCTCGGGGAACATGTGCTCGCGCAGGAGGCGCGAGTGCAGCGCCGAGACGCCATTGACCGAGAAGCTGCCGACGATCGAGAGATTCGCCATGCGGACGTGCGGCTGGGGTCCGCGCTCGATGATCGCCATCTTCGCCGCGCGCTCGTCGTCGTTCGGATAGTGCAGCGCGACCTGCGTGCCGAGACGCCGATCGATCTCGCGGATGATGTCGAGCTGACGCGGCAGCAAGCGATCGAGCATGTGCACCGGCCACGTCTCGAGCGCCTCCGGCAGGAGCGTGTGGTTCGTGTACGCGAAGCTGCGATGCGTGATCGCCCATGCGCGCTCCCACGTGAAGCGGTGCTCGTCGAGCAGGATGCGCATCATCTCGGCGACCGCGAGCGAGGGATGCGTGTCGTTCAGCTGGAAGACGTTGTGCTCGGGTAGATCGTCGAGCGTGCCCCAGCGCGCGAGGTGGCGCGTGACCGCGTCTTGCAGCGAGGCGCTGACGAAGAAGTACTCCTGCCGCAGGCGCAGCTCCTTGCCCGCGGGGCCGGAGTCGTTCGGATAGAGCACACGCGAGATGTTCTCGGCCGTGTTGCGCGCGGCGACGCTGCCCACGTGATCGCCCGCGTTGAAGAGCGCGAGGTCGAACGCGATCACGGGCCGCGGCCACCAGAGCCGCAGCGAGTTCACGACGTCGTTGCGATAGCCGGGGATCGGCACGTCGTGCGCTTCGGCGAGCACGTCCTGCGTGCCCTCCCACGAGAACGTCGTCTGACCGTTCGCTTCCTTCCGTGCGACGACGTGCCCGCCGTAACGGACGCGATAGGTCGTCTCCGATCGGATCACTTCCCAGGGCGAGCCGTGCAAGAGCCAGCTGTCCGGCTCTTCGTTCTGCTGCCCGTTGACGATCGCCTGCCGGAAGATGCCGTAGTCGTATCGGATGCCGTAGCCGGTACCGCAGATGCCGAGCGTCGCCATCGAGTCGAGGAAGCAGCTCGCCAGACGCCCGAGACCGCCGTTGCCGAGGCCCGGATCGGGCTCGACCTCGAGCACCTCGTCGAGATCGACACCGAGCTCGAGCGTCGCTGCGCGCGTCTCGTCGAGGATCCCGAGATTCGCGAGCGCATCGCGGAGCAAGCGGCCCGGCAGATACTCCATCGAGAGGTAGTAGACGCGCTTCTGACCGGCGTCCCACTGGTGCTTGCTGCACTCGAGCCAGCGATCCGCGAGCCGATCTCGCGCCGCGCGCGCGACCGCGTGCATCACGTCGATGGGGCTCGCGCGGTACTGGTCGCGCATGCGCCCGTGCGCGAGGTGCTCGACGATCGAGGCGCGAATCGACGCGCGATCCATGCGCGCAGGTGCGTCCGGGATGGGTGCAGCGATCTTCATCCGTCCCCCGTAACGCGAGCGGCATCCAACATTCAAGTCCCGCGCGCACGTCTTGGCGCGACGACGTTTCCTGCGTACGATCCTCTCATCGCTTGTCTTCTCGGAGGTGTGAGATGAACGCGCGGACTCTCGTCTGGCTGTTCGCGTTCTGTGCGTCGGCCGTGATCGCCGGCTGCGGTCTCACGCTCGACTACGGACCGCCCAGCACGATGGACGGAAGCGTCGCCGACACGGGCAGCGGCTGCGCATCGAGCTGTGACGACGGCCTGCGGTGCACCGCCGACTCCTGCAGCGCGGGCACGTGTCAGCACAACGACACGTGCACGGGGAACACCGACTGCGTCTCGCGCGGTGGCGCGGGAGAGTGTCGGCGCGCGTGCACGTCCGCGAGCGACTGCACCGACGACAACCCCTGCACCGACGACGTCTGCGATCCGACGGATCATCACTGCGCGCACGTGAGCACATGCCCGGGCTCGACGCCGACGTGCCTCGAGACCGGTGCGTGCGTGCCCACGCACTGCAGCAACGACGCCGAGTGCGACGATCAGAACGACTGCAACGGCATGGAGATCTGTTCCTCCGGCAGCTGTGGCGCCGGCACGCCCGTGACGTGCGCACCGAGCACCGGCTGCGCCGCGAACGTGTGCAATCCCGCGACCGGGCAGTGCACGCGCACGCTCGACGTGGGATCTTGCGACGACTCGATCCTTTGCACGAGCGACGTCTGCAACGACGACGGCACTTGCTCGCACAACCGCGACGACACCGTCTGCGCCGACGCGGATCGCTGCACGTCGAGCGCATGCATCCCGAGCTCGTCGCCCGACGCGACGGGCTGCACGATCACGGCGCGCTCGAGCTGTCCTCCCGCGTGCGGCGTGGCGGGCGTCTGCGATCCGACGAGCGGAAGCTGCGTCTACGAGGGTGCTTGTCCGGCCGGCCAGGTGTGCACGTCGACCGGATGCCAAGGCGGTACCTGCACCACGTCCGCCGAGTGCCACGGCATCCACTCGCCCGACGGGTGTCAGACCGTGTGCACGGCGGGCGTGTGCAGCGCGCCGGCGTGCGCACTACCTGCGGTCGGCAGCTGCGCGCGCGTGGACCCGACGCAGTGCTCGTCCGGCGTCTGCCACCTGATCGGCGACTCGAGCTTGTGCGTCGACGGCGACCCGCTCTCTACCGACGTCTGCAATCCGGCGACGTTCACGTGCGTGCACTCGTGCCCGACGCTGACGGACAGCTGCATCGGCTTCTCGTACGTGAGCGGGAGCTGCCGCGTGACGCGCGACCCGGCCTTCTGCGCGGCGGCGCATCCCGCGAACGCCACCGACTGCGCACGCTCGCTGTGCGTCGGCGCGCCGAGCACGGTGCCGGGCGACGACGGATGCCAGCCCGTGGGCATGGACGCGCTCTGCGCAGACGCGATCGGCTGCACGGACGACACGTGCACCGTGAGCACCGCCGGCGTGGGCACCTGCTCGCACACGCCGAACGCGGGCGCGTGCAGCGATGGGATGGACTGCACCAGCGATGGCTGCGATCCCGGCGCCCTCCGCGGCGCGAGCGGCTGCACGCACACGGCCGACGACGGCGTGTGTCAGGCCGCAGTCGGAGATCTCGCGTGCGCGACGGCGTACTGCGCGCAGACGGGCACGCTCGGCAACATGGTCGGTGATCTGGTGATGCCCACGGGCTGTGCGCTCCGCTACACGCCCACCGCCTGCACCTTGATGGTCGGGACCATCTGCACGCTCGATGGCAGCTGCGAGAGCGCCGACTGCGGCACGCTGAGCGCCTGCGACGACGGCGTGCAGTGCAACGGCCTCGAGAGATGCGATCTGCGGACGGGTCGCTGCGTACAGGACCCGTTCGTGACGGGCTGCCCGGCCGGGACCGGCACGTCGTGCCAGCAGGTCTGTCTCCCCACCGGCTGCGCGCCGCCACAGACACCGGTCTGCGGCGTGATGACGATGACGATGTGAGCTGGCCCGCAGGCTCGCGCCGATCAGGGGCTCCCACTCGCGCGGCGCTGTACTAAGGTTCGCGCCGCATGAGCCACACGATCGCGATCGTCGGGAGTGGTCCCGGCGGTTTCTACGCAGCCGAGCACCTCATCAAGACGCGTCCCGGGCTGAAGGTCGACCTCATCGATCGCTTGCCGACGCCCTATGGCCTCGTGCGCATCGGCGTCGCGCCCGATCATCAGGGCACCAAGAACGTGTGGCGCGTGTTCCAGCGGACGGCCAAGCGGCCCGAGCTGCGCTTCATGGGCGACGTCGAGCTGGGCCGAGACCTCTCGCTCGCGGAGCTGCGCGAGCGCTACGACGCCGTCGTGCTCGCCATCGGCGCGCCGACCGATCGCGAGCTCGGCATCCCGGGCGAGCACCTTCACGGCGTGCTCACCTCGCAAGAGCTGAGCGGTTGGTACAACGGTCATCCCGACTGGAGCCATCGGCATCCGGACCTGGTGAACACGCTGGCGCAGAGCGGCGGCGTCGCGGTGATCGGCAACGGCAACGTCGCCGTCGACATCGTGCGCGTGCTGGCTCGCACGCCGTCCGAGATGACGAAGACCGATCTGCCTGCGTATGCGAGCGAGCGCATCGCCGCGGCGCCCATCAAGGACATCTACATGATCGGCCGGCGCGGCCCGGGCGAGGCGAGCTTCACGCCGGTCGAGCTGCGCGAGCTGGGCGAGCTGGCCGAGACCGTGGCCGTCGTCGACGGCACGCAGCTACCCGAGTCGATCCACGCCAAGGATCCCAAAGATCAGAAGCTCAAGGAGAAGATCCTCGAGATCCTCCGCGGCTACTCGCAGAACGACGGCGGCAGCAAGCGCGCGCGCCTCCACATCCTCTTCTACTCGGCGCCGCACGAGATCCTCGGCGAAGAGGGCAAAGTGAAGAAGCTCGTCCTGAAGAAGACGCGCGTGGAGAACGGCAAGGCCGTCGACACCGGCGAGACGCTGACGCTCGACGTGGGCGTCGTCGTGAAGGCGATCGGCTACCACGTGAAGCCGCTCGACGGCCTGACGATCCCGAAGGGCGCGACGAGCTATCCGAACGAGAACGGCAAGGTCGCAGACGGAGTCTGGGCGGTCGGCTGGGCCAAGCGCGGCCCGAGCGGTGTCATCGCGACGAACCGGCAGGACTCGATCGAGGTCGCCGAACGCCTGCTGAAGGAGCTCGGCGAGCCCAAGGCGGATCCGCGCGCTGCGATCGACGCGCTGCTCGCGGAGCGCGACGTGAACGTGGTGACCTTCACCGATTGGGAGAAGATCGAGAAGGTCGAGGGCGAGCGCGCGAAGGACGGCGCGCCCCGCTGCAAGGTCACCGACTGGGACGAGCTGCGCGAGATCGCCCGAGCCTGACTCAGGCTCGGGGCTCGATGCGCACCTCGTCGATCGAGGCGGCGTGCTCGAACGTGGAGGCGTCGAGCGAGAGCGTGACCTCGGAGTCGTCGTCGACGAGCGCGCGCGCGTCGGGCGAGTCGTCCGGAACGTAGCCGAGCCGCGCGAACAGACGCTGCGAGGCCGCGTTGCCGGGCAAGATGGCGACGTAGAGCCGCGAGAGGCCCAGCGTCCGGAACGCGTACGCGTGGATCATCGTGCAGAAGCGTGTGCCGAGCCCGCGGCTCTGCGTCTCCCGCGGCAAGAGCATGATCGCCAGCTCGGCATGGTCGGCGGTGACGCCGCGTAGATCCGCATCGCCGACGAGGACATCGTTCTCGAACAGGAGAAAGCCGTGCCCGCCTTCGTCGGCGAGATCGGCGTAGTGCTCCACGACTTCCTCGGCATCGAAGGGCTCGTCGTGGCCCATCATCGCCGCGTTGTGCGGGTCGTCGTACGAGGCCGCCAGCACCGGCGCAGCCGCGCGGATCTCCGCGGGCGTCGCCTCCCGCACCGAGAGCGTCGCATCGCCGCTCGTCCAGTCGATCCGGTAGCGCATCGGTGCAGGATGGTACGCGAGCGCCACGTTCGGTACCGTTCGTCATGACTTCGAACGCTTGGGCTCGGATCGAGGAAGAAGCTGCCCGCTGTCATCGCGGAGAGGGCCGCTTCCCGCTGCGCGCGTACTCGGAGTTCATGCCGCCGCCGCTCGTCGGCCTCAAGCCGTACGCGCCGCGGCGTGATGCCGCCGCCAACACGGCGCGGGTGAGCCGCGGGGACACGCTCGACATCACCGAAGAAGAGATGGCGCACGAAGTCGAGGCGGGCGTCGCGCGCATCGGCGGCCACGTCGTGCACGAGCTCGCGCGGCTGCTCTCGGGATCCTCGCACGCGCTCTCGCGCACGCTGCTCACGGACAACCCCGCCTGGCCGGCCGATCTGCAGGAGGCTTGTGCGCGCGGCGCGCTCAAAGGCGACCCGCTCGTCCTGTTCCTGTCGGTCGCGCTGTCCCGCACCCAGGACGACCTCGGCAACGTGCGATGGACGCTCTTCGGTGCGAGCCACGACGGCGCCGCGGCCCCGTTCTGGGCGAGCTTTCCAGCGCGCAGCGATGCGGCACGCGAGCAGTTCGATGCGCTCCTCGCGTGGTCGGGTCTCGATGCGCGCGCGCGTATCCTCGAGGGCGAGCGAGATCTGCCGCGTGCGCTCGCGCCGCTCGTCATCGCCGACGACGCGCCGCTGACCGGTGTGAAGGCACTCGTCACGTTTCGTCCCTTCGCGCAGCTGCCCGCGCACGTGCGACGCGCTGCGATCGCGGGCGACCTCGTGCTCGCACCCTCCCCCGCGAGCCTCGTGTTCTTCCATCACCCTCGCTATCGCGCGCTCCAAACGACGCTCCCCCGCGCCACGCAGATTCCGCTGCTTCATCTGTTCCCGCGCGTCGAGCAGAGCTGCACGATCCGCATTCCGCAGTCGGGATGGCTCGACGAGCTCGGGACCGCAGTCGCTTCGAGCGACGACGACGCGCACACGGTCCGATCCCACGTGCGACGAACCCATCGGTGGGAGCGCGTCGCGCGCGACGAGAGAGACGGCCACGCGACGGAGACGAGCAAGCACTGCGACAAGGTCAGCGTCGCGCTCTTCTCGACCGACCCGGACGATCTCGAGCTCTACGGCAAGCCGATGGCGCGCAACGCGCAGATCTGGACGCAGGACTACCAGCTCGTGCTCGACGGGCCGCGCGCCGATCGCGAGCGCATCACGAAGGCCGCCGAGACCACGCGTGCAGGCGGCCGCTTCGGCTATCGATTCTTCTTTCCGCCGATGCGCGCGGGCGAGCGCGACCTCTACTGGCATCTGCCGATCGTCGCGCGCCGCAAGGACGGAACGACGGCGGAGATCCACGAGCGCGGCCCGCGCGGCTACGTCACGGCCGAGCATCCGAGCGAGGGGACGATCACGCTGGCGCCGCTGCTTCTCGATCGCCCTGCGTACACGCAGTCCGCGCGTCTCTTCGATCGCGAGCCGGGCGCCCTGCGCTACACGACGAGCCAGAACACACGGAAGCTGCTCGAGATGCGCGAGCTGCTCGACACGCCGCTCTCGCCGGCGTTCGCGCGCGCGCTGTTGCGGATCGGCAGGAGCCAGTCGCTCGACGGGTGGCTCGCACACTTGCCGGATCTCGCCAGCGAACGCGCCGGCGGCGCGCAGCTCTCGGCGACGTTGCGCGGCCTGCTCGCGGACGTGGACGACCCGGGTACGCCGATCACGCTGCAGCGATCCGATCCGCGAGCCTTCGAAGAGACGATCTGGCGATCGATCAGCGGGCTCTGCGAAGGCGCCTATCGACAGAAGGAGAACGCGGACGGAATCGCCGTCAATCGCGGACGAACCGGCGGGCCCGCCGCGGCGAAGGCGAAGCTCCACGTGGAGGAGCGTCGCGATCTGGAGGCACTGGGCGACCACCTGCACGTGCGACATCGCGCGCTCATCGAGAAGCACGGGATGAAGGGGCGCGCCGAGGTCGTCGACCACGTGTTCCGCTGGGAGACGGACTTCGAGTACCCGTGGATGGAAGGCTGGGCGAAGAACCAGAGCGCACCGGCCGAGCGCAACGTCGTGTGCATCATCCCGGGGAAGAATCGCGGCGAGGCCGTGATCATGGGCGACCACTACGACACGGCCTACATGGAAGACGTCTTCGACGCCGAGCAGGGCGGCGATGGTCTCCGGGCGGCAGCGGCCGGGGCGGACGACAACCACTCGGCGACGACGGCGCTGCTCATGGCGGCCGATGCGCTCTTGCCACTCGCGCGCGCGGGCAAGCTCGAGCGCGACGTGTGGCTCGTGCATCTGACGGGCGAAGAGTTCCCGGCCGACTCGCTCGGCGCGCGCGCGATCGCGCAGCAGCTCGTTGAGGGACGGCTCGCGTTCACGGCCGAGGACGGCAGCGCGCGCGACGTCCACGACGTTCGCGTGGTCGGCGTGTACGTGCTCGACATGATCGGGCACAACGCCGATCACGATCGCGACATCTTCCAGATCGCGCCCGGCGAAGGAGCGGCCTCGGCGCGGCTCGCGCTACGCGCACATCGCGCGAACGTGCGCTGGAACCGGCTCGCTTCGGAGTGGAACGACCATCCGGATCGGAAGAGCGCCGGGCGCGCCGCGCGCATGCCCGACGGCAAGCACGTGCCACCGGCCTTCGCGCATCTGCCGCTCACGGGCGAAGTCCGCGTCGAGTGGGAGCCCAAGTCGGCGCTCTACAACACCGACGGCCAGGCCTTCTCGGACGTCGGCGTGCCGGTCGTGCTCTTCATGGAGAACTACGACATCAATCGGACCGGCTACCACGACACGCACGACACGATGGCGAACATCGACCTCGACTACTGCGCGGCGATGACCGCGATCACGATCGAGGCGGTCGCCGACGCGGCGTGCGCACCCGAAGTCTAGGGCGAGGAGGCCGCGATGAACGTGCCGTTCGCCACGACGCATGCCGACTGGATCTCGGTCGACGTGCGGCTGTGATCGAGCGACCACACCGTCTCGACGGAGTCGCCGCTCGACGTCCGGCACGCGCCGACGTAGCCGGTCGTGCTGCAGGGGTCGTCGCTCCACGTGTCGCCGTTCAGCACGCACTCGTCCGACGCTTCGGACACGTAGTCGGCTCGCTCCGAGTAGTCCGTGCAGCGGCTGTGATCGGCGCGCAGACAGCTGCCGGTCGCGTTCTGCGGACGGCATCCCGCCACGAGCGCGAGGGCCAGCGCGAAGAGGAAAGGCAAGGTCTTCATGCGCGGACCATAGCGCGCGAACCGCAGCCGAGCGCACGGCGGGTAGAGAACGAAATGTTCGGACTCACACCCCCTCTCAGTGCCGAGGGGGCGGCATCACGTGCTCGGGCGTGTGCTCGACGCGCCCACGCGCGATCGGCCGCCCCGCGATTCGCGCGACCAGCGCGATGCGCGCGCCGAACGGGAGCGCTGGCCCCGGAACCGTCACTCTCAGCTCGTGCATGCACTGCGGACCGCCGGTCGCGACGGGCGCGACGTCGATCACGATTCGGGTGTCGTGGACCCGGCTCGTCGCGGAGGCCTGCGCCCCACACGCGAACGGAACCGCAGCCACGATCGACACGTTCGAGCCGTGCCACGTGGCCGAGACGTGCGGGCGCTCGGAAGGGTCGAGCGGATGCTCACCGACCCAGGACGGTTCGCTCTGCGCCGAGGCGGCGGAAGCGACGACCCACACGAGCACGGCGATCGACGTGCGCCGCATGGCGCGCCGAATCAACCGCCGCCGCGACGCAGCTCGGTCAGCACCAGCTTCGCGACCGCCTTCAGCGTCTCGAACACGCCGATGCCCGTGCTCGCGACCGCCTCGAAGTCCGGCACGCCGCCCGGATTCAGCACGCGACGCAGCTCGTCGACCGGCGCGACGTTCGGCATGTCGCGCTTGTTGTACTGGACGACGTACGGAAGCTTGTCGAGCGAGTAGCCCTGCTCCGCGAGGTTCGTGCGCAGGTTCTCCATCGACTCGAGGTTCGCTTCCGTACGCGCGATCTGCGAGTCCGCGCAGAACACGACGCCGTCGACGCCCTTGAGGATGAGCTTGCGGCTCGCGTCGTAGAAGACCTGGCCAGGCACCGTGTAGAGGTGGAAGCGCGTCTTGAAGCCGCGGATCTCACCGAGCGCGAGCGGCAGGAAATCGAAGAAGAGCGTGCGCTCGGTCTCCGTCGCGAGGCTGATCATCTTGCCTTTCGCGTCGGGATTCGTCTTGTTGTAGATGTACTGGAGGTTCGTCGTCTTCCCGCAGAGGCCGGGGCCGTAGTAGACGATCTTGCAGTTGATCTCGCGCGACAGGTAGTTGATGAACGACATCTGTTCTCTGCCTCTCAGTCGTTGAAGAGGTTGTCGATGTCGTCGTCGGTGATCTCGGCGAATGGGGTCTCGCGCGCCGGATCCTGAATCTTCTTCAGCAGCGACTCGAAGATGTGGTTGAGCTCCTCGCTCGCCTTCTTCACGCGCAAGCGCACGAGCCCGAGGCTCGTCTTGCTGTCGAAGATGACGACGAGGATCACGCGGTTGCCCACGATCTGGATGTGGATGTTCGCGCGCTCGCCTTCGTGCGACTGCGTCGTGAACTCGTTCTCCCGGAGCAGCTTCGCCATGCCGCCCGTCGCGGCGATGTTGCCGGCGGTGAGCGATGCGAGCGAGGTCGTGTCGAGCTGGTCGGTCTCGCCAGCCTTCGCGATCTCTTGCCCGTTCTTGTCGATGACGAATACGACGCGAGCGTTCGCCTCCTTCGCCAGGCGCACCACGATGGCCTGGATCTGGTTGAACTCCTCCTCGTACATCACCATGTTGGGCGGATTCGCCATGAGCTCCTCCGAGCGGTCCCGGCGAGTGAACGCGGGACGCTCTGTTTCGAACCAGAACGCGAACCTTGGTACCACCGATCGGAGCGGCGGGTAAAGGGCGACGAGGGCTTCCGAATTCTCGACCTGTCCCCTCGCCGTTCGGGCCGGACGCGAGGCCGCGCGCCCGCGGCGATCGGAGCTAAGGTTGCCCGTGCTGCGAATCCTCCTCCGCGCGCTCTACGATCTGATCCGGCTGCCTTTTTGGCCGCTGTGGCTCTTTCTGCGGTGGCTGGGACGGCCGCGCGGGACTTGGGTGCACGCGAAGATTGCCGATGGTCTGAGCGAGATCGACGTCCCGACGCATCCCTGGAGCCCGCTCGCGCGGTTCGTGCCGGCACTGCGTCGTCGACGTCCGACGTCGGTGCGGGCGGTCGCGCGTCTGGTCGATGCGATCCTCGCGGACCCGGCGCGCGAAGGGCTGCTCGTCGAGCTCGGCGCATTGCCGGCGGGCTGGGCACGCGTCGATGCGCTGCGCCAGGAGCTCGCGCGCTTGCGACGCGGCGGAAAGAAGGTGGCCGTCTACCTTCCGCAGGGCGGCGGCAATCGCGAGCTCTATCTCGCATCGGTCGCGAACAAAGTGCTCAGCACCGAGGGCGCGCCGTTCTTCGTGATCGGCGTGGGCGCGAGCTCGCGGTACCTCAAGGGCCTGCTCGACAAGGTCGGCGTGCACGTCGAGGTGTACCGACGCGCCGCGTACAAGACGGCGGCCGAGACCGTGTCGTCCGAGCAGATGAGCGAGCCGCAACGCGAACAGCTCGGCGCGCTGCTCGACACGTTCGATCGCGCGCTCGTCGATGCGCTCTGCGAGCGGCCGGGGCTCGACGAGGCGAAGGTGCGCGCGATCTTCGAGCTCGGCGCGGCGAGCGGGCAGGCGGCAATCGATCTCGGTCTGATCGACGGGCACGCGTTCGACGATCAGCTGCCGAAGGCGATCGGCGCCGAGGGCAAGCTCGTGCCTGCGGGCGCCTATCTCGCGCGGGCCGAGTCCCGCTTCTTCCTGCCGCTGCGCAGGCCGCGGTACGTCGCGGTCATCCCGGTGCACGGCGCGATCGCGGATGCGAGCGGGCGCGGAGCGACGCGAACGGCGCTGGTACCGACGCTACGCCGCGTGGCACGCGATCCACGAACGCTCGCGGTGGTGCTCCACGTCGACTCGCCTGGCGGCTCCGCGCTCGCGAGCGATCTGATCCATCGCGAGGTGCAGTTGCTCGCCGAGCGCAAGCCGGTGATCGCCTGCTTCGGCGACGTCGCGGCGAGCGGCGGCTACTACGTCGCGGCGCCCGCGAGCGCGATCGTCGCGAGCCGCTTGTCGATCACCGGATCGATCGGCGTCATCAGCGCGCGCCTCGTCACGACCGGCCTGCTCGACAAGCTCGGGGTGCGAACGGAAGTGATCCGTCGCGCGCCGCACGCGGACTTGATGACGAACCCGCGCGACGCCGACGAGGCGGAGCGCGCGCTCTTCGATCGCGAGACGGAGGCGTTCTACCGAACGTTCGTCGGCGTCGTCGCCAAGGGCCGCAAGCGACCCGAAGAACATGTCGAGCCGCTCGCACGGGGCCGCGTCTGGTCCGGTCACGCCGCGCTCGAGAACGGTCTCGTGGATCGAGAAGGCACGCTGGCGGACGCGATCGCGCTCGCGAAGGAGAAGCTGGTCACGCTCTCGATCGACGCGCGCGCGGCGCTGAAGGCGGTGACGGTGACGCCCGAGGACGGCGACGAGCTTCCGCTCGAGGCAAAAGGCGCGATCGCGATGCTGGCGAGCACGCTCGACGACGACGTGGCGTTCCTCGCGCAGACGGCGACCGGCGGCGAACGAGCGATGTACTACGCGCTGGGCCTTCCCAAAATCGACTAGCTCCGGAGGCGCTCGCCTCTTCTCGCTCTCGCTCTCGCTCTCGCTCTCGCTCTCGCTCTCGCTCTCGCTCTCGTCTCTCGCTCTCTTTGCGGACGGCTCCGCGCGGCTTCTCTTCCATTCTCTTTTCGATGTGCCCTTCGGGAGCGCTCAGGCCGCGCGGCCCGAAGGCGGGGAAACCCCTGGTTTCCCCACCCTCGACCCCCCC
>CAYSCF010000168.1:0-14529 GCA_964429305.1 uncultured Sandaracinaceae bacterium | reverse complement strand
CGTCCGCGGGCTCGACGCCCGCTCCCGTCCGGGTCCTCCGCGACCGAGCACTCCTTCAGGCAATTGCGTCGGCTCGGCCGCTCCGGCCCCTACCGTCCGCGGGCTCGACGCCCGCTCCCGTCCGGGTCCTCCGCGACCGAGCACTCCTGCCGTCCTCAAGCTTTGGTACCGTTGCTGTGCTCGTCCAGGACGACGCCCATCGCGCGGAACTTCGCGTAGCGCTCGTCGCGCAGCGTGTCGGGGTGCGCGGCGTTGAGGCCCGCGAGCTCCTTGCGCAGCACCTCACCGAGCCGTCGCGCCGCGTCGTCGGCGTCGCGATGCGCGCCGCCGGTGGGCTCGGCCACGATCGTGTCGACGATGCCGAGCCGGCTCGCATCGGTCGCGAGGAGCTTCAGCTGCCCGGCCGCTTCCGGCGCGCGTGCGCCGTCGCGCCAGAGGATCGACGCGCAGCCCTCGGGCGTGATGACGCTGTACGTCGCGAACTCGAGCATCAGCACGCGGTTCGCGACGCCGAGCGCGAGCGCGCCGCCGGAGCCGCCTTCGCCGATGACCGTCGCGATGACGGGCACGCCCAGCTGCGACATCACGAGCAGCGAGCGCCCGATCGCTTCCGATTGTCCGCGCTCTTCGGCACCCATGCCGGGATACGCGCCCGCAGTGTCGATGAACGTGAGCACCGGCCGCTTGAATCGGTCGGCGAGCTCCATGATGCGCATCGCCTTCCGGTAGCCCTCCGGATGGGCCATCCCGAAGTTGCGCCGCACCTTCTCTTTGGTGGTGCGTCCCTTCTGGTGCCCGATCACGGCGACGGTCTGCCCGTCGAGCCGCGCGAAGCCGGCGATGATGGCCGGGTCGTCCGAGAACGCGCGATCGCCGTGCAGCTCGATCACGTCCTCGAAGAGCCGCTCCGCGTAGTCGAGGAAGTACGGACGATCGGGATGCCGCGAGAGCTGCACCTTCTGCCAGACCGAGAGGTCCGCGTAGATCTCGCGAGAGAGCGAGACCGCTTTCTCCTCGAGCTTGGCCAGCTCGTTCTCGAACGACTTCTCACGAACGCCGTAGAGCTTGAGCTCGCGGATCCGCTGCTCCAGCTCGACGATCGGCTTCTCGAATTCCAGGTGCGCCATCGGGAGGGCCGGATGCTAGCAGGGCGCCGAGAAGAGCGTCACGCGCTGACGCGAAGAGGACAGCCCTCACCCTAGCCCGACCTAGCCCATCGCCCCGACGGCCTCGACCGAGACACCCTCTCCGAGAGCGCCCGCGCCGATGCGGCGAACGAGAGCGCGAGCGCGACGACGAGAGCACGCACCACACGAGCGTATGCCTGCTCGCGCGACGAACGAACTTCGGTTTGCAAACACCCCACGCGCCCGTGTACGACGAAGACATGGTCGAGCAAGAAGCGCTCGCGAGCCCAGGTCAGCGCTTCACGGGGCGCTTCATCGACAACCTCGTGCTCATCCTGCCGATCGGGATCGGCGCGGCGCTGGCGTTCGCGGTCACGGACAGCGGCGAGAGCGTCGGGCCTTGGATGCTCGCGGGTCTCGTGCTCGGCTTCGGCCTCTACGCCCTGCTGCAGCTGACGCAGCTGCGCAGCACCGGCCAGACCCTCGGCAAGCGCGTCGCCGGCACACGCGTGCTCGCCGTGGACGGATCACCCGTCGGCCCATGGCGCGCTTGCTTCTTCCGAGACGGATTGCTCCTCGTGGCGAATGCCACTCGCATCCTCGGCCTCATCAACGCGGTCACCGTGTTCCAGGCATCCCGCCGCTGCATCCACGATCACATCCTCGGCACGGTCGTGGTCGACGTGAACAAGTTCAGCGCGCAGGGCGAAGACATCGAGCGCGTCGCCGAAGTGTTCCGCTGAGTCGTGCGTCGAGTCGCGCTGCCAGAGCCAGCGTCTCGTTCAGCGGCAGTACATGGGGCTCGTGAGCGGCGCGTAGTGGGCGCGTTGCGCGTCGCAGTACGCCGCGTCGTGCGAGCCCAGCAGCTCGGCGCAGATGCTGACGCGGCCACTGTCGCTGCGCGCCCAGCCGAGGCAACACGTGTACGCGCGCATGCACGCATCGCCCGCGGCGACCGACGTCTCGGTCGTGGGGTCGGCGGCGCACTCGGGCGGGACGTAGCGGCCGCTACGGAATTGCTCGAGAGCCTGCGCGCAGTTCGTTTCGTACGAGACAGTCCCGTAGATGTCGCATGTACTCACGGGCCCACCCATGTGGGTGTAATAGGCCACGCAGCACTCCCTGGCCTGGACGCAGACCGAACCGCCGATCGCAGCGCTCGAGGGGCCCGCGCTGGGCCAGACCGTCGGCGACGTCGGAGATGCACCGGCCGTCCTCGCCGCGATCGAAGGCCACAAGACGTAGAGCGCGACGCCCGCGATCGCGAGCGAGAGCGCGCCGCCCAGCGCCGCGACCAAGAGCAGCACGAGGATGCGATTGCGCGTGAGCAGTGGCCGCTTCGGGGCGCTGCCCGTGAGCGTGCTCGGCACGCCCATCGTCGAGGCCTGTGCGCTCGCGGCATCGAACGCATTCGGCATCGACGACGTCGCGCGCTGCGAGAGCACGGACTGCGTCGCGGCCATCGACGCAGAGGCCGTCGATGCGATCGACGGTAGCGACTGCACCGCGAGCAGCGAGGCCGGCGACATCGACGAGCCCGAGCCCGCGCTCGACTGAGGCACGGGGCTCGCCCATGCGCCCGTCGGCGGCGCAGGTGTCGTCCGCTGCGCGCGCGCGACGGCGCTCGACATCTCGGTGGCCGATGCGAAGCGGCGCGATGGATCGCGCTGCATCGCGCGCTCCACCACGAGCGAGAGCTCCCTCGGCACGTCGGGCGTGCGCGTCGAGAGCGGCTCGGGCACATCGCGCAGGATGGCCTCGAGCATCTGGACCGGCGTGCCCTCGAACGGGCGACGACCGCTGAGCATGCAGTAGAGCAGAACGCCCATCGCGTACACGTCGGTGCGCACGTCGGTCGGCATGCCCATCGCTTGCTCGGGCGCCATGAACGCTGGCGTGCCGATCAACGCCCCGGTCTGGGTCAGACGCGTGTACGCGTCCGTCTGCATGAGCTGCGCGATGCCGAAGTCGAGGACCTTCACCGCCTCGCGATCGACGCCGGTGGCGAACACCATGAGGTTGCCTGGCTTGAGGTCGCGATGCACGACACCGACGGCGTGCGCGGCCGAGAGCGCATCGAGCGCTTGGCGAGTGATCTCCGCGGCGCGCGCCGGGGGCAGGCGTCCTTGGCGCTTCAGGATCGCGGAGATCGTCTCGCCCGGCACACGCTCGAGCACGATGTACGACGCGCCGTCCGCGGCTTCCCCGAAGTCGAGCACCTGCGCGATGCCGGGATGAGCGAGCTTGGCGACGACCACCGCCTCGCGCTCGAAGCGCTTGTGCGCCGTGTGGTCTTCGCCGAGCTCGGCGCGGAGCACCTTGATGGCGACGTTGCGGCCGAGCTTGTCGTCGAGGGCGAGGTACACGGCGCCCATGCCGCCGCGTGCGAGCGCCCCTTCGATGCGATAGCGACCGCCGAGGACGGTACCGGGAGCGAGCGTTTCGGACGAAGGAGGAGGCATCGACGACGTGAACGGGAGCGAAGCCGGAAGTTAGCGGAAAGACCGCGTCCCGGGTCACCAGAACGTCCGAGGCCGCGCGTCACTCGCTCGGTGTCGAGGGCACGAGCTCTCCGCCGAACGCGATACGCCCGGCCGCCGGCGGATCGAAGTAGACGTGCACGTCCTCGAGCGCGCGACCGGTGCGTGCGGCGACGATCTCCGCGATCGCGTACGCGCGGCCCGCAAGAGCCTCCGCGTCGGGCATCCCCTTGAAGCCTGCGGGCCGGATCTCGGGCGGCAGCGCGCGCAGGATCACGCGCACGAACGCCCAGCGCGGCACGGCGCCGGTGCCGTTCTCCGCGTACGCGTCGGGTGGGCAGCGCGTGACGCGCACCCAGACGTGGCCTTCGGGCGCACCGAAGAGCGCGCCGAACGCATCGGCCAACTGCTTGGGCAACGAAGGGTCGGGCGCCACGCCGTCGTCGAGCAGATCGATGTGGAAGATGGGCATGAGAGGAACTTACGCACGAGCGTCGGGATCGCGACCGCCTCGCTCGGGCGAGACGCGCTGCCCCAGTCGAAGCGAGATGTTTGCCCGCTTTCGCGACCATCGAGGCTGGCCCTGTGGGTGCGGTGGTGGCGCCGTCACGAATGCCGCGAAGGCTCGGCCAGGTGCCTCGCGGCCACCGAGGATCGACGACCGCCAACGTCCCACTGCAGAGGAATCGATGATCACGACGACGGAGTTCGAGAAGGGTTTGATCGTCGGGGCGATCCGCGCGCTGCGCGCACGCCGCGTCCTGGAGATCGGCGCCTTCCATGGTCAGACCACGCGCGTGATGGCCGATGCCGTGCGCGAGCACGGCGGCTCGGTCGTGGTCATCGATCCGATGAAGTGGTCGAGCGAGCTCCTGCGCAACGGGATCGCTCGTCACTTGCCGGGGTCGTTTCCCCGGGCCTTCACGGCGATCGAGCGCGTCGTCGATCTGGCCGGATACGAGGCGAAGTTCTGGCAGAACGTGGGACCGGCGCGGGACTGCGTCACGCTCCATCGGGCGCTCTCGAGCGACTCCGCATTGCTGTCGAGCACGGATCCATCGCTGCAAGCGTTCGATCTCGCGTTCATCGACGGCGATCACGGATACGAAGGCGCCAAGCTCGATCTGGAGCGTTGGGGACGACGGGTGCGTCCCGGCGGTCTGGTGCTCGTGCACGACGCGACGCCGCGATTCCCCGGCGTGATGCGCGCTCTCGACGAGCTCGGCCGCAGCCGCGACCTCGAAGTGCACTGGCCCGTACGCGACAGCCTCTGCGTGATCCGCATGGGGAGCGCCGAGCCCGCGCCGCATCTGCGTTCGGTCGCCAAGGCCGAGCACAACGGAGTCGAGAGCTGACGAGCGCCGCGACGACACCGAAGCGCGAGCGATGAGCTCGACTCGCTCTCCCGCTTCGGGCGGCTCGGGCAGGCTCGGGTCGGGGTGAGGGTCCGCCGTTCAGCGCGCGTGCTCGAGCCCGCGCCCATCGACGCGCCCGAGCAACCGATCCCCTTGGTACATCCGCAGCTCGGCACCGGCGACCTCGACGCGGCCGACCGGGTCGCCGATCGTCTCGAAGGCGAAGCCGCCGTCGGGGGAGCGCCAGAGCTGCCCTCTGCCATCGAGGAAGACGGCCGTGTGCCCACGGACCCATGCGGAGACGATGCCCGGCGTGCCGGTGCGACGCACGACCCAATGCGCGCCGTCGTCCTCGGTCGAGAGCACGCGACCGTCGTACGTCGTCGCGACGCCGTGACGCGAGCCGGGATCGAACGCGAGCACGAGCGGCCGATAGCGCGACGGTCGGCTCGCAGCGGTCGACCCGCGACAGTCCGCGGCCGTCGGCGTCCAGGGGTCGCTCACCGGCCACGCGACGGCCGACCAGTGCGCCCCGAGATCGTCGGTGAAGAGGAACGCGCATCCCCCGATTCCCGCGTGCGGCGCGACGGCGACGATGCGACCGCTCCCCGTGCGCGCGAACGTCGCCGCGAACACGAGCCCGCTCTCGTCGCCGAACGTGAACCCCCGCGGCTCCCAGACGAGGCTCGCCCCGACGGCCTCGACCGAGACACCCTCTCCGAGCGCGATCGACAGCGGCGCCGTGAGCTGCGCCCGCGCCGATGCGGCGAACGAGAGCGCGAGCACGACGACGAGAGCACGCACCCCGCGATCGTACGCCTGCTCGCGCGACGAACGCACTTCGGACTGACGAGTCGCCACTCGCTCTCACATCGCCGTGAGCGTTCGTGCGTCGAGGCGCTCGACTTGGACCTGGCTCGGATGGAGCACGTCGAAGTCCGCATCGGTCGTGAGCACCACCGCCCCGAGCACGCGCGCGACCGCGGCGATCCACAGATCGTTCTTCTCCATGCGTCGCCCCGCGCGGATGGTGAAGTCGTCGAGGAGCGCATACGCCTCGAGCACCGGCTCCGACGAGATGTCCGCCACGGGCAGCTCGCGGAGCAGCGTGCTCAGCCGCTCCATCTTCGCCGGTCCCCAGCCGCGCTGGAGCGCGAACGACATCATCTCTACCGGAGTGCCCGGCAAGCCGGGCCGACACAATTGTGTCGGGTCCGCTTTGCGGACCACTCCGGTCGAGATCTCCGCCTTCACGACGACCGGGATCACCGGGCGTGGGCGTCGCGCGCCGAGGTCGTACGTCGCCCGGAGCGCATCGGCGCCTGCGCCACCGCGAAGCCAGTGGACGACGACGTTCGTGTCGAGTACCAGCGGTTCGTTCTCGCGCCTCACGAGAACTGGGCCAGCGCGGTGGCGAGCTCCTCGTCGGTCTCGTCGCCCGGCCAGGTGCCGAAGAAGCGGTCGAGGCCTGCGCCTGCGGGCGGCGCGATGGAACGGACGCGCGTCGAGACCGGATCCACGTGCGGCAGCTTCGCCCACACGACGTCTCCGTCGGACGCGGTCCACACGCTCTCGGCGATGATCCGCAGCGCATCGCCCGACGGACGGAACGTCGTGAGGCCTTCGACCACGACGGCCTTGCCGAGGTGCTCCCGAACGGAGGCGACACCCAGCGCACCGACGTGGCCCCGAAGGACGCGGCCATCTTCGAGCCGAAGCGTCATCGACTCGCTACTCACCGTGAGCGAGTCGAGCACGCCGCGGACGCGCGTCACCCGCTCGACCGGTGTCTCGGCGGCCATCTGCCTCATGCGCGTCGCGCGCGCGGCGTCGATGCGCACCGGGCGGGCGCGTCCGCCACTCTCGACCGTGAGGAGGGTGGCCCCCGCGCCGAAGAGCGCATCGGTGCGCGCGAGGACGTCGAGGACGCCGGGGTCGAGCCGATCGCTGTCCCGGTTGCCCGCAGCCGCGTCGTCCGCTGCGTCGAGGAAGAGGTCGAGCGCGGTGCGATCGGGATCGAGCCCGCCCTCGAAGAGTGTCTGCTGCGCGAAGAGCTCCGGCTCGACATCGACGAGCCGTCGCGCCTCGAGCCCGAGGTCGAGCGACCCGGCCGAGAAACGCGTCACGCGCAGGTCGGCGGCGCGGACGAGCCAGTCGGGCGCGGCGCCTCTCGCGACGCTGCGCCCTTCGACGCTGAGCCGCGCAGAGCGCAGCGCCCCGTCGGCGAGCACGCCGCAGAGATCGCGCAGCGCCGTCAGCGAGAGGTCGAACGCCTCCAGCCCCTCGACGTGGATCGTGTAGTCGCGCGCCGTCACGGGTGAACCGTACCCCGCCGCGCCCCTCGCTCGCCAATGCCGCACCTGCTCCATCCGGGCAGGACGCTGGCGGACCTCACGGACTGACGCGCGAATCCACGGATGGCGAGCTGGGCTCGCGTGGCGCCGGCGTCACTCCTCCGACTTCAGCGCGATGCGCGGCGCGAACACGAGCGCACTGCCTGCGCAACACGATGCGCAACTCGCGCATGTGAGCGCGCACGAAGCGTGGTCCTCTCGGCAGACCAGCTGCTTCGCGGCTCAGATACGCCGCTTGCGCGTGGCCTCGGCCTTGCTGACGAAGGGTACAACGCCGGTCTCTGTCGACCGCGTGGAAAGAGAACATGAGCGCCCTCGAGATCATCTTCGCCGCCAACAACTCAAGCCGACAGCCGCTCGTCGTGACGTCTCAAGACGGGTCGGGCTGGAACAACAACATCGCGACCGGGGAAGGCTGCGCCGAGTACTCGGGGCCATGCATCACCAGGTTCGGCGCCTCCATGGTCGTCGCCTGGAGCGACGCTGGCGCAAACTTGCGGACCGCGACCTCGTCGAGCCCGGGCGCGCTCTCCGCGAGCTCCCACGTGACTGGCAACTCTCACTCGAGCCCAAGTCTCTGTGAGCACCAAGGACGCGTGTATTGCGCGAACACCTATGGCGCGACGATCCAGGTGCGTTCGTCGGCCGACGGGCTGAGCTGGTCGTCGCCCAGCTCCATCCCCGTTCCCGCCCTCCTCGGCGCCTGCGCGATCGCGTCTCATGCCGGTCGACTCCACGCGGCGTACATCGGCGTGTACGGGCTGCAGCTGAGCGCATCGGACGACGGCAGTACGTGGGACGAACCGCTCTCGCTCGGTGGGAGCCCGATCATCGGTACGCCCGCTCTGGCTTCCTTCAAAGGTCGGCTTCGCTTGGCCTACGTCACGAACGGACACCGAGACCTGGTCATCCGTTCATCCGAGGACGGCAAAACGTGGGGCGACAGCACGCCAGTGGCCGACCACCGCAGCAACACCAGTCCGACCCTCACCAGCTACGGGGACAACCTCTTCTTGGCCTACACGAAGGCGGCGCCGGACGCGCTGCTTCTCGTCGTGTCCTCCTCCGACGGGACGAGTTGGTCCGGCGACACGGTGGTCAACGGCGAGTCCGTCTGGGTCCCCGACACATTGAACACCGTGTACCCGATGCTCAGCATGGCGGTCCGTCCCTGACCTTTGTCACGGTGCTACGCCTGACCTTTGTCACGGCGCTACGCCTCGCTCGTTCCTGCGTGCGGTTAACGGGCGAGACTCGGTTCTGCAACAGGCTCGCGGGTCGCATGGGTATGCTCGCAGCGAAGGCTCGGCCTTGTTCGTGCGCTGTCACGCGATCGACTGAATCGGATTATGCAACGCAACATCGCCTCCCTAATCACGTTCTTTCTGCTGGCGACCGCATGCGACCCCTGTGCAGGCGACCGCTTCTTGACTGGGCTATTGAATCGGCCTTTCGCCTGCGGCGGAGAGGAGCCAAGTCCGGCGAGCCCGCCCGCCGCTGACCCAGTCCCCGTTGATACGCCGGTTACGCCTCCGCCTGTGGTCGTAGAGGAATGTTACTTCTCTGGTCCCGAGCTTCCTGTCGGACCAGCGCGCTCGCTCGCAGTCACGCAATGTCTGAACCCCATCATCCGAGGGGAGGAAGGCGGTTCACAGCACGGCTGGCGCGAGATTCCCGTGGATGTCGTTACGGCTCGCACGCCGGCGACAGGCGACGCCGTCCGCGCCAACGATGCCGTCGTGACCGATTTTGCGACCCTGAACCAGGTGTTCGAGTCCGCGCAGATTCGCTTCGTCCTCAATAGCTATACCGTGTCGAGCTCCCTGCCGTTCGACGCCAGTGAGGGAACGGCGCGAGGACATTGGTCGAACTCCGACAATCTCTGGCTCGTCTACGTCAACTCCATCGATATCGACAACCAGCCCACCGGCGGCTACACCCAAACGGACCGAGGCGTCCTGTGGGCCCCGGGGAACACGAACTGGCGGACCCTCATCCACGAATTTGGTCATCTGCTTGGCTTGCGGCACACATTCGACTGTGTGGTCAACAGCGAGCACGACGGTGACCAGAACTACAACGGCGACGAGATCTCGGACACTCCATACGACCCAGGTCGCACAGACCCCATAACGGGCGTTGGCCCCGTCTGCTACCAGGCTCCGGCCGGCGTAGATGCCGGCACGTACGGTCACGCAGCCGGCACATGTGCCCTGCTTCCGTGCCCGCAGACCTGCGCGGATGGCTCGCAGCCCGACATGTCGAACTTCATGTCGTACTACGACAACTGCCGAGATCACTTCTCGCCCGAGCAAATCCTTCTGATGCGATGCCTGATCCGTTCCGAGATGAGCGATCGGGCGCGCTGCACCAGCGGGACCGAGTGTTCGGACGAGACGCCGGGCGGCACGTCGACCGTCGAGTCTTGCGTGGATACATCCCTCGACGAACAGCACTGCGGATCTTGTGAGAACCGATGCCCCGGAAGGACGCAGTGCGTCGGCGGTGTCTGCACGCCGGGCCGGGCAGATGAGGCCTGCGAGCGGGCATGCACCGAGGAGCTCGACAGCTGCAACGCGACGTGCGCTCGGGGGCACGGTGACTCCGGCTGTCTAGGTCGATGCCGGGACCAGCACACCGTCTGTCACAACCAATGCCTTCGCTGACGCTATCGGTCGCGGATGTCCCTTGCCCGCTCGTCGCATGTCCGACCTCCGCTACGCGCTCTTCTTCCTCAGCTCTTCCCAGAGGTCCGTGTGGTTCAACAGGATCTCCAGCATCCCGGCCAGCACCTTCTCCGAGTTGAGCGCCTGCGTGCTCATCGTGTTGTGGGCGTCCATCGCCTCGATGACGGCGTCCTTCAGGCCGTTGCGTAGGTCGGGCGAGGTCGCGAACTGTTCCTTCGTGTTGCTCGCGGCCTGCTTCGCGAGCGTCGCCGACTCAAGGAGCTTTCCTTTGATGACGTCGTTCACGTAGACGAGCTTGTCGCTCTCGCTGAGCTCGCCGTCGAAGAGCGTGTTCACCTTCTCGATGATCTCGCGGAGCCAGGCCTTCTGCTTCTCCTGGATGCTGCCCGCGCCCGCTTCGGTCAGCGGGTCGAGCTTCGGGGCGGGACCCCCGAGCGGCATCACGGCGCGCGGGCGCTCCTTCAGCACGTGGTGCGTGAGGCGGATCTTCGAGAGGTCGATGGTCTCGCGCTCGCGACCCAGCTCGAGCAGCGGGAGCACGCGGCGGAAGAAGATCGCGCGCTTCTCGAGCGCGGTGTTCCCGTAGTCGAAGATCTGGGAGAGGAACGTGTAGAGCCGGACGAACGCGCCCATGTCGGAGCGGAACAGGACGATGGCGTCTTGTGCGTCCTTCGCGGCCTTGGCTGCGACGTCGTCGTTGCGCTCGCGCGCGTTGCGCTCGTCTTCGCGTGCCTGCCGGAAGCGCTTCGTCACGCGATCGACGACGGGCTCGACCGCGCGCACGAGGTCGGCCTGCTTCGACTGCGGGTCCATCTCCGCGTTCACGACGCGCTCGACCTCGTGGTCGTCGTAGAGCCCCGCGCCGTCGAGCTTCGCGCGCAGGTTCAGGACGAGGTCCGGGTCCGTCGTCGTCGAGAGCGTCGCCGTCTTGTAGTAGGTGCGGAACGCTTCGATGACCTCTTCCGCCTGGTCCATGAAGTCGACGACGTAGGTCGTGTCCTTGCCCGGATGCGCGCGGTTCAGGCGCGACAGAGTCTGCACCGCCTGGATGCCGGCGAGCCGCTTGTCGACATACATGCCGCAGAGCAGCGGCTGATCGAACCCGGTCTGGAACTTGTTCGCGACGAGCAGGATTTGATAGTCGGCGCCCGCGAAGACCTTCCGGATGTCGCGCCCGGCCAGGCCGGGATTGAGCATCTTGCTCTGCTCGGTGAACGGGTCGGGCCCGCTCTTGATGTCGATGACCTCGCCCGAGAACGCGACGAGCGTGCCGATCTTGTAGCCGTGCTTCGCGATGTACTTCTGGATCGCGAGCTGCCAGAGCACCGCCTCGATGCGGCTGCTCACCACGACCATCGCCTTCGCGCGCCCGTGCAGCAGCGGCTGCACGTAGCTGCGGTAGTGCTCGACGACGACCTCGACCTTCTGCGCGACGTTGTACGGATGCAGCCGCACCCAGCCCATGAGCTTCTTCAGCGCGGCGGCGCGCTCGACCTCGCTGTCGATCTCCTTGCCGCCTTCGCCGTTCGGGCCGACGGAGTGCGCGAGCTTGAAGGCGAGCGAGTAGGGCGTGTAGTTGCGTAGTACGTCGAGGATGAAGCCCTCTTCGATCGCCTGCCGCATGGAGTAGACGTGGAACGCCACCGGCACGTTGTCGGGCGCGGGCTTGCGCGTCGGGTCGGGACGCGTGCCGAAGAGCTCGAGCGTCTTGTTCTTCGGCGTCGCCGTGAACGCGACGAAGGTGATGCCGACGTCCTGAGCGCGCGACGACATCTGCGCCGCGAGCACGTCCTCGCTGCTGACCTCGCCGCCATCGCTCAGCTCGGCCAGCTCTTCGGCCGTGAGCACCGCCTTCAGCTGGCTCGCGGCCTCGCCCGCCTGCGAGCTGTGCGCCTCGTCCGCGATGACGGCGAAGCGCTTGCCCTCGGTCGCCGCCAGCTCTCGGACCTCCTTGAGCGCGAACGGGAAGGTCTGGATGGTGCAGACCACCACCTTCTTCCCTTCCTTGAGCGCCTTGGCGAGCTCGCCGCTCTTGCTGCCGGCCTCGCCCTTGATGGTCGCGACGACGCCCGTCGTGCGCTCGAACCCGAAGATGGCGTCCTGCAGCTGCGCATCGATCACGTTGCGGTCGGAGATGACGACGACGGTGTCGAACATCTTCTTGTTCTCGGCGTCGTGGAGGTCGGCGAGGAAGTGCGCCGTCCACGCGATCGAGTTCGTCTTGCCCGAGCCCGCCGAGTGCTGGACGAGGTAGCGACTCCCCGGCCCATCGGCGAGCACCGCGGCCTGCAGCTTCCGCGTGACGTCGAGCTGGTGGTACCGAGGAAAGAGGTACGCCGCGAGCTGTCCCTTGTCGTCCTTCTTCCCGGTGAGGTAGCGCCCGAGGATCTCGAGCCAGCTCTCGCGCGCCCAGACGTCGTGCCACAGGTACGCGGTGCGATGCCCGCGCGCTTCGTCAACGGGGTTGCCCTTCCCGCCGTCGTCGCCGCGGTTGAACGGAAGGAACGTGGTGTCGAGCCCTTCGAGGCGCGTGGTCATCGCGACCTCGCTGTTGCTCACCGCGAAGTGAACGAGCGCGCCGCCGGGGAACGAGAGCAACGGCTCGACGCTCTGGTTCTTGGATTTCGGGAGCCGGTCGTACTTGTACTGCTCGACGGCGTCGCCGACGCTCTGCGTGAAGTCGGTCTTCAGTTCGACCGTCGCCACCGGGATGCCGTTGAGGAAGAGGACCAGGTCGATCGCGTTCTCGTTGTGCAGCGAGTAGCGGACCTGGCGGACGACGCGGAGTCGATTGCCCTGGTAGCGCGCGAGGATC
Organism: uncultured Sandaracinaceae bacterium; assembly: GCA_964429305.1. Taxonomy (GTDB): domain Bacteria; phylum Myxococcota_A; class Polyangia; order Polyangiales; family Sandaracinaceae; genus JBBSAT01. The sequence continues at coordinate 1,711 of CAYSCF010000168.1, read as the reverse complement.
TCCGCGTTGAGCCCGACGGCGGGCTTGAACTGCGCGAGCTTGAGCGTCTCGCGCAGGCCCACGAGCTCGACGCCGTTGCGAAGCACGTCGAGCGTGCCGCGCTGATCCATCTGCTGGCGCACGCGCGCGAGTAGCGTGTTGGCGACGCTGGAGCCGTAGCTCTTGGTGAGCGCCGCCCATCCCTTCGGCTGCGATGACTCGACCCACGCGAGGAGGTCCGCGGGAAAGAGGCCGCGCTCGCGGTCGTACTGAGCGCCGTCGCCGTCGGAGAAGAGCCAGCCCTCCGCCGCGAGGTGCGCGCAGATCTCGTCCTCGAAGCTTACTTCTTTGTGGAGGCTCATCCCCGCGTGCTCCCGGCGCCGAGTGTACCTACCGGCGCGCGTGTGTGGACCACCGATCGAGGCTGATCTAGGCTCCGGTTGTGGGTGTACGAGCACGCGAGGCACGAAGAGCCACCGAACGTCGCTTCCGTGCTGCGCCGCTGTCGGCGGACGAGCGGACGCTCCTTCACCAGCGCGCGCGATACGAAGGCAGCCCGCTGCACAAGCGTAATCCAGGCGATTTCGGTCTGACGCCACCCGCGGATCCACGGCCCGACAAGACGCTCTGCGACGAGGCCGGCGTGTTCGCCCGCAACAGTGCGATCGATTTGCTGCGGAGAGCCATCGATCACGGCCTGGTGAGCGAGGCGACATCCGGCACCGGGTTCCCCAAGCAGATCTGGGTGGTGGACGCCGGGCGCGTCTACGAGGCGATGTACGGAGGCAGCCAAGAGGGCTGCTATCACGGCTACCCGATCCGCCGTAGCGATCCGCTGTTCGGCGAGGTGCTCGCTCGGTGGGGGCCCCTATGAGCGAACTGAGCATCGACATCGAAGGCGGGTGGCTCGGCGGCAAGACCGACCTCGACGACGCGACCCTCGCTACGCTCGTTATCCGGTCGGATGGTGCCGCACTCACGGAGGTGCAGGACACGACCGCTCAGAGCACCCGGTCCGGGATCCGTGTACCGACAGTCCACGTTGCGCGCTGGCTGCTCACCGAGTGGTGGCGCCTTCGATGGGAGGCACGACCCGAGACTGTCACGCGCGCATGGCAGCGCGCCCACTCCATGGCGGCCCTCGGAGGCGGGGTCGCGTGGCCCGCTCTCGAAGTAGCGAGCGACGGCGAGCTGGTTCAACTGTCGATGACCGGCGAGCGCGAGCCGGATGCGGCGGCCATCCGCTACCTGCGTACGACCAAGGTCGAGGTCGCAGCCGACGTGTGGGAGGCGGCCGTCGACAGATTCGTCCGCGCGACCACATTGCGCATCGCAGCAGTCCTGCCCGAGAGCGACGAATTGGCGGCACTGTACGAGGAGCTTCGGGCCGAACGTGCGGACCCGGACACCGCGCGTCGTTGTCGATGGCAGGCGCGCGCAGGCTACGAGCCAGGCGATGCTCCTCTCGGTTGGGACGAGAGCGTTGCGCGGCTCGCCTCGGACGTTGGTGAGCAGGCCGTCGACGAAGTGCTCGCGACGACGGGCGGTGGTGCGCGGGCATTCGCAGCTGTCGAGGTACTGAAGCAAGCACCGACTAAGATCGATCTCAGCGCATTGCGTGCGGTGCCGGTCGCGCGCAGCGCGCTTAGACCATGGGAACGTGGAGCAGATGCAGCCCGTCGGGCTCGCTTGCATCTAGGGATCGGCGAGGGACCCCTGAGCAACGCCAAGC
>CAYSCF010000167.1:0-14547 GCA_964429305.1 uncultured Sandaracinaceae bacterium | reverse complement strand
ATGCGGAAGAACGCGGCATCTCCCTGCTGCGCGCGCGCTTCCAGCGCCGCCTCGGCGGCGGGCCGCGCGTTCTCGTGGAAGGGCAGCGGACGCTGTCGCACGACGAGCCGCACGTCGTCGGGGAAGCGCGCGCGGATCTGCGTCATCACCGACGCGCCGCGCGAGCAGTACGGGCACTGGAAGTCCGTGAGCTCGACGATCGTGACGAGCGCGTCGCCCGGTCCTTCCGCGGGCGCATCGTCGACCGGCATGTTCCAGAGGTCTTCGTCCTGGTCGCCGTCTGCCGTCGCGGTCTCGTCTTCGGGCTCGCTCGCTTGCTCCTGCTCGTCCGCGCGCGCGGCTTCCAGCAAGTAGACCGCGGTGAGGAAGAGGATGGTCGGGCGCGCCTCCGGCACGGCGCCCTCCACGCGGAACGCGGCGATCTCGCGGCCGTCGGGCGCGCGCACGTGGAGCATCTCGTCGCTCGTGACCTCGAGGACCGCGGCGTCGCCGTCCATCATGCGATCACCGACGACGTGCGGCGTGATCTCCTCGTCGCCGATGCGCACCGTTCCATCGGGTGCGAGCCGCGCCACGCGATCGCCGTCGCGCACGAGGTAGCCGTCGGGCTCCACGCGGCCGAGCTCGTCGCCGTCGATCGAGAGCACGCCCTCGTTCGTGTACGAGAGCGTGGCGTCGTTCGCGAACGACACCGACCACGGCGCACGCGAGATCACGACGTCGCCCGAGCTCGGAGCTTGCACGGGAGCTGGCGCGGCGCCGCCGCAGCCGACCAAGACAGCGAGCACGAGCGGACGCCAGTCGATCACGAAGTCTTCTCCAGCTTGCGGACGAGCTTCTCGTCGGGCGGCGGCAGCGGGTAGTCGCGCAGCTCGCGGGGCAGGGCCCACACGTGATCGGCGACGCCGAGATGCTGCACTTCGCGTCGCGCGCCGAGGTGGCAGCCATAGAAGAGGAGCAGCACGTCCTTGCCGGGCTTGCTCGCGCTCGGCGCGTAGCGATGGAAGGTGACGTCGAGGATGTCCTCGACGACGACGTCGATCGCGCACTCTTCGTCGCACTCGCGCACGACGGCGGCCTCGGGATCTTCGCCCGCTTCGACCTTGCCGCCCGGCAGCTCCCACGAGCCTGCGAGGTGCGCGCCGGCCATGCGGCGGGTCAGCAGGATGCGCCCTTCGTGTCGGACGACGGCGGCGGCCACGATGATCGTGCTCATCGAGCCCGCGTTCTCGCACGAGCGGGCGCGCTCTGCCGCGCTATTCTCTCCGGCGTGCGCCGCCTCTTCCTTCTCGTGCTGCTCTCGTCGTGTACGACGAGCCCGACGGTGATCGACGGTCGCTTCGATGCGGCCGCCTCACCCGATGCCGATCGCATGGACGCGGTGACGCTCCCCGATGCGGTGTCGCTTCCCGATGCGTGGGCGACGCCGGACGCCGACGACGGCTGCACGGTGAACGGCATCGGCGGGCACTGCATGCCGACGGCGAGCTGCACGGCGATGAGCGGCTATCAGTCCACCGCGGGCCACTGCCCGGGCGCCGCCGACATCCAGTGCTGCACGCCGACGCCCGACCTCGCGAGCAACCCGCCCGTGCCCGCCGGCTATCGCCTGATGATGCAGTCCGAGGTCACGACCGCGATGACCGACTGGGCGGTCGCGATCCTGCACGACGACACGACGTACCCGATGTTCTCGACGGCGATGATGACCTTCGGCACCCAGCCGGTGCTGGCGCGCGTCGAGTGGCATCCGCCGGACGTGAACAACATGACCGTCCATCGGGGCGTCACGCTCTACGTTCCCACGCCGTAGCTCATCCCCGACATCCCGCTCATCTCCGACATCCCTCGCCCGCCGATGTCGTTCGAGGGGAAACGGCTGCAGGCTGGGGATATCGGGGATGAGGAGGATGTCGGGGATACGACCGTCGCGCGCGAGCGTGGTACGAGATGCCTCATGGCCAAGCAGTTGAAAGTGGCGGTCCTCGGTGCGACGGGCGCCGTAGGCGAGACGATGCTTCGTGTGCTGCACGAGCGGCGCTTTCCCGCGAGTGAAGTGATCGCGCTCGCATCGCCCGCGAGCGCCGGGCGCAAGGTGCGCTTCGGCGATGGCGAGCTCACGATTCGTCCCGTCACGCCCGACGCGTTCTCGGGCGTCGACCTCGCGCTCTTCTCGGCGGGCTCGGGCCCGAGCAAGGAGTGGGCTCCGATCGCCGCGAAGGCAGGCGCGCTCGTCGTCGACAACTCGTCGGCGTGGCGCATGGATCCCGACGTCCCGCTCTGCGTGCCCGAGGTGAACCTCGAGGCCGCGCGGAACCCGAAGAAAGGCATCGTCGCGAACCCGAACTGCTCGACGATCCAGATGCTCGTCGCGATCAAGCCGATCTACGACCTCTCGCGCATCCGCCGCGTCGTCGTCTCGACGTACCAGGCGATCAGCGGCGCAGGCGCCAAGGCGGTCGAGGCGTTCAAGGCGCAGTCGCACGCGTACGCGCGCGGAGAGACGGTCGAGCACGGCATCCTCAAGGGCCAGCTCGCGGGCTCGCTCCTGATGGAGTGGAAGCGCGACGAGACGAACGGCTACCAAGAAGAAGAGCTGAAGATGATCTTCGAGACGCGCAAGATCCTCGGCGACCCCGAGATCCGCATCTCGCCGACGACGGTGCGCGTGCCGGTGCTCAACGGCCACAGCGAGTCGATCGCGATCGAGGCCTCGCGCGCGCTGACGGTCGAAGAGGTCCGCGCGGCGCTCGCGAAGGCGCCCGGCGTGAAGCTCTCGGACGTGTCGTCGTACCCGACGCCGCTGCATGCCGACGGCATCGACGACGTGCTGGTCGGCCGCATCCGCGAGGACCTCGGCAACCCCGGCGGCATCCTGCTCTGGGTCGTCGGCGACAACGTCCGCAAGGGCGCCGCGCTGAACGCCGTGCAGATCGCCGAAGGCCTGCTGCTCTGAGACGGAGAGATAGTAGTCGACTACTCAGTGGTGGACTACTATCTCCGGCGTGACGCTCCCGAGGCCCGCAGGGATCTTCGACCGTGAAGACGAGTGGCGCGCCCTCACGCGCTTCGCGACGCAGCGAGCCGCTGCGGGAAGCCTGGGCCTCGTCTACGGCCGCCGACGTCAGGGCAAGTCCTGGCTCGTCGAGCGGCTCGCGGAGGCTGCGCGCGGTTGGTACTGGGAGGCGATCGAGGGCAGCCAGCACCAGCAGCTCGATGCCTTCGCGCGCGCGCTGGCGTCGCACGCGAGGTGGCCCGCGCCGCCTTCCTTCGCGGGCTGGCAGGACGCGCTCGATGCGGCATGGAAGGCCGAGCTCGGGCTCATCGTGCTCGACGAGTTCCAGCACCTCGTCCTGAACGCGCCCGAGCTCCCGTCGATCCTGCAGTCGCTCGTCTCGCGTCGCCAGGGGCCGCGCGTCGTTCTCTGCGGCTCGGCGCTCGGTCCGATGCGCGCGCTCCTCGGTGCGGATGCGCCGCTGCGTGGTCGCGCGTCGCTCGAGCTCGTCGTTCGTCCCTTCGAGTACCGGACGGCCGCGCGCTACTGGAAGCTACAGGCGCGACACGCCGATGCCGTGCGCTTGCACGCGCTCGTCGGGGGGACACCGGCATATCTGGACTTCGCTGGCAGGCGCTCGCCGGGACGCCGATTCGACGCCTGGATCGAAGGCGTGCTGCTCGACCCCGCGGGCGCGCTGTTCCGTGAAGGGCGCATCCTCACCGACGAGCCCACGCTCGCCGATCGCAGCCTCTATCAAGGCATCCTCGCCGCGATCGCCGGTGGCGCGACGCGACGCGGACAGATCGGCAGCGCGCTCGGCCGGCCCGACAACACGCTCGCGCATCCGCTCGATGCGCTCGTCGATCTCGCGCTGGTGGAGCGTGTCGACGATCCGCTGCGCGCGCGTCGCTCGTTCTTCCGCTTGGCCGAGCCGCTCCTGCGCGCGCACCGGCTCCTCATCGCGCCCAACGAAGGGACGATCGAGCGGCGCGGCGCGAAGCAGGCGTGGCGTGCGATCGGGCCGCACGTTCCGGGTGCGATCTACGGCCCCCACTTCGAGCACCTCGCGCGCGAGTGGACGCATCGCTACGCTTCGAAGCGGACGCTCGGTGACTCGCCGCAGGTCGTCGGGCCGAGCGTCGTCGGCGATCCGATCGCGCGTCGCGAGCTCGAGGTCGACGTCGTCGCGATGACGGGGCCGCGCGTGCTCGCGATCGGCGAGGCCAAGTGGAGCGGGCCCGTCGGTCTCGGCGTGCTCGCCGAGCTCGAGCAGCGACGCGCGCTGCTCGGCGATCGCGGCCGCGCCTCCAAGCTGCTCCTGTTCTCGGGGGGCGGCTTCGATCGCATGCTCGTCGCCGCGGCGAAGAAGCGCCGCGACCTCGAGCTGATCGATCTGCAGCGCCTCTACGAAGGCGAGTGAGCGATGGGCCGGTTCGACGATGGGACGGCGGGGCCGGCGAGACAGGACGGCGCTTGTCCGCTGATGACGATTCGTCACGACGGCGAGCGTCGGCCGGGTCGGTCGTGCCAGAATGACGGGAGAGGATGTGCTACGCAGCGCGTCCTACGCGGTGAAAGCCGCTGTTCTTCTTCCTCTTCTCGCTGGAACACCCCTTGCTGACCGGAGCGACCATGCACCGCATCCACGTTCGCGCCGCCTTCGCGGCGCTCGCTCTCGTCAGCGGTGTCCTCATCGCGCCCGCGACCGCCGGTGCGCAGGGCGCGCCGATGTTCACGATGTTCGGCACGCACGGGACGAACTCGGACCTCGTCGTGCAGCCGCTCGGCGCGGGGGACTGCTCGACCGCCATCCCGTTCACGTTCTCGCCGGTGCCGGCCTCGAGCACCACGCGCTACATCGACGTCTGGTCGGCTTCATCCAGCGGTGCCGCGTGTCAGATGATGGCGAATCGAAGTTCGAGCACCCAGGTGGGTTGCACCTACATCCAGCAGTTCCCGTACACGCCCACCAACATGAGCGCCATGCCCACGGGCATGACGCCGAACGTCCTCTTCGGCGGCTGCAGCACGTCCACGACCCGGACGTTCTACTTCTTCGATACGTTGTCGCCGCACGACGTCAGCACGAGCTTCACGACGTACTGGGTGCTGACGGCACAGCTCAACGTGTCACCGCCGACCGCGCCGATCATCGACGGCGCGCCTGCGGGCGACGCGCAGCTGCAGCTCGCCTGGAACGCGTCGTCTTTCACGGGGCTCGGAACGATGGGCCAGGTCTACGTCTATGCGGCGGCCGGATGTAGCGGCGCCACGTCGGATGCGAACGGCGTGGATGGCGGGACGACCACCTCGACGCTGGTCGCGGGCCAGCCGCCGGGCTCGGCGACCAAGATCCTGATGAGCTCGGCGACCTCTCCCATCATCATCGACACGTCGCTCCTCGGCTGGACCGCGGGTCACTACGGCGAGATGAACTCGATCGCGATCTCGACCGTCGACAGCGCGACCAACATCAGCAACCTCTCCAACGTCGTCTGCGTGCAGCACGTGCAGGTCACCGGCTTCTGGAAGCAATACTGCGCCGAGCACGGGATGCCCGATATCGCGCAGTGCACGGCGAACTATCACGGCTGCTCGGTCGGTGCGCCCGGCCCGCGCACGGACTTCACCGCGGTCGCGTTCGGCCTCGGCATTCTCGGTGTGCTCGGTGCGCGCCGCCGTCGGAGGTCGCGATGAAGATGGCTCTGGCCGCGGTCGTCGCGGCCTCCGTGCTCGGCGTCGCTTCGTCCGGCGAAGCCCAGGAGCACCGCACGCGATTCTCGCGACCTGCGTATGGCACCGAGTGGTCCTCGATGCCGCAGTACACGCCGAGCTCGGAGAGCTTCACGCTCGAGCTGCGTGTCGGCAGCTATCAGCCCGACCTCGGAAGCGCGTTCAACATCTTCGGTGGCGACCTCGGCCCGATGCTGGGCGGCGAGCTCGATGCGCACGTCCTTCGCATCCCGTACTTCGGTGTGCTCGCGTTCGGTGCGGCGTTCGGCTGGGCCGAGTGGTCGGGCAACGCGACGTCGACCGCGACGACGGCCAACGTCGGCAGCACGGGCCTGAGCCTCGTGATGGTCACCGTGCTCGCCGCGCTGCGCATCGACGCGCTCGCGCACTACGTGAACATCCCGCTCATCGTCACACCGAAGCTCGGCGTGGATGGCGGCTACTGGCAGACCGGCAACTCGGGCCAGTCGCCCGTCGACGGCTTCACCGCCGGCATCCACTGGGGCCTGCAGCTCGCGCTCGAGCTCGACTTCCTCGATCCGCGCGCGGCGCATCGTCTCGACAACGCGTGGGGCATCAACCACTCGGATCTCTTCTTCGAGATCTACGGCGCCGATCTCGGGCCGTTCTCGACGCGCATGCTCCCGCTCGGCACGCCGATCACGTGGACGGCCGGCCTCGGCTTCACCTTCTAGTCTCGACTGCCTTCCCCGTGTCTGGACGGCCGCTCGACCCGACCACGCCGGATCATTCGATCCTGCTGATCGTCAGCTACGACGGCGGCTCCTTCTGCGGCTTCGCGCGGCAGCCGAAGGACCGCACGGTCCAGGGCGTGCTCGAGCGCTGCATCGCCGAGATGAACGGCGAGCACGTCGACACCAAGGGCGCGGGCCGCACCGACGCGGGCGTGCATGCGATGGGACAAGCGGTGTCGTTCGATCCGAGCCGCACCATCGCGCCGGCCGGCTGGGTGCGCGGGCTGAACGCGGCGCTCGACGACGACGTGGTCGTGCTCGCCGCCGCGGTGCGCCCGCGTGGCTACAACCCGCGCTTCGACTCCGTCGGCAAGATGTATCGCTACCTGCTGCAGCTCAGCCTCCATCGCGATCCGCTTTGGCGTGGGCGCGCGTGGTGGCTCCCCGCGTCTCGGCAGCGGCGCACGGAGGAGGGCGGCCTCGATCTCGCCGCGATGCGCGAGGCCGCGTCGCGCTGGATCGGCACGCACGACTTCCAGGCGTTCCGTCAGGCCGACGACGACCGCGTGGTGACGCAGCGGCGAATGGACCGCATCGAGCTCATCGAGGGCTGGGCGAACGAGCCGTCGCTGATCGCGGTCGAGGTGGAGGGCAGCGCGTTCATGAAGAACATGGTGCGCATCATGGTCGGCACGCTCGTCGAGGTCGGTCGCGGCAAGATGACGCCCGACGAGGCGCAGGCGCTGCTCGGCCCCAACGGGCGGCGCGAGGACGCCGGGACCACCGCACCGGCGCACGGGCTGACCCTTGTCGAGGTGCACCTCGGCCGTCCCGTGCCGCCTGCTTGACCGGCGGCCCGTTCCGCAGCACGTTGCGCGTCCTTTTTCCGGATACGGGCACTTTCGCCCGGCGTCAGAGACGCGATGGCCTCGGCCACTACCCGGAAGATCGTCGAGAAGAGCACATGAATCAGCACCCCGGCCTCATCGGCAAGAAGCTCGGAACCACGCAGATCTTCGAAGACGACGGCAACGTCACGCGCGTCACCGTCATCGAGATCGGCCCGAACACCGTCGTCGGCAAGCGCACCGTCGACAAGGACGGCTACTCGGCGCTCGTGCTCGGCTTCGGCACGCGCAAGGAGAAGGGCCTCACGAAGCCCGAGGCCGGCTTCTTCAAGAAGCTCGGCATCAAGCCGCAGCTGCACGTGAAGGAGCTCCGCCTCCCGGCCGAGGAAGTCGCCAAGTACGAGATCGGCGCGATCATCAAGCCGTCGGACATCTTCGAGGTCGGTCAGAAGATCGACGTCGCGGGCAAGACGATCGGTCGCGGCTTCACCGGCGTCATGGTCCGCTGGAACTTCCGCGGCTCGGCGACGGCCTCGCACGGAACGCACGAGTACCAGCGTCACGGCGGCGCGATCGGCACGAACATGACGCCCGGCCGCACGCTGCCGAACCTCAAGATGCCCGGCCAGTACGGCAACGAGAACGTCACCATCCAGAACCTGAAGGTCGCCCGCATCATGGACGACAAGAACCTGCTCCTCATCGAGGGCGCGGTTCCGGGCGGACGCAACGCGATCATCACCGTGCGCGGCGCGATCAAGAAGCGCGGCGGCAAGGCGGGCGACCAGATCCGTGGTCACGCGCCGGCGTCGAAGAAGAAGCCGGCCGCGAGCTGATCCTTTCGTAGCCGCTCCCGAGCGCCCTGGCAGCCGCTGGCTTCCGGGGCGTTCGCACGCGGGCAGGAGTGCTCGCCACGCAGGGCCCGGACGGGAACGCGCGTCGAGCGCGTGGACGGAAGGGACCGGAGAGGCGAGCCGAGAAACACCTTCATGAGCAAACGACCCCAAGATCACTTCGGACATCGCGCGCGCAAGGAAGGCTTCGCGGCGCGCTCGGTCTACAAGCTCGAAGAGATCGACAAGCGCGTGAAGCTGCTCGCGCCGGGCAAGCGCGTGCTCGATCTGGGCGCGTTCCCCGGCAGCTGGACGAGCTATGCGGCGACGAAGGTCGGCGCGCGCGGGATGGTGCTCGGCATCGATCAGAAGGAGTTCCGCGGCGCACTGCCGCCGTGGGCGAAGATCATCATGGGCGACGCGCTCACGCTCGATCTGGCTACGGAGCACGGGCCGGGATCGTTCGACGTGGTGCTCAGCGACATGGCGCCCGCGACGACGGGGCATCGCTTCGTCGATCAGACGCGCAGCTTCGATCTCTTCAGCAAGGCGCTCGCGGTCGCCGAGGTCGTGCTGCCGCCGGGCGGGCACTTCGTCGGCAAGATCTTCCTCGGGCCCGACTTCGAGCAGGCGAAGAAGGACATGCACCGCATCTTCGAAGAGACGAAGATCGTGAAGCCGCCGGCGAGCCGCCTCGAGAGCTACGAGACGTTCCTCGTCGGACTGCGACGCCGCGGGACCATCAAGCCTGCTTGAGCTGCCGATCAGAACAAGCGAGGAGGCGAGGAGGGTCAGGAGGCGAGGAACGAGCTCGAGCTTTTCCTCGCCTCCTCGTCCTCCTCGCCTCCCGCTCGTTCTGAAGAACGACTTCGTCAGACTCGATGCACGCGCTTCCACAACGGGAGCCGGACGTCGGCGGCCGCCTGATAGAACACGTCGAGGTCGTCGAACGCCTTGAGCGCTTCGGCCGGGTCGAGGCCGCCTGGGCCGTACTTCGGGTCGAGCTCGAAGGCATCGAAGCCGCAGCGATGCATGAACAGAAGATTGTCGCGCAGCACGTTGCCGACGGCGCGCAGCTCGCCCGTGTAGCCATGACGCTCTCGTAGCAAACGCGCGAGCGTGTAGCCGCGGCCGTCGACGTGCTTGGGAAACTCGATCGCGATCAGCGCGAGCTTCGGCAAGAAGGGAACGATCGCGTCGAGGCCGTGATCGTTCGGGAGGCGCACGCCCGTGCGTCCCTTGCGCGCGAGGAGCGAAGGCTCGAGCTGCGCCACCGGAACGATCACGTCGGCGTCGTCCGAGACGACGGTCGTCCACGGATCCGCGGCGAGCGCGTACTTATTCTGCAGCGACCGTATGAGCGCCATACACGGCCTCCTTGAACGGCTCGTTGCCAAGCCGGTGATAGGCCTCGATGAACGTCTCTTCGTCGCTCGTCCGCAGCGCGACGTACGCGCGCAGGATGCGCTCGACCGCCGGCGCGACCTCACCCGCGGAGAGTGCGCGCCCGAGGATGCGACCGATCGCCGCGTCCGCGCCGCCGACGCCTGCGCCGCCCGATCCGCCGAGCGTGACCTGGTAGAACTCCTCGCCGAGCTTGTCGATCCCGAGGATGCCGATGTTGCCGACGTGGTGGTGGCCGCACGCGTTGATGCAGCCCGAGATGTTCAGCGTGACGGGCCCGACGTCGTAGACCCAGTCGAGATCGTCGAGGCGCTTCGTGATCGCATCGGCGATCGGAATCGAGCGCGCGTTCGCGAGGTCGCAGTAGTCGAGGCCCGGGCACGCGATCATGTCGGTGACGCGATCGACGTTCGGTGTCGCGAAGCCGAGCGCGCTCAACGCGGCGTGCACCTCGCGCAGATCGCGGATGGCCACGTCGGTGAGCACGAGGTTCTGTCGGTGCGTGACGACGATGCGGCCCATCGAGAAGCGATCGGCGAGCGCGGCGACCGCGTCCATCTGATCGGCCGTCACGTCGCCGGGCGGCGCGAGCGGGCTCTTCAGTGAGAGATGCACGATCGCGTAGCCGGGCGTGCGATGCGGCGTGAGGTTGCCCTTCGCCCAGCGCGCGAGATCGCGATCCTTGTCGAGCGTGAGCGCCTCGAACGTTGCCGAGGGAAGCGTCTCGTACGCGGGCGGCGCGAAGTAGCGCTTCACGCGCGCGACCTCTTCGGCGTCGAGCACGAGCGCCGGATCGTCCTTGATCCTGGTGTGCTCCTCTTCGACGCGGCGCCGGAACTCGCCTTCGCCCATCTCTTTGACGAGCACCTTGATGCGCGCCTTGTACTTGTTGTCGCGCCTTCCTTCGAGGTTGTAGACGCGGAGGACGGCCTCCGTGTAGCTGAGCAGATCGCGCTCGGGCACGAAGGCACGCATGCGCTCGGCGAGCATCGGTGTGCGGCCCTGACCGCCGCCCGCGAAGAAGTCGAAGCCGATCTCGCCGGCCTCGTTCTTCACGACGCGGATGCCGATGTCGTGCACGGCGATCGCCGCGCGATCGACGCGCGCACCGGTGAGCGCGAGCTTGAACTTGCGCGGGAGCGCGGCGAGCTCCGGATGGAACGTCGACCACTGCCGCAAGATCTCGCAGTAGGGCCGCGGATCGATCTCTTCGTCGGCCGCGACGCCCGCGTACGGATCGGCGGTGATGTTCCGGATGCAGTTTCCGCTCGTCTGGATCGCGTGCATCTCGACCGACGCGAGCTCGTCGAGGATCGTCGGGACGTCCTCGAGCTTCGGCCAGTTGAGCTGCACGTTCTGTCGCGTCGTGAAGTGCGCGTAGCCGCGGTCGTACTTGCGCGTGATGCCCCCGAGCTTGCGCAGCTGCGTGCTCGAGAGCAGGCCGTACGGGATCGCGATCCGCAGCATGTACGCGTGCAGCTGCAGGTAGAGACCGTTCTGCAGGCGAAGTGGGCGGAACTCTTCTTCGGTCAGCGCGCCGGACACGCGACGCTGCACTTGATCGCGCAGCTGTGCGGCGCGCTCGCGCACCAGGCGTTTGTCGTGCTCGTCGTAGACGTACATCAGGCGGGCCCCCATCAGCCGGCATAGCCGAGGCGGCGACGCGCATCGGCGGGGCCGAGCGCGCGAAGACGCTCACGCGCCGAGAGCTCGCGGCCGTTCGGCCCCACGATCGCTTCGATCGCGTACGCGCCGCAGACGTCTCCCTCGCGGGTCTTGGCCCATGTGAGCCAGCGGTCTCTCTCGGCGGGATCACGCGTCACGAGGCCATCCTCGTAGGCCTCGGACCACCGCTGGTTCGAGGCCAGATACACGACGCGTCCGTCGCTGAGGCGATTCGCGGTCACCATGAACTCGAGCTCTTTCGCCGCCACGTTCGAGATTCTCCCACCGGGAAACCGTAGAACATCCTAGTCGCCCGATTCGACAGCGGCAAGGCTTGCTCGCGCTTGACGCTCCGGGGGGTCTCGCGTAGATAGCCGACCCCGCGCTCGGGGATCGTCTAATGGCAGGACAACAGTTTCTGGCACTGTTTATCTAGGTTCGACTCCTAGTCCCCGAATTCGTATCTTTTACCTGCCGCCCGTTCCTTGGTTCCTGTTTGGTCCCATCGTCTAGTGGTTAGGACACCGGCCTCTCACGTCGGTAACCGGGGTTCAAGTCCCCGTGGGATCGCTTCCCACTGCCTGATGAAGGCAGCATGCCTTGAGAAAGCATGAGCTCATCGAGAACGTCGCCCGAACACCCGCAGCGGTGCGGCCACGCCCTTGAGCTCGTGTGCGCCGAGGTCGCCGACCCCGTCGACCTCGGCCGTGCTCGCGAACGCCTCGCTCAGCCCGAGCGAGGTGCCGAGCTTCTTGCAGAGTCCTTCGAGGCGTGACGCTTCGTTCACCGACGACGAGATGACGGTGAAGTCGAGGCGATCGCGCGCCCCGATGTTCCCGTACATGACTTGCCCGCGACGCAGGATGTTCGCGCCCCACGTTGCTCGCCTCGATCGCGAAAAGCGCTTCTTCGGATGCACAGAGCGCGCGGCGACACGCATCGCGCGGATCACCCACCGCGGCGACGGCGCTCGCCGTGTAGAAGGCATCGTCGAGCCGCGCATGCGGCTGATCGCGCCTGACGACGTGCTGCCCTTCGCGCCATTGCACCGTCGGCGAGGCCGGCTCCGAACGCTGAACCGTCGTCGTCGACGTGGGCGCTCGTCTCCAGCCATCGTTCGACGAGGTCCCTGTTCATTCGACGAGCATCGCCGCTCTGCTGCGCGTGCTACGAGCGATCACGTGGAGCTTCTCCCGCAGCGCTTCTTCGCGCGCGACGCGCTCGTGGTCGCGCCCGAGCTGCTCGGGTGTGTGCTGACGATCGGCGAGGTCGCGGTGCGTATCACCGAGGTCGAAGCGTATCGCCATCCGAACGACACGGCGAGCCACTGCCGCGTGGGCCGCACGCCACGCAACGAGCCGATGTGGGGCCCGGCCGGTCGCGCGTACGTCTACCTCTGCTACGGCATGCACTCGATGCTCAACCTCGTCACGAACGTGAACGGCGAGGGTGCAGCAGTGCTGATCCGTGCGGGCGAGGTCGTGGCAGGTCACGACATCGTCGCGGCGCGGCGCGGCGGCAAGCTCGACCTCGCCGGCCCTGGCAAGGTCGGCGCGGCGCTCGGGCTCGACACGTCGTGGAGCCATCATCCGCTCTTCGAGGAGGGAGGGCTCGAGTGTCGAGCAGGGATCCAAGTCACGCGTCCGCTCGTAGGACCTCGCGTAGGCATTGACTACGCATCCCCGCGTGATCGAAAAGCCGCCTACCGATTCGCCGACCCCGACTCTTCGGCCGTGACCGTGCGACGCACGCTCCGGCTCGCGCGCAGGAAGCCATGATGCCCACACCCACCACGCCCACCACTCAGTCCGTCGCGCTCACCGATGGAATCCGCGTCTCGGTCGTCTCTCGATACGTCGCCGAGCAATCGGTGCCGCGTCTGGCGCGCTACGTCTGGTCGTACACGATCCGCATCGGAAACGAAGGCAAGGCTCCTGAGAAGCTGCTCAGCCGCCACTGGATCATCACCGATGCCGCCGGCAAGCTCGAAGAGGTCCGCGGCCCGGGCGTGGTCGGCGAGCAGCCGCACCTGCAGCCGGGGCAGACGTTCCAGTACACGAGCGGGTGCATGCTCGTGACAGCGCGCGGAACGATGCACGGCACGTATCAGATGGTGCGCGACGACGGCTCGGGCTTCGACGCGGAGATCGCCCGCTTCGCGCTCGAGCTGCCGCGCTCGCTGAATTGAAGAACGGCACGAAGGGCCGCGAACGAGCCCGCCCACGGGCGCCCGCATCCGCGGCGCGCAGCGAAAGCGGAGCGCAGTCGATCACGCCACGAGGTCGAGCGCGAGATCGTCGAGCTGCTCGCGCAGCTTCTGCTTCGCGCGTGCCTCGAGCTGACGCGCTCTCTCGCGCGAGACGCCGAGCTCGAGGCCGATCTCGGCGAGCGAGACCTCTTCGTCGCCCATGTAGCGCTGCTGCACGATGTAGCGCTCGCGCTTGTCCAGATGCGAGAGCGCCGTGGCCAGGCGCTCCTTCACGCGGCCATCGGTCTCGTGGATCGCGGTGACCTGCTCCGGCGTCGCGGACTCCTCGTCCTCGAGCGCGTCGAGCATCGTCACGCCGGACTCGGGATGCACCGGCTGATCGAGCGAGACGTCGCGCGCGTCGAGACGCCGCAGCATCTCTTCCATCTTGTCCTCGCTCGTCTCGAACCGCTGCGCGAGCAGTGCGTTGCGCTCCGAGTTGTCGAGCACGAGGTTGCCGATGCGCGCGCGCTCGCGACGCAGGCGGAAGAAGAGCTTGCTGCGCAGCGGGCCCGATCCGGCACCGACCATCGTCGACGCACGCACGATGAGATCGAGGATGAGCGCGCGGATCCAGTAGCCGGCGTACGTCACGAAGCGCGTGCCACGGTCCGCATCGAACTTGCCGGCCGCGATCATCAGACCGAGGTTGCCCTCGGCGATGAGGTCGGCGACGCGGATGCCGTAGCGTCGGTAGGAGATGGCGATCGCGACCACGAAGCGGAGGTTGGCGCGGACGAGCGCCTTCTTGGCCTCCGCGTCGCCAGCGGCGGCCCGCACGGCGATCTCGTGCTCGGTCTCTCGATCGAGGACGGGAATGGCGCGCACGGCGGTGATGTAGTGACTCGTCCCGGTGTCGTTGCTGTACCCAATGGCCATGACGAGTAGATGACGTAACGTTAGGTAATCGTCAACGACCAGTTTGACCTACGCCGATGGACCACAGCCAAAACCAACGAAAACGTCCGCATCCCTGATGGATGCAGCCGCTCTCGTCACGTGAACCTCACCATTGCGTGAGGGTACCTTTGGATCGCTGGCGTCAGGCGCTGAAGCTCGAGCCGCAGCCGCAGGTGCTCTTCGCGTTCGGGTTGCCGAACTTGAAGCCGGCGCCGTGCAGGCC
>CAYSCF010000166.1:12863-14553 GCA_964429305.1 uncultured Sandaracinaceae bacterium | reverse complement strand
CTGCTCTGCTACGCCACGCAGCTCGTCGTCGGTCTCTTCGGCGCCTTCCTGCGCGTCGAGTCGAAGCCTGCCTCCTGAGCGGCGGGTCAGCGCGTGTGCGCGTGCAACGACGACGACGAAGACGAATCGCTCACCAGAAGCACATCTCGACGCTGCGCAGACCGCTGCCAGTCGTCGCGCCATCGACGCTGCCCGCGAGCGCGAGGTGCCAGAGCGCGTCGGGCGTGCCGTGCGCGTCGCTCGGCGGCCGGATGCGCAGCATGCCGGTGCCACAGAGGCCAGCGCCCGTCTCCACCAGATACGCGATCTGATCGGCCACTACGATCGTGCGCGTCGTGCAGCCCGCCGTTGCGACGAACGAGCTGACCGCCGACGAGCTCACGCCGCTGTCCGTCGCGGCACGCAGGTGCAGCGTGGTCCCATCGAGGGCGAGGTCGGCGTCGTGCGACGTCGAGCCATCGCCGCCGCCGCCCGCGTGCGCGCCCGTGCTGTCCGAGAGCTGGAAGACGAGGCCCGTCGGATCGCAGATCTCGAGCGTGAGCAGCACGCCGTCGTCGCTGCCCATGTCGAGCGTCGCGAGCGTCGGTCGCGCTGTATCGAGGCTCACCTCGTCGCAGTCGGTGAAGCCGGTCGCGACGTCGATTCGGCAGTGGGATGCGCACGTGCCGGGCGCGCCTTCTCTCGCCGCACGCGCGTCGTCGGGCTCGGCGCACGCGTGGCCGCCTTGGCTTCCGCTGGTGTCGCTTCCGAGCACGATCGGATCGGAGCCGAACGCGGAGATCTCGCACTGCGAGAGGACGAGCGCGAAGTGGAGCAAGCAGGCGGTTCGCATGGGCGCGCGCAGTCATGCACGCCAGCCGCGCTCTGGCCAGGCGAGAACGAAGACGGCGATGAAAACGTCAGTGCCACGTGTACGTGGTGGTCCAGGTCTCGGCGTAGTGCACGTGCGCGGTCTCCGAGTCGGTGCGCACCTCGTGCTCGAAGCGATGCGGCCGCAGGGTGCCGGCTTCCGTGTCCAGCGTGTAGACGTGCTCGATGCGATCGCTGCCGCGCTCGGCCTGCTCGGTCCGCACCACCTGCACGCAGGTCGCCCCGTCGCAGGGCAGCGACGCGCTCGACATGATGCGCGTGGCCTCGACGTCGCCGATGGCATCGGCGGGCTGGATGACGGCGAGCACGAGCGAGCGACCGTTCCACTCGTGGATCATGTCATCGTAGTCGACGACGTTGAGCGGCTCCCACCCCGAGCGGCCGAGCGAGAGGACGGCATCGGCGAGCGGGCCCTCGATGCCCGCGTCCGCCAGCGCCGAGCGCGAAGCGGCCTCGATCGGATCGAACGCGCCCACGGGCTCGATGTGCGATCCGTCGGTGTCGATCCGCACCTCGCCCGCGTGCTGGGTGACGTCCTGGACGATGACGTTGCCGAGCCGGAGGCGCTCGCTGCCGTCGTGTCGCTCGAGCGTGAGACCCGTGCGCGCGAGGTGATAGCCGTGCTCGTCGCGCGTGACCGAGAGGTGATAGCGGTATCCCGCCGAGACGTGGACGTCTTCGCCGAAGTCGTGCTCGCTGTCGACGTGGACGTCGGCTTCCGCGGGCGCAGGCCACGCGAAGTGGAGGGTGACGGTGGTGCCGGTCGAAGGCGGGGCCTCGTGCTCGTGCTCGTCTTCGTGAGTCGTCGTCGTCGTCGTCG
>CAYSCF010000166.1:0-12763 GCA_964429305.1 uncultured Sandaracinaceae bacterium | reverse complement strand
GCTCTCGCTCTCGCTCCCGCTCTCCCTCGTGCCCGCGCCCCGGCTCCTGCCCCCCGCCCGAGCACCCGAGAGCCAGCACCGCCACGCACCACCATCTCATCGCCCCCGACCTACCACCGATCGAGGGTTGGGCACGCGGCCCCGCTCCGCTATGTTCCGCCCGCTCCATGCCCTCGAGCGTCCCGCCGCCCCAGCAAAACGTGCCCGCGCGCGTCACGAGCGGCCGGGTCTTGCTCGTGTTGGTCGCTGCGCTCGCGTTCACCGAAGTGCTCGGGCACTTCCTCGAGGTCTCGCGCGTTCCGACGACGGCCGACTACACCGCGGCCTTCGCGCTCATCCGGTCCGAGTGGCGCGATGGGGACGCCATCGCGAGCGCGCCCCGCTGGAACGATCCCAACGTTCGGGCCGGCGCCGGTGAGCTCATCGACGATCGCATGGCGGGCCGCAGCGATCTCGCCGCGTACGCACGTCTCTGGGAGGTCTCGATCCGCGGCGCGCGCGCCGACGACGCTCCGCACGAAGCGCCCGACTTCGCTCGCAGCTTCGGCGAGGTCCGCGTCGAGCGCTGGAATCTCCCCACGCCGACGGTGCTCTACGACTTCACCGATCACGTGGCAGAGGCCGAGGCCTTCCGCATCGACGGCGACGGACACGAGACGAGCTGCCGCGAGATCGACGCGCGCGGCCCGGCGCCCGGCGGTCTGCCCGCGGGACCGCAGACGACGCCGCATCACTTCGAGTGCGGCTCGTACTCCGAGCCATGGCTCTTGGTGGGCGCGACGGTGAACGAAGACCTGGAGCTGCGCCCGCGTCGAAGCATCTACCAACATCCCGTCGAAGGCGGCGCCATCGCGCTCGACTTCCACGACGTGCCGCTCGGCAGCTCCGTCGTCCTCTACTCCGGCGTGTGGTGGGAGTTCGAGCGCACGCTCGACGGCCAGCCGATCACGATGGTCGTTCGTCTCGACGGTGAAGAGCTCGGTCGCGGCGTGCATCACGACGGCGACGGATGGTCGCGCATGGAGGTCGCGGTCCCCGAGGCACGTCGCGGCGGTACGGGCACGCTCCGCTTCGAGGTCTCGACGAGTGGCGCCTATCACCGCAGCTACTCGTGGCAGGCGACCATGAGAGGCGCGCGTCCGGCCGTCGCGGAGGCGCCATGAAGACCGAGCGTCCCGTCTCCTTTCGCGATCATCTCGTCGGCCTCGCGATGGTCGTCGTCTACGTCGCGATCCTGCTCGTGACCTCGCGCGATCTCGGCATGACGCGCGACGAGGGCTTCTACGTCGACGCCGCCGAGAGCTACGCCGGCTGGTTCCGCCAGCTCTTCGAGGGCTCGCCCAGCGCGTTCGATCAGAGCACGATCGACGCGGCGTGGAGCAACAACCACGAGCATCCCTCGCTCGTGAAGGGCCTGTTCGCGCTCTCGTGGCTCGCGCAGGAGCGCTGGCACCTCTTTCCCGAAGCGTCGATGGCGTTCCGCTTCCCCGGGATGGTGATGAGCGCGCTGGTGCTCTGGATCACCTACATCTTCGGTGCGCGCGCGTACTCGCGTCGCGTCGGGCTCTTCGCCGCGTTCGCGTACGCGCTGCTGCCGAACGCGTTCTATCACGCGCATCTCGACTGCTTCGACGGGCCGATCGTCTCGATGCTCACGCTCGTGACGTACTGCTACTGGCGCGCGCTCGGATCACGCCGGTGGCTGATCGCGCTCGGCATCACGTACGGGCTCTGTCTCGAGACGAAGCACAACGCGTGGATGCTGCCGCTGATCTTCTTCGCGCACTGGACGTTCGTCGCCGGGAGCGAGCTCGTGCGTCGGCGCCGCGGCGATCGTCCCCGCATGACGCTGGTGCCGTGGTGGCTGCTCTGGATGGGCCTGCTCGGCCCGCCGATCTTCGTCGCGCTCTGGCCCTGGCTCTGGCACGACACGATCACGCGCATCGGCGAGTACATCGGCTTCCACGTCAACCACGTCCACTACAACATCGAGTACCTCGGGCACACGTACTTCGGGCCGCCGAGCCCAGCGTCGTATCCGTGGGTGATGACGCTCTTCACGTCGCCGCTCACCGTGCTCGTGATCGCGGTGGCGGGCCTCGCGTATCGCTTCCGTCATCTGCTGCCGCCGGGCCTCTACGAGCGCGTGAACATCGCGCCGGGCGACGTCGATCCGCGCCGGCTCGACGTGCTGCTCTTCGGCTCCTTCCTCACGCCGATGTTCGTGCTCTCGATGCCGTGGACGCCGATCTTCGGCGGTACCAAGCACTTCCTCGCGTCGTTCCCGATGCTCTTTCTCTTCGGTGGTCACGCGTTCGATCGCATCGTGGTCGCCCTGCAGACCGAGCTCGATCGGCACGTGCGCACACGCGAGCTCGCACCGCGCGCGACGGGCATCGCGCTCGCGATCGCGATGCTGCCGGGCGCGGTCGACACGGCGCACAGCCATCCGTTCGGTCTCTCGTTCTATTCGTTCCCGGCCGGGGGCGTCCCGGGCGGCGCCGACCTCGGCATGATCCGTCAGTTCTGGGGCTTCACGACGGGAAGTCTCGTGCCGTGGATGAACGCGCACGTGCCGCAGGGCGGTCGCGTCTGGATCTGCGACAGCATCCCGACCGCCTTCACGATGCTCGAGCGCGATCACCGGCTACGCAGCGACATCGGCGTCGCGTGGGATCTCGCGAGCGCCGACTACGCGATCGTGCATCACGAGGAGCACTTCAACATCGTCGACTTCCAGATCTGGGAGGTCTACGGGCACGTCGCGCCGGTGTACGTCCTCGACTACGACGGAGTGCCGATCATCAGCGTGTACGAGAACCCCGAGCGCGCGAGGCACCACTCGGACGAGTGAGCGAGGCCGAAATTTCGCGGGAATCCAGGAAGGCGCGGAAGGCATCGTTCATCGATCTCTCGGCGCGGACGTTGGTGCCGAGAGATCGATGTGAGAACCCTTTCGCGCCCTCCTGGGTTCCCGCGAAAATTCTCTTCGGCCTCGCGCGCTATGCGAGCAACACGATCGCCGCTCCCGCGATCGCGATCGCCGCGCCGATCCAGCGCCGCATCGGGATCACCTCTCCCGCGAAGCGCGAGAGCACGAGGACGAACACGGCGCCCGTTTGATTCAAGAGAGCGGCGCGCGACGCAGTGCCGTACTTCATGCCGCCGAGCCAGAGGATCATCGCGACGTACGTGCCGAAGAAGGTCGCGGGCAGCGCGTAGCGCCAGGCGGGCTGCGGTCGGAAGAGGGAGAGCGCCTCGCGCGCGCGACCTCGGAGCGCCTGGAACAGGAAGAGCGAAGACGCGCCAGCGCCCAGCCGGATCGTCGTCGCCTCGAGCAGGTCGCTGCGATCGAGCGCGGGCTTGGCGAGGACGACGCCGATCGCGGTGATGACGACGCCTGCCACGCAGAGCGCGAGCCCGCGGCGATCGATGGGGACACCGACCCCGCGCCTCTGCCACGAGACGATCGCGAGGCCGAGCACCACGAGCGGCGCGCCGACCAAGAGCCCGATGCGAAACGGCTCGTGCAGGAAGGTGATCGAGAGGAGCAGAACCGTCGGCGCATACGCGCAGTCGGCGAGCGCGGCGACCGAGCCGTCGACGCGGCGTAGGCCCGCGAGGAAGAGGCTGTCGGCGATCGCGAGACCGAGCACGCCGCTGATCGCGAGCAGCGCCCAGTCGAAGCCCGAGCGCGCCAGATCGAAGCGGCCGCCCGCGAGCAGCATCGTGGCGAGGAGCGCGACCGCGGCGATCGAGCACTTGAAGAGATTGAGCGCGACCGGATCGACGTCGCGCGCTTTGCGGAACGTGAGCACCGCGATCGCCCAAGAGAGCGCGCAGCCCAGAGCCATCGCATCGCCGAGCCGCTCCATCGCGGGCGCAACCTACCGCACGCGAGCAATCGGGTATGCTTCGGACATGCAGTTCACCGAGCACATCTGACCTGCCCTGACGCGCCGGCTCGCGCTGGCGCTCTTCGCAGTTCCCTTCGTCGACGAGCTCGCCTCGGGTGTCGCGCCGGCTTCCGCGCCCGACATCGCGATGGATCTCGCGTTGCCCGCCGGGATGACCGCGGGCGGGGTCGTCACGGCCTTCTACGGCTTCGTGTTGATCGAGGCGCCTCTGCTCGCGTGGAGCGAGCGCGTTTCGGCGCGCTGGTTCTCGGCGGGCTCGCTCGCGGCGCTCGCGATCGCGACGATCGGTGCAGCGCTCGCGCACGGGCCGATCTCGCTCGCGTTCTGTCTCGCGCTCTACGGTCCGGCGGCGGGCTGTTCGCTCTCGGTCGCGGAAGGCGTGCTCGTGGAGTCCGCCGGAGCGAGCCGCGAGCGCACGATGGCGCGCATCACGATCGCGGGCGCTCTCGGCGACCTCGCGGTGCCGATCGTGCTCGGCGCGCTGGCGTACGCCGGTCTCGGCTGGCGCGCGGCGTTCGCGCTCGCGGGCACGGCCCTGGCGCTGCTCGCGATCACGCACGCCTTCTCGCGCGAGCTCGACCGCGCCATCCCGAGCGACGAAGACGAAAACGAAGACGATGACGAAGACCCCTCGCTGCGCGAGGCGCTGAAGGTCGCGCTCCGGACGCGCCCGCTGCTCGCGTGGTCCTTCGCAGGCGTGCTCGTGAGCCTGCTCGACGAAGTTCTGGTCGCGTTCGCGGCCGTGCATCTCGCGGGGCTCGGCGCCACGCAACGATCGATCGCGCTCGCCGCGTGGATCGTGGGCGGTCTCGTCGGTCTGGCGTGGCTGGAGCGTCGCATCGATTCGCTCGAACCGCGCCGCGTGTTGCTCGTCACTTCGCTCGTCTGCGCCGCGTCGATCGCTCTGCTCGCGTCCAGCACCGATCCGATGCTCGCCTCGTTCTCTCTGGCGTCGATCGGCGCGAGCTCGTGCACGTTCCATCCGCTCGTGAAGGCGCGCGCCTACGCGTCGCTGCCCGGTCGGCCCGCCCTCGTGAACGCCGTTGCTGGGGCGCTCGTTCCGCTCGACGCGCTCGCGCCTCTCGTGCTCGGCGCCCTCGCGCTCCGCTTCGGGCCGGGCGCGGCCGTGCTCGCCTTGGTGGTCGCGCCGACGGGAATCGGCCTCGCCGCGTGGCGTTCGCGGCGTCGGCAGTGACGCGCGGGAAACACGCTATGCTCGCGCCGCCGATGCCTTCTGGTCGCCTCCCCGTCGCCACGCGCGCGGTCCACCTCTTCTCCTTGGGCACCGTCCTCGCGATCGCCGCCATCGCGTCGTTCGACGGAATCGCGCTCGCCGTCTCGACGCGGACGTTCGAGCTGGACGACGCGGTCTCGCTCGCCGCCGGTGAGCTGCACGACGTCGCGGTCCGCTCCGACGGCCGCGTCGTACCGAGCGCCGAGCTCACGCGCATCGCGATGCCCGACGGCGTGCCGATCGTGTGGTCGTGGGCGCGTATCGGCACCGACCTCTATCTCGGCACGGGCGACGACGGGCGCATCTATCGCGTGCGCGGCGATGCGGTGGAGCTCTTCGCCGAGACGCATCAGCTGCTCGTGAGCGCGCTCGCGGCGGGCGACGGAGGCGTCCTCTTCGCGTCGACCGCGTCCGAGGGCCACGTCTATCGCATCGACACGACCGGCGCGGCGGCGGGTCAGCTCCACGAGATCCCGCTGCCGGATGCCGGCACCGAGGTGTACGCGCTCGCGTGGGACGCGCCGCGCCATCGTCTCTTCGCCGGAACGGGATCCGAGGGTCGCGTCTACGCGATCACGAACGTCGCTGCGGCGACGCCGGCCGTCGACGTGTACTGGGACTCGGTCGCGAGCCACGTGATGAGCCTCGCGCTCGCACCAGACGGCACGCTCTACGCGGGCACGAGCGACGAAGCGCTCGTCGTGCGGATCGCTTCGCCCGGCCACGCGGAGACGGTGTTCGACTTCCCCGGCAACGAGGTCACCTCGATCGCGCTCGATCACGGCGTGCTCGCGGTCGCAGCCAACGAATTCCTCGAGCCGCCCGCGGTGAGCACGCCGCCCACCAAGCGATCCGCCACGGCCGCGCGCGCGGCACGTCCACGCCCCGGGCACGGACGCATCTACACGATCGGCGCCGACGGCCGCGCGGAGCGCGTGTGGTCGAGCGACGAAGCGCACGTCACGCGCGTACAGCTCGCCGCCGACGGGACGATCTGGGGCGCGCTCGGCGCCGACGGTCGCGTGATCCGGGTGCTGCCCGATCGCACCAGCGCGATCTGGATCGACGCCGACGAGCGCGAGGTGCTCGCGATGGACATGCTCTCGGCGACCGGCGCGTTCATCGGAACCGGCGACGCTGCGGCGATCTATCGCGTTGGTGGCGCGCCGCGGACGGCATCGTGGGTGAGCAAAGTGCTCGACGCGGGCTTCGACGCGCGGTGGGGCCGCCTGACGTGGCGCGGCGAAGGCACGCTGCGCTTCTCGACGCGCTCGGGCGCGACGGAGCGCCCCGACGAGTCGTGGAGCGCGTGGTCCGTGCCGATGACGAGCGAGGGCCCGATCCGATCGGCAGGCGCGCGCTTCCTACAGATCCGCGCCGAGCTCGCGAGCCCCGATGCCGCGATCCTCGCGGTGACCGCGTACTACCTGCCCGACAACCAGCGTCCCGTGATCAGCGACGTCGGCCTCAAGGCACGACCGAGCAAGCGCGGCCCCGATGCGGACGTCGACTCGCCGCTTCCCTCGACGCCGATGCTCGGGCTCACGTGGAAGATCGAGAACCCCGACTCCGATCGCGTGCGCTATCGCGTGCGCTATCGACAGGAGCAGCAGGCGATCTGGCGCGACATGCTGCAGGGCAGCGAGACGCTCACCGCGACCGAGTACCAGTGGAACACGTCGGCGGTGCCGGACGGCTGGTACGTGGTGTCGGTGGAGGCCTCGGACGAGCTCAGCAATCCCGACGCGCTCACGTTGCGATCGACGTCGCAGAGCGAGCCCTTGCTGATCGACAACCACCCGCCGACGGTGTCGGCGCTCACGTTCTCGGGCGGACGCGTTCGCGGAACCGCGACCGACGCGATGGGCCCTGTCTCGCGGCTCGAAGCAGCGATCGACGGCGGCGAGTGGCGCGTCGTGTTCCCCGAGGACGACCTGCTCGACACGCGCGAAGAGTCGTTCGCGATCGACGTCTCGATGCTGGAAGCGGGCTCGCACATCGTCGCGGTACGCGCGATCGACGCCGGTGGGAACCAGGCCTCGAGCGAGATCACGGTCACGATCGCGGCGCCCGCGCGCGCGCGCTGATTTCTCGTTCGTCTCGATACGAAAGCCCTCCCCCGCTTCGGGCGGGAGAGGGTTGAGTGAGGGGGCTTCCTCAGCTTCCGTCGACGACGATTCTGCGCAGGATCGTCCCGCCGGTACCGACGATGTAGACGTACTCGTCGATGCGCTCGATGCCGCGCAGGCTCGAGCGGCCCGCGTCCACGTCGCCGACGGTCCACGTGCCGTCGTCCTGGCGCTCGAACGAGCTGCCCTCGTCACCGATGGCGAGCGGGCGCCCGTGCGGGCCGAGCCCGATCGCGTTGAGCGTCGGAAGCGTATCGCTCGGCGGCACGATGCTCTCGCGCATGCAGCCCTCGGCGTCGATGCGCACGATTCCGCCGTGCTCGCCGACCGCGTACGCCGTCGTGCCGACACGGAGCACTGCGCGGAGCGATGGCGTGCCTTCCGGGCACTCGATCGCGTGATGGCTCGTGGCATCGAGATGCGCGACGAAGCCGGAGTCTCCGACCACGATCGCGTCCGTAGGCGTGCCCGCGAGCGACCAGAGATCGCCCACGTTCGCGATGCGCGTCGGGCTCAGCGCGTCGAGCGTGCCGCGCAGGATCGTGCCGTCGTTGCCGACGATCAGCAGCTGCCCCTGATCGGACACCACGTCGTGCAGGGACACGTGTGTGCCCGAGTCGTGCGTCACGACGTGATCGAAACTGATCTCGACCATCGTTCCGAGATCGCCGACGGCGACGAGACGCGACTCGTCGAGCACGGCGAGCGCACCGAGCCCGGCATCGGTCCCCGATGGCGCGAGCACGAAGCCTTCTTCCGTCTGCCGCACGACGTGGCCCCACTCGCCCACGGCGACGATCGCACCGCTGATGGTCGCGATGTCGCGCAGCGGCACCGTCGGTCCGTCGATGCGCGTCGAGATCCGTCCGCCGTCGATCGAGGCCACCTGACCGCCGCTGCCGACGAGCCACGTGCTCTCTCCGTCCGCGCCCGACACGCCGTGCCACGTGCCGTCGAACCCGCTGTCGATCGAGGCCGATTCGTCGCCCGATGCGAGCACGACGAGGCCGTGCGCGCCCACGACGGTGGCATATCCGTGATCACACGTGACGGATGTGAACGTCTCGTGCGTGTCGCCTGCGAGGCGAAGCGAATGCCAGGTGCCGTCGGCGTGACGGCGCGCGATCGTTCCGTCGTCACCGACCGCGTAGAGCGATCCGCGATCGCATCCGCCGATGTCTCGCAACGCGTCGTCGCTCGGACCGTGCTCGCGCGTGAAGTGGCCGCCGGCGAGATCGGTGACGTGTAGGATCACGCCTCCTTCGCCGGTGATCCAGACTTCGCCGCGTCGCGCGTGCGCCGCGAGCAAGTTCCCCGTCACGCCGACGTCGAGGCGCGTCGCGCTCTCGCCCGAGATGCGGATCACCGTCCCGCCGTCACCGACGACCACCGTGCTCGTCGGCGACGCGACGGCGATCGCGCGGAAGGTCACGTCGGTGCCCGAATCGAGTGTGTGCGGGCCGCCATCGGTGAGCCGCACGAGCGTTCCGTGCTCGCCCGCGGCCAGCGCCTGACCCGAGCCGGTCCAGCGCACGGTCTCGAGCTCCGCAAGGGCACCCGAGCGCCACACGAGGAGCAGCCCGTCGACGAAGTGCGCCGCCGCGCCGTGCTCGCCGACCATCGCGATCGTGCCGACGCCGCCGACGTCGACGCCGAACCACGTCGGCATCGCGCGTGGCCTCGGATTGAGCCAGCCCCACTCGTCCGTCCCGTACGCCGCCGCGTGCAGCGCGTGCACGATCGGCGGGCCTGGCGTCGGCAGCGGCGCGTTCTCTTCCGTCTCGGCCGGCGCCGGCGCGTCGTGCGCGCCGAACACCGCGTACGCTCCGAGGCCGATCGCAGCGACGGCCATCAAACCGATGCCGAGCTTCATGGGTGTGCTCACGCCTGTCGCCACGCTTCCTCCTTCCACGCCGACCGATCGCAGCGTTCGTTCGTGCTCTTGCTGCGCTTCTTCGTCGTCGTGACGCCCCGGTGACGAGGCCATCGTTCGATCGAATGCTTCGTTCGTCAGCACGCGCGCGCGCGTCGTCGCCGGACCCGGCGCGCCGGTCAGCGAAGGCGCGCGCGCATCGCCGGCGAAGGCCGCGAGCTCTTCGCGCACGACGGCCATCGACTGCGGTCGCGCGAGCGGGTCCTTGGCCAGCATGCGCGCGATCAGCGACGCCAGTGCGGGCGGCAGATCGCTGCGCCACGTGGTGATCGACGGCGCCTCCTCCGTACAGATCTTCACGATCAGCATCGGGTAGGAACTGTCGTCGAACGGGTGATGGCCCGTGAGCAGCCGGAACAGGATCACGCCGAGCGAGTACACGTCGGCGCGCTGATCGACGTCTCGCATCCCCTGCGCCTGCTCGGGCGCCATGAAGTAGGGCGTGCCGAGCGCCGTGCCCGTGCGTGTGCGCGCATCGACGCCGCTCGCACCGTCGCGGATCTTCGAGATGCCGAAGTCGACGACCTTCGTGCGCTCGCTCGGCGTCCCCTCGCCGATCAGGATCGCGTTCTCGGGCTTCAGATCGCGATGCACGATCCCTTTGTCGTGCGCGGCACCGACGCCGTCGGCGATCTGCATCGCGATGCGCGCGGCACGCCCGAGTGGAAGGGGCCCCACCTCGCGCAGCACCTTGCCGAGATCGCGTCCATCGAGGAATTCCAGCACCAGATAGCGGGATCCGTCGTCGGTCGTCCCGAAGTCGATCACCTCGACGATGTTCGGATGGCCGATCGCCGTCGTCGCGCGCGCCTCGCGCTCGAAGCGCATCGCGATCTCTTCGTCGTTCGCGAGATGCGCGTGGAGCACCTTGATGGCGACCTTGCGCCCGAGCGTCAGCTGCTCGGCCTCGTAGACGACGCCCATCCCGCCCTCGGCGAGGCGCGAGACGATGCGAAAGCGGCCGCCGAGGACCGCCCCGATCTCGAAATGGCTGGCCGAAGATCGCGGAGCCGTCACGCGCGCCAGTAGACGCGGGTGCGCAGAGCGCGTCAACGCGAGAGGAAGGTCACGGAAAACGTCCTCGCGAGGCCAAGTGTCGCCGGTCTTGCGCGGCCGCCACGCGTTGCTCCGTCGTCGTCACACGACCGTCATGCGTCGCGATCACTGTCCGCCGCGTTCGGGCACGAGCGAGACACGCGAGCGACGCAGAACGGATTTGCATCGCGCGGTCTCCATCACGGCACTCCATCGACACAACGACACAGAGATGCGCTGGCAAGGTCCCGCCGCTCGCGGACCGACCCCCGCGCACACACGAGAGGACCGAGGACGATGACGAGACCGAAGACTCTATTCCCCAAGTCGGTGATCGGGCTGCTACTCGCAGCTTCGCTCGCCATCGTGCCCATGGCTGCGCCCTCTCCGGCGATGCACGCCACGGCGCACGCGCAGGGCACCATGTGCAACACGCTGACCAACACGGTCTACATCAGTGGATCGAGCGCGTCGCAGCCGCTGATCCGTGAAGCGCAGCGCGCGCTCCTCATCGCCGGGCAGAGCATCACGCTCGTCTACCAGAGCACCGCCTCGTGCGACGGCGTGGGCGGCCTGCTCAACGCGACCGCCGTCATGGCGAGCGGCACGTACTTCACCTTCACGGACCCGATGGACGCATCGAGCGTCACCACGCACACGTGCACGCCGGTCGCCACGGGCGTGCTCTCGGACATCGCCGTGTCGGACGTGAGCGCGGCCGCATGCGCCCACAACCTCGGCGGCACGTTCGACCTCGGCACCAATCACCACGAGATCTTGGGACCCGTCCAGTCGATGACGTTCGTGGTTCCGACGACGTCGACCGAGACGAGCATCAGCGGCGAGGCCGCGCGGGTCGTCTACGGCTTCGGCGGCATGACGCACACGGTCGCGCCGTGGACCACCACGAGCCAGCTCTTCCACCGCGCGCCGAGCTCCGGCACGCAGATCATCATCGGCGAGAACATCGGCCTGCTCAGCACGCACTGGATGGGCACCGAGGAATCGGGCAGCGGCGCGCTCCGTGACGCGGTCCACGCAGCGACGGGCCCGGCGCTCGGCATCCTCGCGTCCGACGTCGCCGATGCGGCGCGCGCGAACCTCCACATCCTGGCCTACCAGCACATCGGTCAGAGCTGCGGCTACCTGCCGGACTCGTCGAGCACCACGACCGACAAGGCGAACGTGCGCGACGGTCGCTACGCGCTCTTCAATCCCTTGCGCTTCACCGTCAGCACCGCGACAGGCGGCGCTGTGGCTCCGCACAGCGGCGCGACTGCGGCGAACGTCCAGAGCGTGCTCGACTTCGTCACGCTCGCGCCGACGCTCACGTCCGCCCAGGGCGCGCTGATGGTGAGCGCTGCCGCGCACGCGAGCACGGTCCCGCTCTGCGCGATGCACGTCACGCGCGCCACCGAGTCCGCGGTTCCGGTCGTCGCCGAGCCCACGGCTCCTTGCCACGGCCTCTTCGAGTCCATCGCCGGTACGCCTCCCGGCCGCACCGCCGCCACGGCTTGCACCTCCGACGCCGCGTGCACCGCGGGCACGGCCCACACCTGTCGCTTCGGCTTCTGCGAGGAGCACTGAGTCATGAGAGCTCTACGAATTGGTCTCCTCCTCGTTCTGACGGCGATCGCGGGCTGCGGAAGCACGCCGGCCGAGCCCGGCACCGACGGCGGTCGTGACGCCGCACGTCCCGACAGCAGCACGACGCCGGACACGGGCGCCGATGCCTTCGTCGTCGTCACGCCGGACACCGGAGTCGATGCGGCCATCGACGGTGGCAGCGACGCGGGCCCGTGCACGTCGTCGATGCCGCACTGCAACACCTGCACGACGCAGGCGACCGATCCGTTCAACGCGTGCTCGTCCGCAGTGACGAACTGCATCGCGTTCGACAACGCCACGCGCGTGCCTGGCTGGCCCGACGCCATCCCGACGCCGTGATGGTGCTCGCCTACAAGAGTGCTCACCACGGAGGACCCGGACGGGAGCGGGCGTCGCGCCCGCGGACGGAAGGGGCCGGAAGGGTGAGCCGATGATTCTCCGGCGGCGAGACGCGTTCGCGATCGCTCTCTTCGGGACGTGGCTCTCCGGTCCGCTCGGTGCTTCGGCGCAGAGCGATGCCGGAGCGGCTGTTCCCGAAGAGGAGGCCGTGGACGTCGTCGTCGCCGCCGATTCGTCTTCGTCCTCGGTGACGGCCGCCGATCTCGCGTCGCTTCGTTCGGAGATGGCGACGCTGCGTCGCGAGCTCGACGAGGCGCGCCTCCAGATCGCCGCGACGTCGGCTGTCCCGGAAGACGAGCACGAAGACGAAGCCGAGCACGAATCCGAACCGTCCTTCTCGCCGTTCGGCGCCACGTCGGCGCGCAATCCGCTCGGCAATCCGATTGCGCCAGGCCTCTATCTCTCCTCGTACATCCAGGCGCAGTACAGCGGGCACCAGGACTCGATCACGGAGCTCTCGGCTGGTGGTCAGCCGCTCAACCAAGACGGCTTCGCGATCCGCCGCGCC
>CAYSCF010000165.1:0-14580 GCA_964429305.1 uncultured Sandaracinaceae bacterium | reverse complement strand
GCGCGATCTGGCGCGCGCGCGTACGTCGCGGCGCTGCCCGTCGACGACGCGCACGCGCTCGCGACGCGTCTTCGCGGCGAGCTGCTTCGCACGTTCGGCGATCTGCGGATCGATCCGGGTGCGGCCATTGTGTCGTTGCTCGCGGCCACGCTCTCGGTGATGACGCCGCTCGATGTTGCCGCGCCGTGGGTGCTTCGCGGCACGAGCATCGAAGCGGTGCCGGCGCCCGAGTCGCCCGAGGGGCTCGCGCTTCTTCGCGATCCCTGGCGCTCTCAGGCGCGCTTCGTCGAAGGCCGTCTCGCGCTCGTATTCCAAGCGATCGAGCGCTACGTCGCCGCCGCCGTGCCGGAGCGCATCGAGGACGTCGCGGTGCAAGCCGGCAACCACTGGGACTTCAACGCGCAGATCCTCGCGGCGGTCGCCGACGGCGGTGAGCTCGGCGCGGAAGGCGCGACGGGCCTCGGCGGCGAAGACCTCACGGTCGCGGGCCTGCGCGCGTTCGACTCGGCGTTCACGTACGATTCCGTCGCGCGCCGGATCACGCGCGAGCGTCTCTTCCGACTGCTCGTCGCGCTGCGCGGCTACGTGCGCCAGCAGGGCTTCGACTTGCCGTGGGCGCGCCTGGGCGATCCGAGCACGTGGCTCGAGCACACGACGCAGGTCTACGTGCAGCCGTTCGGCTCGGTGCAGCCGCGCGAGCTCGTGGACGGCTGGGGCCATCCCTTCGTGCTCCGCCCGACGAACGGTCATCCGCGCTTCGGCGCGTGGTCGCCTCTCGATGGTTGGGAGGTCTGCTCCGGTGGGCCCGACGGGAACGCGGGCAACGGCGACGACGTGTTCGATCCGACGGCGCGCGTGCTGCCGACGACGAGCACGTACGCGCGTGCCGTCGGCGAGGACGGTCTCGTCGCGCGGCTCGCGGGCGTCGAGCTCGGTCGCGCCGCCGTGGATCTGCTCGGTCAGTACGAAGGTCAGTACGCGCAGGGCGTTCCATCGAGCCCCGATGCGGCCGCGGTCTCGCGTGGTCTCGCGGTGTGGCAGGACGTGCCGAGCGTGTTCGCGCCCGATCCGACCCCGCTCGCGCTTCGTCGTCCGACCGTGCCGACGTCGGGCGCGGGCGGCTCGATCGCATCGCTCGACGGCACGTCCATCCCGCTGACGTTCGACGAGGAGCCGCGCACGTGGGGTCTCGTCGGCCTCGCGTACTCGGAGGAAGGCATCCCCGCGGTGGTCGAAGCGAGCGCGCTGCGCGGCTCGCCGCTCATCGTGTCGACGCGCTTCCCCGACCGGCTGCGCGCGAACGAGCCGGTGCAGGTCACCATCGCGGTGACGAACGCGAGCGAGGTCGATCGAACGCTCGCGATCACGGTGGAAGGAGAGGGCGCGCTCTCGGGCGAGGGCGTGCCGAGCCTCCGCGTCGCGGCGGGCACGGCCGAGCTGACACACGTGACGTTGCGACCGACCGGAACGGGACACGCGCACGCGATCGTCGCATTCCGCGAGGGCGCGACCGCGCTGAGGACGCTGCGCCGCGAGCTCTCGCTCGAGTCGGGCCAGCATCCGATCCGCTCGCGCATCGCGGGCGTGACGCAGGGCGGATCGTGGTCGGGAACGGTCGATGTCGTGGGCGGCGCGCAGCACACGACGGGGCGTGTCGTCGTCCTCACGGCCGCGGGCCTGCACCGCGATCCGGATCTCGCCGAGGTCCGTGATCGCGATCCGGCGCTGCTCGCGTGGTCGGCCACGCTCTCGGGCGCGGGCCTCGACGAGACCTTCCGCGCCGATCTCCTTCGCGCGCAGGCGCCCGACGGACATCTCGACGGCGACGAGCCGGTGCTCTCGACGGCCTGCGCGCTCGTCGCGTGGTCGGCGGCCGAGAGCACCGACGAAGCCGCGGCCTCGGCGCGCGCTCGCGCGATGGGCGCGCTCGGCAACGTTCGCTTCGGCGACGCGGATGCGGGCGCCGGAGAGATCCGCGCGGAGGCAGCGCTGCTCGGCGCGCTCGCACCGAGCGGAATCGCCGACGTGGCCGATGCGCTCGAGGGCGCGGTCGATCCGCTCGCGCGCATGACGGCGAGCTATCGCGGCTCGCTGCGTCGCACGCTGCGCCGTTATCCCGAGGAGCCGACGCTGCTCGCGCGCGCGGCGGCCGCACTGCTGCTCGCGAGCCCCGAAGACGCGTACGGACGAGCGATGTACGAGCGCGCCGTCGCGCACCTGCACGACGCAGGCAGTGGTCGGCTCGTCACCGCGTCGGCGACGCGTCCGGGGATCGCCGAAGAGATCGCGGCCTCGCTCGCGCTCGCCGTCGCGGCTCACCAGCTGGACGACGACACGCTCGCACGCGCGCTCGTCGCAGGCGCGATGACGCACGACAACCTGATCACGCGCGACGGCGGCGAGCCCTTGTTCTGGCTGCTCGCGACGGGCGCGTACGGCGTGCTCGGCGGCGACGCGGGAACGACCGCGCACGTCTCGGCGGGCGGACGCTCGATCGACGCGACGTTCGATCACGGCGTCGCGATCGCGAGCCTCGATGCTCCGAGCGGCGGCGTCGGTGTCTCCGTGCGCGTCGGCGCAGGCGGCGTGGTGCTGGTCCGCGGGGAGGTCGCCTACGCGCTGCCGTTCACGGCCGAGACGCACGCTCCGATCACGCTCGCGCTCGAGGGCGACGTCGGCGCGGCCGAGGGTCTCTCCGCGCTCGAGCTCGTCGTGCACGCCACGAGCGCGCTCGTCCACCCGATCGTGATGCTCGACCTCCCGGCCGGCATCGACGTCGACGACCCGGGTCTGCTAGCGCAGCTGGGCCGCACGGCCGGCGTCCAGCGCATCGAAGCGCGGCGTCCCGGTTTCGTCCGTATCGAGCTCAGCGCGATGGGCGACGGCACCGAGCTGCGCATCCCGCTCGCGCTGCGCTGGACGCTCGGCGGCACCATCCACGGCTTGGCAGCCGTCGCGTTCGAGGCCGACGATCCGGATCACCGCACGGTGATCGCCCCCATCGCGATCGACCGACGCGACGCGAACTGATCGCAGGTCGCGCCGGCGCTCAGATCCCTTCGGGCCGTCGTGCTTCGGGCGCGCCGTCGAGGTGGAACGGGTAGTGGACCTCGACGCTGCCGCCTTCGGGCGGCGGGAAGTGGAGGTGCGCCATCACGTGCGAGAAGCAGTTCGTGACGGTGTCGTCGTGCAGCGCGTCCTCGAGCACGGACGCGTTCGCGACGGTTCCGTCCGGCTGGATGGTGAACTGCATCGTGACGCGGCCCGCGAGATCGGGATGCGCTTGGAGCTGCCACTCGAAGCAGAAGCGGATCTCGGGAAGCGCTTCGCGGACGACGCCGCGCACCTGCATCGCGTCGAGCGTGCCGTGATGAACGGCCGGATCGGCGGGCGCCGTGCTGCTCGGCGGCGCGACGACGATCCCGCCGCCGCCCGCGGTGACGGTGCTCGGCGCGGGCGCGCTCGGCTGCCGTGTGAGCGTGAGCTCGTCGCTCGTGGTCGTCGTCGGCGCTGCCGTCGTCGTCGTGGGCGTGGGCTCCGTCGTCGTGCTCGGCGGCGGCTGGTCCTCGACGAGCTCGCGCTCGTGCTCGCTCGCCATCTCGCGCGTGCGCATGCGCTCCACCATCGTGTGCACGCCGAACATCGCCGTCGCGAGGACTACGACTGCGACGACGATGCCGCGCACGAGCAGACGCGATCCGCCGCCGTTGCCGGGCTCGGCCATCAGTTCTTCACGAGCGTGAGCCGCGCCTCGGGCGCGAGCGCACAGAGATGGCCACTCTCCTCACCGACGAACACCCAGCCGCGCTCGTCGACGAGCAGCGCATCCGGGACGAGATCGCTCGGGAGCGGCCCGCCGATCGACTTGCCGTCGCTCGGCCGCACGACGTGGACCGTCGCCTGCGGCACGAAGAGCGCGCCACTGCGCAGGACTGGCGTCAGCTTGCGCGGCACGTCGTCCGACACCGAGCTCGCGAGCCCCGTGGCCCAGCGCGTCGCGCCCGTCGCGAGATCGAGCGCGCTCAGCTTCCCGTCGGGCGCATTCACGATCAGCATGCGATCGAGCGCGAGCACGCCGCCGCCCGCGCCGACGCCGGGGTCAGCCACCGAGAAGATCTGCTCGCCGGTCTCCGTCTCGTAGAGACCGAGGGCTCCGCGTCGCGCGCCGGTCGTCGCGACGAGCACGCGGCCGTTCGCGAGGCTCGGTGCGGACGCGATCGGTGCACCTAGCGGCGTGGCGAACTTCTCCGCGCCCGTGAAGAGGTCGAGGCCGATCAACGTCGCATCGCCGCGCCCGGGCTCGCCGCTCACGACGATCGCCGTCTCGCCGATCGCCAGCGGCGTCAGGCAGTGACGTCCCGTGCCGACCCAACGCCAGCACACCTCGCCGGTCACGACGTCGATCGCATGCACGGTCGGATCGCCGCCGACCACGAGCAGCACCCGACCTTCGCGACGCAGGCGGAACGCGCCCGCGCCGCGGCTCACGAAGCGCCAGCGCAGCTCGCCGGTGCGCAGATCGATCGCGGCGAGACGATCGCGTCCTTCGCACACGATCGCGGTGGGCGGGATCGAGCTCTGTCCGCCCGCGTAGAGGCCGAGCGGCGCGCCGTTCATCCGCGGCGCGAGCTTGGTGCGGAGCACGACCTCGCCGGTGTGCACCTCGCGCATCTCGACGACGCCGTCGCCGCGCACGCGCACCACGTTGGTTCCCGCGAGGAACGCGCCCGCCGCCGGCGCCTCGTGCTGCCAGAGCAGCTCGCCGCGATCACGATCGATCGCGACCACACGGCGCTCGGTGGCGACGACGAGCCGATCGCCACACAAGAAGGTGCTCGGCGCATCGAGGCCGTCGAGCGCGACCTTCCAGCGCGTGCCGAAGCGCAGATGCGCCGCCGGAGCGAGCGTGGTGCCCGGACCGGTGCGCTCGCGCGTTGCCGCGGAGCGCAGGCGATCCGGATCTTCGTTGACGAAGCTCGGCGGCGGCACGGCCGCGATCGCCTGACGCAAGCGACGCACCTCGGCGCGCATCCCGCGGATGCGCAGGTTGCGTCCTTGCGCGCGATCGACCGAGAGCAACGCGCGCAGCAGATCCGCCGCGAGACGCAGGATGGGCAAGCCGGCGCGTCGATCTTCGAGCGCCGGAATCGTGACGACGCCGTCTTCTTCGCTGCCGAGCGTGAGCG
The DNA here is from genome assembly GCA_964429305.1 of uncultured Sandaracinaceae bacterium. Taxonomy (GTDB): domain Bacteria; phylum Myxococcota_A; class Polyangia; order Polyangiales; family Sandaracinaceae; genus JBBSAT01. Next base: position 9,394 of record CAYSCF010000165.1, on the reverse strand, counting down.
CGACCTCACCACTCTTCTCGCGGCGGATCGCGATCAGGAAGCCGCCACGGCGCAGGCGCACGTTCAGCGCGCGACCCTCGTCCGCCGCATCGACGAGCGCGCGAACCGCGCTGACCATGCGCTGCACGACGAGCAGGATCGGCCCACGGGCGAGCGGAATCCGGCGACCGCGCACCCACGCCCAGAGCTGCCCTCCGAAGAGCATCGCGTGCACGTCGGCGTGCGACACCGCGCCTTGTACGCCGCCCTCCGACGCGAAGATCGCCGCCTCGAAGCCGAACGCGAGCGGATGCTTCTCGCCCGGATCTTCGTGAGCGCCGCCGATGCGACGCGTGGCCGAGAGCCCGGTGTCGGCGCTCTCGACGATCGCGCACTCGGCTGCGCGCGCGACCAGACGCGCGCCGATCGAGGACGCGCGCGGATCGGTCTCGACGTCGAGCTCGTGCTCGAGCGCCTCGACGCTCGCATCGAGCAGCGCGCGCAACGGCACGCGGCGATCGAGCACGAGCACGTCGGGCGACGCATCGGTGTGATAGAGGCTGACGAGCGCGCTCGTGCCGCGTCGCACGATCGCGACCTCGGCCGGCAGGCCCGAGAGCGGCAGCAACGTCTTGCTCCGCTGGCCGTCGGCGAGCGCGAGCAGGGCACCGACGAGATCGGCGAGCGACGGCAGCTCACCGCCGAGGCTGGTCGATCCGTAGAGCAGCCCCTCGAGGCGGCAGAGCCACGGCGGCAGCGCCGCGGGCGGCAGCTCCGTACCGGGCACGCTCGGAGCGCGAACGATCGCACCTCCGCTCGAAGCCGAAGAGGCCGAGGTCGGAACGACCGAGAGATGGGCGCGCGGATGCAGCGGGATGACGGTCATCAGGCGTGGCGAAGATGGTAGGCAGCGAATCCGCATGTCTCCAGTTTTCAGGTGATCTGTCCGGTTCTTGACGCCACGCGCGGCGCGAGATCCGAGTGATCTCGCGCGATCGCCGCGCGCTCGACGCCTCGTGGCACGATCTCCCGATGAGCTCCGAAGGCTTCGTGGTGGCCGTGGCGGCCGTGATCGTGCGTGCCGATGGTCGCGTGCTCGCGATGAAGCGCAGCGCGCTGAAGGATGCGGGCGCAGGTCTGTGGGAGACGGTGTCGGGGCGCGTCGAGCCGGACGAGAGGCTCGAGGACGCGATGCTGCGCGAGATCGGCGAGGAGACCGGCCTGCGCGTGCGCCTGCAGCCAGGGCCCGTCGATGCCTACGTCACGCGGCGCGGCGATCGACCGATGTGCGTCGTCGTCTATCGCGCCGATCACGAGAGCGGCGAGGTCGTGCGATCGAGCGAGCACGATGCGCACGAGTGGTGGACGCCCGCCGAGCTGCGCGCGCACACGACGCTCACGCGGCTCGCGGACGCCGTCGACCGAGCGGTTCAGTTCGCCGGATAGTCGGCGGCCGCGAGCGCGTGGATCAGGGCGTCCTTCGTGATCGCATCGCTCGTCTCGACGCGCGCGTGCCCGATCTGCACCTCGACGCGTGTCACTCCCGGGACCGCGCGGAGCGCCTCGTCCACGGTCTTGACGCAATGCGAACAGCTCATGCCCTCGATCTGCAGCTCGTGGATCGCCATCACGCTCGAACCTGGAGCCGGGCGATGGCTTCGTCCAGCCCTCGCACGAAGCTGGCCGCGTGATCGCTCGTCGGGCGGCGCATCGAGCATCGCCTTCAGTGCGGCTGCCAGAGAGAAGGCATCGTCGTCCGCGATCGCGACGCCCGGAACGTCGTGACCCGAGAGCGCACGACGCATCACGACGACGGGAACGCTGCGCGACATCGCGTCGAGCAGCTTGATCGGAAATCCGCCCGGCGCGCCGCGCGTCACGACGGCCACGTCCGCAGCCGCATGGGCACGTGCGCGATCGCCCTCGGTCGCGAGCGGGGCGAACCTCGGAGCGATGCCGCGCGCAGCGAACCGTGCGCGCAGCGGCGCCGGATCCGACTCGGTGGCGACGAGCATGGTGATACCGCCCAAGCGCGCCGCGGCGTCCACCAACGCATCGAGCCCTTGGTACGCGTCGAGGTTGCCGGCGTAGAGGATGACTTGGCCGTCGACGCCCAGCGCGTGACGCGCTTCGTCTCGGCTCGCCGCGGAAGCTGGCGCCGTGATCGGGACCGGCAGCACGACGGCATCGCGCGACGCGAGGAGACGGATCTCGTCCGCGACGTGCGCCGAGATCGCAGCGACGCCCGGGGCGCGGCGCATGAGCAAGCGATCGAGCGCGCGTCCCGATCGCGCGGCGAGCCCCGCGAAGCGCGGCGGCAGATACGTCGGGAGCTCCGGACCGAGCGTCGTGTGCGCGACGAAGATCCAACGCGGCAGCCGAAGCGCCAGCGCGAGCGCCGCAGCCTCCACGTGATGCGCGACGACGACGTCCGCCTCTCGCGCCTGCGCACGAAGGGCCGCGCCGAGCTCGACGTCGGCCGCGATCTTCTCGAGCGAAGGCCCCGAGCGCAATGAGCGAGGCTGCACGCGACCGTGCGTGACGCGATGCTCGAAGCGCGTCTCCGTTCCCGCGCCGCTCGCATAGGTGAGCAGCGCCGTCGATCGCCCCTGCGACGTCAGCGCATCGACCATGCATCCGATCGCGGCCTGCGTTCCTTGCGAGGTCGGATACGGAAGCGCCGCGACGTGCAGCGTGTCGATGCGAGGCACGCGCGCGTCATAGCGCACCTTCTCTTCCTCGCGTGCCAGGGCTACCCTTCGCACATGGCTGCGAAGAAGAAGACCAAGCGTCCGAGCACCCGTCCGCGTCGTACGGCGATCGTGCCGCGCGTCGTGTTCCAGACGATGGTCGCGATGTCGGTCGTGCCGTCGGGCGCCGTTCTGGCGGGATGTGGCCAGAGCTTCAGCGTTGCGGGGACCGACGCGTCGTTCGATGCGAGCCGACCCGACGGCGGATTCAGCGTGGCCGATGTCGGCGGCGACAGTGGTTTCTTCAGCGTCGTCGCGAGGCCGCCGGATGCTGGTCCGGACAGCGCGTTCGGCGTCGCCGACGGTGGTTTCTTCAGCGTCGTCGCCATTCCGCCGGACACCGGCACGGATGCCGGACGCGATACGGGCTTCTTCTCGGTCGTCGCGGTCCCCCTCGACGGCGCGTTCTCGGTGCTCGTCGCTCCGTTCGACTCCGGCTCCAGCGCCAGCTGATCGCGCCGCGATGCCTCCTCTCTATCGCGCGCTCACGGGCTCGCCCCTCTCGCGTCTGTTCGCGCAGGACGTCGAAGGCCGCAGCAGCCAGCGTCGCATCTCGATTCCGTGGGGCTCGTTCCACCGCGACGACTACCCGGTCGAGGCGCTCGCCGTCGCGGCGGATGCGATGCGCTGGCTCGCGACGGGCGAGTACACCGCGGTCGAGGGCTTCGCGCGGCTCACCGTCGCGTTCTCGTGGCACGGCGTGCCCTACGATCTGATCGCCGCGTGCGCGCGCATTCCGAGCGACGAGATCCGGCACTCCGAGATCGCCGTGCGCGCGGCGGAGAAGCTCTCGGGATATCCCGCCGAGCGCGTGCCGCTTCCGATCGACACGCGCCGACCCAAGAAGCCCGGCGACGTGCGCGGAACCTTGCGCGAGCTCGATCGCGAGGTCGCGACGCTGCCTGCGCTGCTCGAGACGCTCGCGGTCGGCCTCTTGTCGGAGGCGCGACGGCGCGCGACGGATCCGATGATGAAGGCGGTCTACGGCGCGGTGCTCGCCGACGAGATCCACCACGCGCGTCTCGGCTGGTACTACCTCGCGTGGCGCGCGCCGCAGTGGACGCGCGAGGATCGGCAGACGCTCGCCGATGCCCTCGCGCCGCGGATCGCATCGCGCGCCGCGATGATCTCCGACGGTCGGACGCCGCCGCGCGGCACGGCGCGGGCGCTGCGCGCGCTGGGCGTGATGGACGCGGCGACGCAGCAGACCATCGTGAAGCGCATCATGGAGACGGAGGTCGTGCCGGGCTTCGATGCGCTCGGTCTCGGGATGAGCCACGCGTGGAGACAGAGCCCGCTGGTCGCGAGACCGAAGACGAAGACGAAGACGAAGACGCGATGACGGGCCCGCCGCTGACGCTCTTGGCGCGTCCGCTGCGAGCCTCGGAGCGCGCCGCCATCATGCGATGCTGGAAGGCTGCTCTACGCAGCGATCGCCCATGCGAGCTGCCCGCGACCGCCTTCGTCTCGATCTACGAGCGTGGCCGCGTGATCGGTTGCGTCGGTCACGCCGACGTCGTCTCCGCGCTCCGTGCGGCACGCGCCGATCCGCGCTTCGGCGGCGCACGTCTGCCGCCGAGCGAGAGCGTCGTGCAGCTCTCGCTTCTCGTGCGTGGCCCAGCGCTCGCACCTTCGGAGATCGAGCGCACGATGGTCGTCGGCCGCGAAGGTCTCGTGGCGTTCGACCGTGAGGGCGTCGTGCGCGCGGTGCTGCTCCCCGAGGTCGCGGCCGACGGGCAGCGCGACGCTGCGTCGATGCTGCGCGCGCTCGCCGAGAAAGCGGGCCTGCCGTCGCTCGAAGGGATCGCACGTGTGATGCGAGTGCGCGCCGAGAGCTTCGTCATCCGAGCGCGCGTACGAAGCTCCCGATCGCCGATCGATGCGGCTGCCGCGTGGCTCGCAGCGCGCATCGGGCCCGACGGAGAGATCGCGCACGGCGTGGATGCGCGCAGCGGTCGGGTGCATCGCACGGGCCCGCTCCATCTCGGTCGCTGCGCGCTCGTGGTCCAGGCGCTCGCCGCGCACGGCGGACACCGCGCTGCCGTGCAGCGTGGGCGTCGATGGCTCGCGCTCGCGATCGACGAGGCGCTGCGCGACGAGGGAGAAGGCCTGCCGAGGTCGGCACCCGAGCGCGCCGGCAGCCTCGCGCTCGCGATGCGTGCGGGCATCGACTGCGGCGAGGCATTGATGGCGCTCGCGATGCAATCGCCCGCCGAGATCGCCGGCCACGCGTGGCACGCCGCACAGGTGACCGTCGCTCTCGCCGATCGCGCGCCGACCGCCATTCGCGACGCGGCGCTCGCCCCGATCGATCGCGGTGCGTGGGCACCGTGGAGTGCGCTCGCGGCCGACGCGCTCGGCGATCGCAAGCGAGCACGAAAGGCACGCTCGGTGCTCGCGCGCAGCGTCGCGGCTCGTGCGCCGCACACGGGCGGGGTCGGCGCGCGCTCGGTCCCCGAGGTCGCGCTCACGGCGCTCGTGATCGAGATCCTCGCGGCCACGCATCCCGCCGTGACGCGCCGTGCGACGGCATTCCTCGCTTCTCAGTCGTTCGCGACCGAGCAGGACGTCCCGGCCGCGCTCGATCCCTCGCTGTGTCTCGGCGCCTATCCTCTCGCGCCGCACGCGGATTTCCTCCGCTGCGACGTGACCGCGCACGCGCTCCTCGCGCAGCTCGCGTCCGAGATCAGCTCCCGGTGAGCGTCGTGAGGCTCTCGATTCGGGTCGCCGCCGTCGCGTGCGCCGCCGTGATCGCCGCTGCCGCCGACATCGGGATCGTGCGGATGAGCTCGACGTTGTGGTTGGGCGCATCGTGGGTGCGATCGTCGCTCCACGCGCTGACCCACTCCATCTGCGTCAGCGCGCGATAACGACGCTCGAAGCAGTCGTCCGTGTCGTAGTCGACGAGCGTCGCGAAGATCGAGAGCGTCCCGTCGCCATTGTCGACGAGCTCGATCGTGCGCGCCTGCGACGGCCAGTCGGCGATCGCGCTCGTCATGATCTGCCAGTAGCCCGGATGCGCCGCGTCGGGGCCTGCCACCGCGCGGATGCGATTGTCGTGGTCGTGACCGACCAGCCACACGATCACCTCCGGGCGCATCGCCACGAGGTTCTCCACCGTCTCCGCCGTGAGCGCGCCGGGCACCGGGCTCGTTCCGAGCTGCCCCTCGAACACGTCGATGGCGCTCGTCGCGTGATGCGACGCGAGGATGACGAGCACGTGATCGGCGACCGCGCGATCGAGCTGCGGGATCAGCCAGCCGTCGACCATCGCTTGCAGCACCATGCCGTTCGAGCCGCCGGTGCGATCGCTCGTGTCGACCGTCACGATGCGCAGCACGTTCGGGATCACGTCGTACGCGTAGTTCGCGCCGAGCGAGGTATCGAACGTTCCGGTGTCGGGGAAGCCGTGGCCCGCCGGTCCCATCGGCCCGTTCGCCGTCGCTGCGCGCACGCGCTCCACGATGCCGTCGCGATCGATGAGGATGCGGCCCGGATCGGCGGGCACGTCGCCCGTCGTGATCGGCGCGTACCACTGACGGTAATCGCGCGTTCCCGCGGGCGCGCGCGTGCCGAGCGCCTCGGCGATCTGCGTCGGCCCCGGTGTCGTGATGCCGACGATCTCGAGATCGTGGTTGCCCGGCACGTAGAGCCACGGCGCGGGGAAGGCCACCGGATCGAAGGGGTCCTTCGGATCGTTGTTCGGGCCCGGGATCGGATCGTCGTCGTCGCCCGAGTCCGTCTCGAGCGCGGGCGTGCCGTTCATCACGTCGAGCACCCAGCCGAGCTCGTTCGCGAGCGCGCTGTCGGCGCAGTCACCCGTGATGATGCCGACGTCGAAGCCGCGCCCGGCCGCATCGATGCGCGCGAACGTGCGATTCATCGCCGAGACCGCGCGCGGCAGATACGCCTCTTGCGCACGGAGCCCGCCGCCCACGGAGGGGTTGTCGGTGCGACCGAGGCGCGTCGGTGCCTCGTCGTCCGCGAGCTGGAAGTCGGAGAGATGCGCGAGCCACGCGAGCGAGCGGCGATCGGTCGAGGTCGTCGCAGCGCCTCCGAGATCGGTCCGCACGACGTGCGTCTGTCCGGGGCCCGTGTCGACGATGTGGTAGCCCGCCGCGCGGTACATCATCTCGCCCATCTCGAACGCCGGGTTGATCGCACCGGGCGCGGTGAGGCGCGAGGCATGCGGCACGTACGTGCCCATCAGCGTGCTCGGATAATGCGGCAGCGCGGTGGCCGGCGCGGGATCGGTGTCCTCGCACGCCGGCAGTCGGAGGCCGTGGTGTACGTCGGCGTCGACGGGCGGAACGAACGCGTCGGGCCCGCCTCCGTCGTCGGTCGGCCCACCATCGGCCGGGGCCGGCATCGGCGTGCAGCTGGCGAGCGCGAGCGCGAGAAGCGTAGGTCGAGTGAAGCGCATTCCTCGATGTTACGTCGGCGTCACGAAAAAGTGACAGCCAGGCGACGCGCGCTTGTTTCAGGACGTTGTCGGGACCTCAGTCCACGTACCCGAGGGCGCGCAGACGGGCCTCGGTGCGCGCCAGATCCGGTGCCGTCGTGCCCTCCATCCGCGCGACGCCGGCGAGCGGTCCTCGCGTGACGGGGCGACGCATCAACGCCTCGACGAGCACACGGCCCTGCGCCTCGTCGGGGAGCGCCACGCCGATCCGGGCGAGACAGGTCGCGCTCGCGTCCGCGATGTGCGCCGTCACTTCACCGCACGCACGAACGCTCGGGCCCGCTGCGAGGAAGAGGCCTTCCGGGCGGTGGCTGCCGGGCAAGCTGCGCCCTTTGCGTCCGAGCCACTCGTCGGGCGCGAGCCGCCGGAACACCGGGCCCGAGCCTGTCGACGGCATGAGGTTGTACGAAGCCCCGTCGTCGATCGCGAGCTCGAGCACGAAGTCGGGCGCGCGCGGCACGAGCGGTCCGAAGTAGACGTCGTCTCTCGCGTGGATGGCACGCACGACGCGCTCGCCCGTCCACGGATCGACCAGCGTCCGCGCGAGCCGATCGAGCGCGCTGCGGAGCGCGGGAAGCTCGCTCGCATCGACGGTGCCCTGCGGCTCGCGCCCGCGCAGGTTCACGCACAGCGACGGGAAGTAGTTCAGCTCTTCGGAGAAGACGCGCGTGCGCGTCATGTCGATCGCGCCGAAGCGTGCGCGGCTCTCCAGCCATCCCGGCAGTGCGCGGCCCATCGCCGTGAAGGCGCGCTCCTTGAGGCGCGGCGGCAGCAGCGTCAGCGCGGCTTCCTTCAGCGCGCCCGTCGCACGCGCGCCGATCCTCGCCGGCTGGAACGCGAGGAGCCCCGCGCTCTCGAGCGCGCGGTTCACGTAGAGCACCTTGTCGGACGAAGGGCCCGAGCCGTGATCACTGATCAGCGTGATCTCGACGTCGTCGCCGGCGCGCGCGATCAGACGTGCGAGCGCGCGATCGATCGCGGCGTACACGCGCGGCAGGCCGTCGGCCGCCTCCCGCGACGTGTCTGCCGGATGACGCGGTGAGCGCGGATCGAAGCAGCCGAAGAGATGGTGCGCGGCCGTGTCGGTCTCGCCGAAGTAGCACGCGAACACGTCCCAGCTCTTCTCGTCGAGGAGGTGCTCGTAGAGCGCGGTGCGCCGATCGATCTTGCCCGCGAGCGCTGCGCCGAGCCGATCGTGGAAGTCGCGCGCGTCGGTGTCGAACTCGTCGACCTCGTCGAATCGGATCGGGCCGAAGCGCGTCGTGATCTCGCCCCACGCGCGCTCGGGCCACACGAACGATCGATCCGCCTCGAAGGCGACCGGCGAGTCCCAGCCGCTGATGGCGAGCCCGTTCGCGAGCCGCTCGGGCGGGTACGTGCCCGGGAAAGACAGACACGCCGTCGTCATCCCCATCGCATCGAGCCGCGCGAGCCACGTCGGCACTGCGCGCGCCGAGCCGCTCGTGAAGCGCACGCGGTAGCCCTCGCGCTGCGTGAAGTCGAAGACCCCGTGCGTGCCCGGATCGAGCGCGGTGAGGAACGTCGTCCAGTTCGGCAGCGTCGCGAAGGGCAGCACGCTCACCGATCGCGCCCACGCGCCACGTGCGCGCAGCGAGGCGAGCGTCGGCAGTCGCGCGGGACCGATCGCATCGATCACGTCCCAATCGGCTCCGTCGATTCCGACGATCAGGTGCCGCGCGGCCATGCGGCTGGCTTACCACGCTCGCGCAGATCGACCCCGCGCATCGACGACGGGACCTCGAGGCCCAGCAGCCGCAGGCACGTCGGCGCGACGTCGAGGATCGAGGCGCCCTCGACGCGACCGATCGGATCGATCGCGGGGCCCGCGAGAACGAAGATGCCGTCCCAGTCGTGGTTCGCGCCGCCGCGGCCGCGATCGCGCTCGACCTCGTCGATGGTCGCGATCACGCGCGGCGCGCCGACCCCGCCGAGCGAACGGTGCGTCAGATCGCCGAAGAAGCAGAGCAGATCGGGCGCGACACCGTTCACGCGCGCATACGTGGCCTCGGGCCGGACGATGCGGCTCTCGATGACGACGCCGTCTTCTTCCACACGTGCGAGCAACGCCTCGAGCTCCGTCTTCGCGTCTTCGATTCTCGATGGCTCGAGGACGCCCTCGGGCTCGCGGCCACGCACGTTCAAGAACACGCGCGCGTAGTAGCCGCCCTCGCTCCACGCGCGC
>CAYSCF010000164.1:0-14581 GCA_964429305.1 uncultured Sandaracinaceae bacterium | reverse complement strand
CGTCACGGCGCACTCGCTCGGCATCATGATCGCGGGCGGCAAGTTCGATCCGGTGATCCCGGCGAACACGACGGTGCCGACGCGCATCGCGAACGTCTTCTCGACCAGCCGCGACGATCAGGAGACCGTGAAGATCGTCGTGCTCCAGGGCGAGAGCGACGTGGCCAAGGAGAACGAGTTCCTCGGTCAGTTCGCGCTCACCGGGCTGCGCAAGGCACGCGCGGGCGAGGTCGAGGTCGACGTCGTGTTCGAGATCGACGCGGATGGGCTGTTCCGCGTCGCCGCGATCGATCGCGAGACGGGCGAGGCGCAGCAGATCCAGGTGCTCGCGCAGGGCGGCCTGCACGAGGACGAGGTCGCCGCGATGATGGAGGACGCGAGCGCGTACATGGCGGAGCGTCGCGCGGCAGAGCAGAACGAGAAGACGCGTCAGGGCATCGAGGTGCTGCTCGCGGATCTCGAGAAGATGTTGCCCGAGGCCGAGCGGAAGGTCGCGGGGACACCGGTCGCGGTCGCGGCGATCACGCGCGCGCGCAAAGCGGTCGAGAGCGTGCGCGCGGGCGTGCGCGACGCCGACGGAGAGAAGCTCGGCACCGACATGGTCGCGCTGCAGAAGCTCTCGGGAATGTTGAAGCAGGTGCTCGCGCGATAGATCGAAGGTCGAGTCGTTTCGCCTCGGTGTGAAAAACACTTCGCAGCGTGGTGTGCTTCTCACTCACGGTTCTGTGGATTCTTCACCACACTTTCTCTTGGCATCGCATCCGAGGCATGCGATGGAGCCCATGTGGCCTCCGCTCGTCCTCGCCTCCCGGTCGTCTCGCGTATTGCAGGAACCGGCAGCTACGCGCCGGCCCGCGAGCTGACGAACGCCGAGCTCGAGAAGATGGTCGAGACGAGCGACGCGTGGATCGTCGAGCGTACGGGCATCAAGAGCCGCCGCATCGCCGCGCCGGGCGAGAGCACGAGCGACATGGCGGCCGAAGCGTCGCGTCGCGCGATGGCCGCCGCGGAGATCACCGCGAACGACGTCGACCTCATCATCGTCGCGACCGTGACGGGCGACATGCCGCTGCCTTCGACGGCGGTGCGCGTGCAGCAGAAGATCGGCGCGACCACCGACTGCGCCGCGTTCGACATCGCCGCGGCGTGCGCAGGCTTCTGCTACGCGCTGCGCCTCGCGGATCTGCACGTGCGCGCGGGCCTCTGCGAGAACGTGCTCGTCGTCGGCGTGGAGCTGCTCTCGCGCGTCATCGACTGGACCGACCGCGGCACGTGCGTCCTCTTCGGAGACGGCGCGGGCGCGGTGATCGTGAAGCGCTCGATCGCGGAAGGCCGCGGCATCCTCGGCACGCACATCTATGCGGACGGCAGCGGCGCCGATGCGCTGATGATCCCGGCCGGTGGCTCGGTCGCGCCGGCGAGCACGCGCACCCTCGAGACGAAGGGCCACTTCGTCCACATGAAGGGCAGCGAGATCTTCAAGACGGCGGTGAAGAACCTCGTCTCGGCCAGCCAGATCGCCGTGCAGAGCGCAGGGCTCACGCCGGATCAGATCGACTGGGTGGTGCCGCACCAGGCCAACTCGCGGATCCTGTCGGCGGTCTCCGATCGTCTCGCGGTCCCGATGAGCCGCTTCTATCTGAACCTCGAGCGCTACGGAAACACGTCGAGCGCATCGATCCCGATCGCGCTCGACGAAGCCGTGCGCGATGGAACGATCCGCGCGGGCCAGACGGTTCTCTTCTGTGCGCTCGGCGGCGGCATCGCGTGGGGCTCCGCGCTCGTCCGCTGGTAGCGCTCACGTTCGTAACGCCGAACGCGAAGAAACGATTCCGTCCTCTTGCGCCCTGCGCAGGAACGCGCATGGATTGCGGCATGAGCGACACGCACGAGGGTGGCGGCGGCACGGTGGACGACTTCTTCAGCGTCGTCGATCGGCTCCCTTATCTCGGCTCGCTGAAGCGCGATCTCACGCAGCTGCGACGGCTTCTCTACGATCGTCGCGCGGCGCGCGTGCTCGTCGTCGGCGCGACCGGCAGCGGCCGCACGGCGCTCGTGAACGGCCTCTTCGGCGGCCAGGGCAACGAGATCGATGCGCCCGCCGATCACTGGGTGCGCATCGAGAACCAGGGCCGTCACCTCGACTGGCTCGAGGTCGAGAGCGGCTCGCCGAGCGCCACGCGGCTCGATGCGCTCTCGCGTGCGATCGACGAGAGCGCGCCCGACGTCGTGATCTACGTCGCCGGTGCGGATGCGGGTGCGCGCGGCGTGCATGCGGAAGAGGCCGAGGCGCTGATCGCTGCGAGCGCCGCGCTCGCGACGTTGCTCGATGCGCGCAACCTCAAGCCCGCCAAGCTCGCGGTGCTCACGAAGGCCGACGTGCTGATCGGCGAAGGCGCGCGCCCGCCGTACGACGCGTCGATCGCGGGCGCCGTCGATGCGGCGACGGCGTCGCTCAAGAAGAAGCTCGACGAAGGTGGCCTCTCGCTGGCGCGCGCGATCCCGTGCGCGGCGCTCGCGCCTGCGGAGGCGCGTTGGAACCTGCGCGAAGTAGCCGACGAGATCTGGGCACGCTTGCCCGAGACGACGCACGTCGAAGCCGTGCGCGCACTGCCGGTCGGACAAGAGCGTCGCCGCGAGCTCGCACGCATCGTGGCCAATCGCGCCGCGACGATCGCAGTGACGATCGGCCTCGCGCCGATCCCGTTCTCGGACGCGATCCTGCTGATGCCGCTGCAGGGCCTGATGGTCACGGGCATCGCGTACGTCGCGGGCCAGCCGTGGGATCGCCGCGCGGCGATCGAGTGGCTCGGATCGGTCGGCCTCATGGGCGGCGCCGCCATGGGCCTGCGCTGGAGCGCGCAGCAACTGCTCAAGCTCGTGCCGGGCGCGGGCACGCTCGTGTCGGCATCGATCGCCGGCGCCGGCACGCTCGCGATGGGCCGCAGCGCGATCGCGTACTTCGTCGACGGCCCGGGCAACCGTGGCGTGCGCGCCTTGCTGCCCGCGACCGGCACGTCGATCGAAGCGCGCGCCTAGATCGAAGACGGCATCGCGCGGCGAAGGGCTCGGTCCCTCTCCCGCTTCGGGCGGGAGAGGTCAGGTGAGGTCAGCCCATCGAGTCGCGACGGGGGCTCGCGTGCTCGTGCAGCACCACACCCTTGGTCGCGCGCAGGATGCGGCGCACTTCTTCGGCGGGCTGAGGCACGCGCAGATCCTTGATCGCGTGCAGCCCCTTGCCGGGATGACACACGAGCACCGGGCCTTCGCCCGCCACCCACACGCTCACGAGGCCCATCCCGATCCTCGGCGGATCACCGGGCTCCACCGTCAGCGCGGCGATGTCGTCCGCGCCGGGCTCCCAGCGCGCGCCTTCGCCGACGAGCTTCGCCCACAGCGTGCCGAACCCCACGTCCTGCGTCGATACCATCGCGCCGAGCGTACACGAAGATCGCGCGGGCTCGGGTATCCTCGCGCGCACCATGAATCAGCCGCTCATCCACCTCCACGACAAGGTCGCGATCGTCACCGGAGCCAGCCGCGGCATCGGCGAGGCCATCGCCATCGCGTTCGCTGCGGCGGGCGCCAAGGTCGTCCTCGCGTCGCGCAAGATCGAGGGCCTGCGCGAGGTCGAAGCGAAGATCCGCGCGGCCGGCGGCGAGGCGACGGCGATCGCGTGTCACACGGGTGATCGCGCGCAGGTCGAGTCGCTCGTGAAATCGGCGATCGAGAAGTACGGCAAGGTCGACGTGCTCGTGAACAACGCCGCGACGAACCCGCACTTCGGCCCGATGCTCACGATCGAGGACGGTCAGTGGGACAAGACGTTCGAGGTGAACGTGAAGGGCTACTTCAACGCGACGCGCGCGGTCGCGCAGGCCGCCATCGCGCGCAACGCGCCCGCCTCGATCGTGAACGTCGCCAGCGTCGCCGGCCAGATGGCGATGCCGCTGCAGGGCGTCTACGCGATGACGAAGGCGGCCGTCATCTCGATGACGAAGACGCTCGCCGCCGAGCTCGGGCCGGCGAACGTGCGCATCAACGCGATCGCGCCCGGCCTGGTCGAGACGAAGTTCGCGAGCGCGCTCACGACGAGCCCCGAGATCAGCAAGATGGTGCTCGACAAGATGGCGCTCAAGCACTTCGCCAAGCCCGACGACATCGCGGGCCTCGTACTCCTGCTCGCGAGCGACGCCTCGAGCTACATGACGGGCGAGTGCGTCGTCATCGACGGCGGCTGGACGCTCTGACCGGTCAGACGCGCTCGACGACGAGCTCGGGCGCGATCGCGAGGAGGTCTTCCGGGTCGCTCGTCCAAACCGGCCAATTGCGCGTGACGGCGATCTTGACCACGTGTGCGTCGATCGGGTCGGCGGTTCCGCTGCGGCCGAGCAGTAGCCCTACGGTGCGCGCGTCGGGCGCGTCGAGTGAGACCACCTCGGTCCGTGCGAGCACCAACGCGATCGGCACTTGAGCGCCGCCGCCACCGCGCCAGATCTGGGCGAGCACGCCCGCCGAGGTCACGAGCGGCGTCTTCGTCCGTTTCAGCAGGGCGAGCGCGTGCCGGATCCGGAGGTCTCCGCTCTCGATCGCGATCCAGGCGCCAGCATCGAGGACGACCCCGCTCACTGCCTTCACGCAGCGCGGCGCCGACGCCCGCGCGGCTTGGTCAGCCGCGCGAAGATCGCATCGCCCTCTCGGCGTTGGGCGGGTGTCATCGGGATGTCCTCGAAGTGCTCCTTCCAGAGCCGCTCGTACTCGTCTTCGTTGAACTGCTTCTCCACGAGTTGCGTGAGCCAGGCCGAAACAGGCTGCTTCCCTGCGGCCCGCTTCACTTTGCGGGCCAGCGCCTCCGGCATGCTGATCGTGACGCGTCGAATCGTCATAACGTCAGCATAACACGCGTGAGTCAGCTGTCGTTCGACGGCAGTCGTGCGACCAGTACTTCGAACGTGATCTGGATGAGTCGGATCATGAGTCACGATGCGTCGGAATGGGCGCGGCATTGGGCGTCACGGCTTCGATCGCGAGGTAACGCATCTCCCGATCGCCAGCGATCACGCGGGAGGGCGCCGTGCGCGCGCTCCGATGTTCGGAGAGCTGCGCGAGCAACGCGACCCGAGGCATCAGCAGAGGCCGTCCACGCACGTCCTCGCGATGCAGACCGGGGTGCTGCGCGGCAAGGACACGGGCCTCGAGCCCGATCTCGATCGCCAGTCTGTCGATGTGCGACTGAATCTCTCGCGTGAGAAGTGCAAGGGCCTCGTCCGCTTCGGACTCGGTCATCGCGCGTATCAGCCGAGCTTGGACAACCGCTCCGACAACCGGCCGATCTCCTTGAGCTGCGTGTCGTACTGACGCGTGAGCTCGCCGATGCGGCGCGCCGCGAGGACGGTCTGCTCCGAGTTGCGTGCCTGAAGGCGATGCGACTGGTGGAGCTGGTTGACCATGCTCGAGATGTTCTCGATCGCCTGGCTGATCTGACGGCCGCCGCGGGCCTGCTCCTGCGAGCTGCGCTCCACGTGCTGCGTGATGAGGCGCATCTTCTCGGCGCTCTTCATGATCAGCTCGGAGCCGCGCGCCTGCTCGGCGGTCGCGGCCGCGATCTGCTGGACCGTCTCGGCGATGCGGCCGATCGCGTCCGTGACCTGCTTGCTGCCCTTGGCCTGCTCGACCGTCGCACGCGCGATCGCGCGCACCATGGCCGTCGACTTCTGCGAGCTGTCGAGGATCTTCTTGAGCGCCGTCTCTGCTTCGGCCGAGACCTCGACGCCGCGATCGACCGTCTGCGCGCCCTTCTCGACGGCGCTGATGCCGCGCTTGGACTCGTTCTGGATGGCCTTGATGAGCTCGGCGATCTCGCGCGTGCTCGCGCCGGCGCGCTCGGCCAGGTCCTTGATCTCGTCGGCGACGACGGCGAAGCCCTTGCCGTGCTCGCCGGCCTGCGCGGCGATGATGGCGGCGTTCAGCGCGAGCAGGTTCGTCTGCTCGGCGACGTCGTCGATGACGTCGAGGATGTCGCCGATGGCCTCGATGCGCGTGCCGAGGTTCGAGATGACGCTCACGGCCTCGCTCGACGAGTCCTTGATGCGATTGATCTCCTGGATCGTCTTGAGGATCGCGTCCGCGCCGATCTCGGCGTCGCGCGCGACCTGCTCGGAGAGGCGCGCCGTCTCGTTGGCGTTCGACTGCACCTGATCGATCGAGACGTCCATCTCGTTCATCGACGACGACGTCTCTTCGGCGGTGAGCGAGAGCGCGTCGACGTTTCGTGCGACCTCCTTGATCGAGTACGTCATCTCTTCGATCGAAGAGACCGTCTCGCGCACGCTCGATGCGAGGTTCGCGGTGTTCTCGGCGACCTCGTCGTTCGTCGCGGTCATCTCGAGGATCGAGCTCGAGCTCTCTTCTGCGTTCGATGCGAGCGCTTCGACGTTCGTCGAGAGCTGCTGGAGCTGGCCGTTGACCTCTTGCATCGAGCGCGTCGTCTGCTCGACGGCGCTCATCTGTTCTTCGAAGCCTGCGCTGAGCTGCGTGAGCTGCGCGGTGATCGACGTGGACACGTCCGCGAGCGCGCGATCGACGCGCTTGTGATCTTCGTCGGCACGTGCAGCCCGCATCTCGAGCTCGGCGCGCAGCGCGGCGGCGGCATCGCGCTCGACGACGGCCTTCTGCAGGCGCTCCTCGATCTGCTTCAGCTCGGCGAGCGCGCGATGGCCACGCTCTTCGGCCTGCTCGAGCTTTCCCTCGAGCTCTTCCTCTTCGCCGTCGGCTTCTTCGATGCTCTCGGCGATCTCGTCGAGCGCGTCGAAGAGCTCGCTCTCGCCCGGCGCGAGGTCGGACGGGCGGCGCGGTCGCTTGCCGTCGGCCGTGTCGCGGATGGCGTTGATCGTGATCGCCGAGACGCGCTCTTTGTCGGCCGGGACGAGCGCCACTGCGACGAGCGCGCCGACCATGGCGAGGAATCCCGTGATCGCCGCGCCGACGTAGCTCGAGCCGAGGCCACCGACGAATCCCCCGATCCCGATCCCCGCGAGGACGAAGACGACGAGCGCGAAGAGGAAGGCGGGCGACCTGGTCAGGCGAGGGAGCATGCGCGAACCGAGACTATCCGGCCCTGCGCGGCGCGGGCAAGATCATCGCCGCGACAGCGCCTTTTCGGCGCTCAGAACCGGTATCCGACCTCGAGCGCGAAGTCGAAGGCGACGGCGACCCGGCCGAGCGCGGGCAGGAAGTAGAAGGTCGGAACGAGCAGATCTGCCCCGATCTCCCAGTGATCGTCGAAAGCGTAGTTGATGCCGCCCGAGATGCGGCCCACCGGGCCGTTGAAGGGCAGGTAGCCGACACCGACGCGGATCGGAAGGGTCAGATCGAGGCCGGCCGAAGGACGAATCCAGTACTCCGCGTCGAGCTGGAAGTAGAAGTTGTTCTCGCGCTGGGAGCGGCCTTCGAGATTCACGTAGGCGAAATAGCCGCCGATCATGAAGTCGCGCGTGACGCGGACATCGACGCGGGCGCCGGCGAACTGGTTGATGAAGCTGCCGCTCGTCGTGCCGATCGACGACTCGGTCTGAAGCGTGACGGAGAAGCGACGAAGCTCCGGCTCGGGGCGGTGCCAGCGGCGGCCGTCTCGGCCCTGCGGCTGGGCGAGCTCCGTGCGCGCGCGATGCGGCGAGACGGGCGCAGGTCCCACGGTCGGCGTGGTGCTGATCTGCGTCGGCGACGACGGGGCGGGCACGCCGCCCGCATTCCACTGCGATGTCGGCGGGAGCGCGGTCTGCGTGAGCCGTGTGACGACCTCCCGCAGATCGTCGGAGCCAGCCGTGTCGCGTCCGAAGTAAGGGCCGGCCCCGTCCACGCTCGCGACGATGATCTCGATGACGTAGCGGCCGCTCTCGGCCCAGAGGCGCGCGAAGATGCCGCGGTGGACCTGCGCCGCGTACGTCGTGCGCCAGAGGTCGGCGGGCGTGGGCGGGTACGGCATGCGCGCGCGCTGCGCGAACGCGACGGTGGTGGGGCCGTCCACGACGCCGTAGCCCATCGACGCGGCCGTGCGGCGGATGACGTCCGTTGCGACGCGCCCGACGATCGGATCGATGCCGTAGGTCGCGGCGTCGATGACGATGACGCTCAGCGTCGGCGTGGGCGTCGCTTCCGGCGGCGTCTCCGAGGTCGCATCGGGCGTCGCCGTGGCGTCGGGCGTTGCGGTCGCATCGGGCGATGCTTGCGTGGTCGTCTCGGGCGGCGGCACCACGACGGCGTCCGGCGTCGTCGTCTGCGCGCTGGCGGTCGTGCCGACCAGCGCGAGGGCCGTCGAGAGCACGAGCGCGCCGAGTGCACGGGAAGAGAACGAGCGCATGGAGCGCACCCTTTG
The DNA here is from genome assembly GCA_964429305.1 of uncultured Sandaracinaceae bacterium. Lineage (GTDB taxonomy): Bacteria > Myxococcota_A > Polyangia > Polyangiales > Sandaracinaceae > JBBSAT01. The sequence continues at coordinate 6,207 of CAYSCF010000164.1, read as the reverse complement.
TACCGCTATTCTCTGCCTCGTGCGAGAACCGCGCTCGTTGCCGTCCCTGCTCGTGGCCTTGCTCGTGGCCTGCGGCGAGGAAGCGCCCATCGCCGCGTCGAGCAGGCACGCCGAGGACCGGGGAGAGCTTTCCTCGACGGAGCATGCCATCGCCCCGTCCTCGCCGGAGAGCGCGTGCGCCGCCGATCTCGCAGCGCGTACGCCTCCGTCCGTGCGCGCGACGCTCGGAGACCTCGGCTACGACCGCCTCTTCGACGACGCATGTCTGGCGCAGCAGGCCGAGGCACACCAAGACAGCGCGGCGTGCGCGGAGCTCAGCGTCTCGACCTTGCGCGAGCGATGCGTGGCGCGCGTCGCCATCGCTAGCGCTCGACCGAGCGATTGTCCGGCGGCTCGCACGATGGGTGGCCGCGACCCGCTCTGCGTCGCGCTCGCGGCGCGCGACCGTCGGCTGTGCGCGATCGGATCGAGCCTGGATCGTGCGGTGTGCGAGGCCGCGCTCGGACGCGACGTCGCGTGTGCGCATCTGCGCGATGCCGAGCGCGACGCATGCAGCACGCGTGTGGCCGACCTGGGTGCGCGCATCGAGGGAGAGGTGCGTACGAGCCCTGCGCTCGAGACGTCGATGAGCATGCACGTCGGCTCCGACGTGCGAACGACGAGCGCCGCGGATCGCGGGGTGCGCGTGATCTCCCGCGGTTGCACGCGGCTGCTCGTGCTCGGTGATCAGTCGCACCTCACGGCCCCCTTCGGTCTGGCATCCATCGCATTCGACGTCGTCCTGGTGGGCGATCCGCCGATCGACGCGTCGCTCACGAGCCTCCCGAGCGACATGGCGAGCACACTCTCGGCCACGGTCGATGGGATCCGCACGCTCCACGCGACGAGCGGCTCCGTGACGATCACGAGGCTCGAGCTCGCGCTCGGAGGTGTCGTCGAAGGAACGATCCACGCGGCGTTCGCGGGGCAGGTTCCGGTGATCGATGCGACGTTCACGACGTTCGTCCGCGACCTCGACCCGCCGTGCGCAGCCGAGTGATAGCCTCGCGCGCGATGAGGCCCTCCATGCTCGCGCTCGTCGTCGTGCTGGCAGGGGCGTGCAGCCCGTCGGCGCCGAATCCCGGTGGCTCGCCATCGTGTAGCGGCGGAGGTCTCGGCTGTCTGTGTGTCTCGACGTCGTGCACGTGCACGGGCGTGCGAAGCTGCACGTCGATCTGCGGCGATCACTGCGCGGTCGCGTGCACCGGAGCGGGCTGCAACGCCGCGTGCGGAATCGACTGCACCGCGAGCTGCACGGGTACCGACGCGTGCTTCTTCCACACCGGCATGGGCTCGACGATCGCGTGCACCGGCACCGGCGGCTGCGACACGACGTGCGAAGGCGGCGGATGCACGCTCACGTGCAGCACCACCGCCGGATGCTCGCTCTCGTGCCCGAGCGGCGGCGACTGCGCCATCGCGTTCTGCCCCGACATCGTCCACGACTGCGGCAACGGCGTGCAGATCTGCGGGCGCGACTGCCCGCTCGCGCGCTGAGGAGCGAAGAGATGCGAAGCGATACGAGCCTGGATCTACGCGAAGCGGGGGTCGCCATGACGGCGATGCGAGCCGAGGTGGCGCGTCGCGAGGCGCTCGCCGTGATCGCCGTCGCCGATGGGCGCGGCGAGATCATCGTGCTCGAGCGCGTCGACGGAGCGCCCGCGACGTCGGTTCGCATCGCGATGAACAAGGCGTGGACCGCGGCCAACCAAGCCTGTGCGACGCGCGCGATCGGCGATCGCGTCCGGAGCGCCGAGAACCTCGACGTGAGCTATTACGGCGACCCGCGCATCTGCGGCTGGGCCGGCGGCGTGCCGGTGCTGCACGACGGAGTCGTGATCGGCGCGATCGCCGTCAGCGGCTTACCCGAAGACGACGACGAGGCGATCGCGAAGATCGGCCTCGCCGCGGTCCTCGGCGCGCTCGAGTGATCAAGCGGGGCGCATGCCCATCGCGAGGCGGACCACGACCGTGATCAGCGCCGCGACGAGCAGGATGTGGATCAGCGCGCCACCGATGTGCATCGTGAATCCGAGCAGCCAGAGCACGAGCATGACGACGACGACGCCCCAGAGGATGTTCAACATGACGCTTTCTCCGTTGTTTCCGTTCGCGCGGCGGCGCCGCGTGCTCGGGGTACAGCAGCGTCCGTGCCGGTGAGAACGCGCGGGAACGCCTCGTCTCGCGCGCAGAACCGTCTCGGTTGAGGCGGTGGTGCTCGGGCGCTCGAGTCCTCGGAGGAAGCTTGCGGCGATCTGGGGGCGCAGCTATCAACGCGACCGCGCGCACGGAATCGTGCGGGCGAGATACTCTCGGTGGCGCGGGCCGCTCGAGGCTTCGCGATCGCAGGGGGAACGATGGGACGAGCGAACGGGTTGCGCTGCGCAGCGTTGGCGACGGTGATGGCACTGATCGCGCTCTCGGCGCCTGCGGTCGCACAGACCAGCGGGATGAGCGCCGAAGACGAGGCGCACATGCGATTCGACACCGGCCGGCGCTACTACGAGGCCGGACGGTTCGCCGACGCCGCGCGCGAGTTCGAAGAGTCCTATCGCATCGCGCCGCACGACGAGCTCCTCTACAACCTCTATCTCGCGTATCGCGACTCCGGCGACGACGCGCACGCGGCCGAGACGTTGCGACATTTCCTGTCGACCTCGATGGCCGACGATCGCCGCGCGCAGCTGGAAGCGCGCCTGGCCGTGATGGAACAGCGACTGGCCGCGACGCACCCCGAGGTGGCGAGCACGACGACGACGACGACGCAGACGGTGTCCCAGGAGCCCGAAGCGACGGCGGTGGCGGCGCCTCCCGTGGAGCCTTCGGCGGGCTCGGGTGGTGGCATGGGCCCGACGCCGTGGATCGTGATCGGCGTCGGCGCCGCGCTCTTGGTCGGCAGCATCGTCACCGGAGTGCTCGCGCTCGATGCGCGCTCGTCGCTCGATGCGATGTGCCCGACGACGACGACGTGCGCGGATGGCTACGAAGACACGCGCTCGCGCGGACAGATCTTGGCCGGAACGACCGACGCGCTCTGGGCCGTCGGCGGAGCGGTCGCGCTCACCGGCATCGTTCTGGCGATCGTCGATGCGACCTCGTCGCACGTCTCGGACACGCCGACGGCCGCTGCCACATGCGATCCCCATGGCTGCACGCTCACCGTGCGCGGGAGCTTCTGAGATGCGTACCTCGTACCTCGTTCTCGTCTGCGCAGCGCTCTGTCCGCTCTCCATGGTCGGCTGCACGCTGATCACCGGCTTCGACCAGTACTCGAACCACGACCGCATGGACGGCGCCGTCGATGCGGCCACCGTCGACACGGGCAGCGTGGTGGACACCGGCCCGACGGCGGATGCGGGCGACGCCGCACGCATCGACTCCGGCCTCGATGCGGGAACGGATGCTTCCACACTCGGCGACGGGGGCCACGACGCCGGATTCGACGCGGCACTGCCCGACGCCGGACCGTGTCCGCTCGGATGCGGCTCGGGACAGACGTGCTGCGGCGGCCTCTGCGTCGATGCCAACAGCGTCGATCACTGCGGCACGAGCTGCACGGTCTGCGCGAGCGGGCCGAGCTCGACGGCGACGTGCACGGCCGGCCACTGCGGCTTGGCGTGCACGAGCACGAGCGTCGCCGACTGCAACGGCGTCGCGAGCGACGGCTGCGAGCGCAACATCCAGACGGCCACCGACTGCGGCAGCTGCAATACGCCGTGCGCGAGCGGAACGTGCTTGGTCACCGGTGGCACCGCGAGCTGCGCGCCGAATTGCACCGCGCCCAACATGCTCTGCGGAACGACGTGCCTCGACACGGAATCGAGCGTCGCGCACTGCGGGAACTGTACGCGAACCTGCAGCGCCCCCGCGGGCGCGGCGCCGATGTGCTCGGGCGGCGCGTGCATGGTCGCGTGCGTGACCGGCTTCCTCGATTGCAACGGCGATCTCGCGCCGACGAGCGGCGACGGCTGCGAGACGCCGTCCACGGCAGCCTGGTACCACGACGCCGACGGCGATGGTCACGGCGCGCCCGCGTCGGTGATGCACGGATGTCGTCCGGCGGGCGGCTACGTGGCCGCGGGCGACGACTGCAACGACGCCGACCTCAACATCCATCCCGGCGCGCCCGAGCGATGCAACGGCGTCGACGACGATTGCGACGGCACGGCCGATCAGGGCTTCACGTTCATGGGCACGCCCATCAACGGCACGTGCCGCTGCACGGCGGGCGCGGTGTCCGGCACCGTCCGCTGCAACGCGACCGGCACGGCGGCGATCTGCAACGCCGCCGAGGCCTGCAACGGCGTCGACGACGACTGCGACGGTACGGCCGACAACGGTTTCGCCTGCGTGGCGCACAGCACGCAGACGTGCGCGATCACGATGGGCACCTGCACCGCCGCAGGAACCCAGACGTGCAGCTCGGTCTCGTGCACGCTGGGCGCGTGCGTGCCTCCGGCCGAGATCTGCGACGGCATCGATAAGAACTGCGACGGCTTCGTCGACGAGGGCGCTCTCTCGGTCTCGGCTCGCAGCCAAGTGTGGACGGCCGGGGAGTGGGATCCGTTCGACGTGGCCTGGGGCGGTGTCGCCTCGGGTGGCGCGATGGTGCTCTCGTTCACCGACAGCGGTGCGACGACTTGTTATCTGCAGGCCTTCGACGCGGGCGGCATTCGCTCGGGCACGCCGATCACGGTGGACGCGACGAACGTCACGACCAACACACCGGCGATCGGCTGGGACGGCGACTCGTGGGTCGTGGTGTGGATCCGCACCGATGGAAATGCGTGGCTGCGGACCGTGCACACCAACGGGACGATGACGCCTCCGGTCTCGATCGGCGCCGCGCTCTACGTCCACGCGGTGACGGGATCGTCCGGCGTCGGAATCGCGACGGTCGCGCCGACCAGCCTCGCGATCAACGGCGGCATCTACGCCCATGGCGCGTGGGTACGTGCGCTCGGCAGCGTGATCACGATCCCGAGCGGCGCGTTCCAGGCCTACAACGACATCGCGGCGACTCCCGCGGGCGGCTTCGCGGTCGTGGGCTCGAACTGGACACAGGGGCAGGTCGTGCTGCAGAGCTTCACGTCCACGACAGTCGGGACGCAGCACACGATCCTCTCCGACACGAACGCCGAGTACCCCATCCATCTCGACATCGATCGCGCGAGCGGCAATGCGATGGTCGCCTGGGTCGAGCAGTCCGAGACTCCTCCGCACGCCTACGCACAGCCCTTCGTCCTCGCGACGGGCGCGGCGATCGGCGCGCAGATCCAGATGCCCGGCCCCTACGCGCTCGAGCCCTATCCGGTCGCGTCCGCGAGCGAGACGTTGATCGCTCCGTACGCGCGGATGCGGGGCAGTGACGGCACGCTCGTCCCGGAGAACTACGGGACCCTGTTCGGAAACGTCGGCGGCGTCCTGGCGACCCCGAGCAGCGCGCAGCGCTACCTCTTGTTCGCCGGCTTCAACCCCGACTCGGCGAACGACTCGCGCGCCGTCGGCTGTCCCTGAGCTCGCTCAGCTCGGCGGCGTCCAGCGGAGCACGGGCTTGCGGGCGGCGCGCGTCTCGTCGAGGCGGCGCAGACGCGTGCTGTGCGGCGCGTTTTTCACGAGGTCGGGCGTCTCGATCGCTTCCTTGCTGATCGCCGTCATCGCGTCGACGAACGCATCGAGCGTCTCCTTCGTCTCCGTCTCGGTCGGCTCGATCAGCATCGCGTTCTTCACGACGAGCGGGAAGTACACCGTCGGCGAGTGGAAGCCGTAGTCGAGCAGGCGCTTGGCGATGTCGAGCGTGACGACGCCCGTGTCCTTGAGGTGGCGATCGTTGATGATCACCTCGTGCATGCACGTCTGGTCGTAAGCGACGTGCCACGTCTTGCCGAGCTCGGCGCGCAAGTAGTTCGCGTTGAGCACGGCGTAGTCCGTCGCGTGCGCGAGGCCCTCGGCGCCGAGCTCGCGGATGTACGCGTACGCGCGGACCATCATGCCGAAGTTGCCGTAGAAGCTGCGCACGCGACCGATCGAGCGGCTTCGCTCGTGATCGAGGCGGAAGGTTCCCTCGGACGTCTTCTCGACGACGGGCGTCGGCATGAAGGGCTCGAGCGCCTTCTTGAACGCGACCGGTCCGCATCCGGGGCCGCCGCCGCCGTGCGGCGTGGTGAC
>CAYSCF010000163.1:0-14640 GCA_964429305.1 uncultured Sandaracinaceae bacterium | reverse complement strand
CCTGATCTGGCTCGGCGAGACGCTGCGCATGCGATGGCGCGCGCAGCAGCGCGAGCAGAGCTGGGATCGCTGGGAAGCGGCGGTGACGGACGACGCCACGCGTGATGCGGCGATCGAAGAGGTGCGCGAGGCGCTCGAGAAGTCGCGCCGGCTCGGGCCGCGACTGCGGCTGGATCAAGCGCATCTGAGCGTGATCCTCGCCGAGCTGCTCGATGCTGCCGGAAGGCCGACCGAGGGATCGCGCGTGCTGACGCGCGTGAAGATCGAGGAGCTCGAGTCGGGGCAGGCCGCCGTCGTGCGTCACGCGAAGGCGGTCGCGTATCTCTCGGCGGGCGACGTCGAGAACGCCGATCTGACGCTGCGCGTGCGCGGCCAGCGGAGCAGCGAGGGCGACGTGGAAGCGCGGCTCGACTTCCTCGTGCTGATGGTCGCGATCGAGAAAGGCGACGCGCAGCGCGCGCTCGACGAAGCGGACGGGATCGCGAGATCGTATCCCGCCGACCCGACGATCGCGGACGACGCCCGCGTGGTCGAGGCGGCGGCGCTGGATGCGCTGGGCCGCCGCGACGAGGCGATCGCCAAGATCAGGGCGCTGCCGAAGGACACGCAGGCCGCGCTCGCGCGGATGGGCCAGCCGCGCGTGCGACCGCTCGCGAAGGACGCGCTGGGCTGAGAGCGCGAGCCGAGTGGCCGCGCTTACTGCGGCATGTTGGCGGCGAGAACCCAGCCGATCGCACCGATGATCGGGATCGCGACCGTGAAGAGACCCAGCGAGAGATAGAAGCCGGCGTCGTCGTTCTGCTGCATCGCGGGCGACCATAACAGACGCGGCGGCCTGTGTCCGGCGGGCCCGTGACCGTGGCCGGCCGGCCACGCGAGGATCGGCGATCCACGGCAGGTTGGCCCCGCGTGGCGTGGCGCGAGACGTGGTCTTCCACGGCCCGCGATGAACACCTCCACGCCTGGCTCCCACGGTGCGGGTCCCTATCGAACGTCCGCGGCGCCGCCGCCGAAGAAGCCGCCGAGCAAGCTCGTCCCGACCGGCGTGATGCTGGCGATTCTCTCGCTGCCGGTCTGGATCTTCCTCTCGCAGGCGCGATCGCAGCCGCTGCCGGCGAGCGTGATGCCGTGGATGACCGACGTCGTGCAGTCGTTCCCGCCCGAAGAGCCGGAGCTGCCGATCTCCACGCCCCTCGCGCCGCTGCTCGCGGCCGATCAGCCGGAGGCGCTCTCGGTGCTCTCGCCCGCCTACGAAGGTGCCGTTCGCGTCCGCCGCGGCGAGAGCTATCAGGTGCGCTTCAACCGCCCGATGGTGCGCGGCGTCGACGTCGGTCGCGCGCTCACCGAGAGCCCGATCGTGTTCACGCCGGCGGTGCAGGGCACGGCGCGCTGGATCTCGCGATCGACGGTCGCGTTCACGCCGGACTCGCGCGTCTTCGATCACGCGAACGAGTCGGTGGTGACGTTCCTCGCCGGCCTCTCGTCGGTGGACGGCGATCCGCTCGTCGACGAGACGCCTCGCGTGATGGTGCTCGACGGAACACCGCGGCTGATCTCGACCGAGAGCACCGCGCCCGTCGGTGCCCCGCTGATGATGACGTTCGATGCGCCGGTGCGCACCGCCGAGCTCGCGCGTGATCTCTTCGTGTACGAGCAAGGCGGCGGCTACCGACCGCTCCCGGTGACGGTGTCCAACCGCGGCGCGGGCCCGAGCGAGGACACGTTCCTCGTCGCGCTGCAGCCCTCGCGCTCGCTCGAGCCGGGCGCGCGCATCGCGATCGCCGTCGCGCCGCGCTGGATGTCGTGGGGCGGCTCGCATCCGTCGGTGATGGAGGTCGCGCTCGAGCCGCGCCCGCGCGTCGATGGGATTCTCTGCGCCGAGTACGAGTGGGGCGGCTCCGAGTGCTCGTACGACGCGTCGCCTGGCGACATCCTCGACATCGAGGCCGAGCTCACGCTGCGCACGACGCACCGGCTCGGCCAGGTCAGCGCGGCCGCAGTCCACATCACGCCGCCCGTCGCGAACGTCGTGGTCGAAGTGCGCGGCAGCGGCGACGAGCAGCGCCGTCATCTCGCCGTGCGCGCCGAGTGGGATCCGGATCAGGTCTACGAGGTCCGCTTCGGCGATCTCTTCACCGAGCGCGGCGAGCGTCTCGTCGGGCTCGGGCCGCTCGCCGTCCGCGCCGCCGGACATCCGCCTCAGGTGATCGTGAATGGCGGTCGCTACACGCTCGAGCACGACGCTGGCACGACGTGGGCCTTCCGCGGCATCCATCTCGACGACGGTCGCGTGCTCCGTCGCGCGGTCGCCATCGGCGACGAAGTCCGCGCGCTCGCGCATCCGGAGGCGTACGCGATCGCGTCTCCCGACACCACGGCACCTCTGGCGCCGCTCGCGCCCGCGTCGCGCGCGAACAGGTGGGGTCGCGGCGAGATCGCGATCGACGCGGCCGGCCCGGCGATGGAAGTCGTCGCGCTGCAGCCGAGCGCTTCGAGCGAGCCGAGCAACCTGCAGGGCGCGTTCTTCGCGCGGACCGACGTCGGCATCGACGCGACCGCGTGGCCGGGCGGCGTGCTCGTGTGGGCGACGTCGATCGAGCACGCGACGCCGATCGCGAACGCGGAGGTCGCGCTGAGCACGCTCGACGATCACTCCGTCGGCCACGCGCGCACCGACGCGAACGGCGCCGCGTGGATCCCGACCGCGATCGCGCTCGACTACGCGACCGCCATCGTAGTGACCAACGGCGCGGACCGTTCGGTGATCCAGCTCGATCCGCGCAACGGCATCGGAGCATCGGCACTCTCGGTCACCGGCGGCACGGGACCGAGCGGTGACGGCAACACGCGCGCGACCGTGATCACGGATCGAGGCGCGTATCGCCCGCAAGAAACGCTGCACGTGCTCGCCGTGGTGCGTCGCGTCGATGGTGCCCGGCTCTCGCTGCCGACGCAGCGCGCGGCGATCCTGCGACTGATGGCGCCCGGCGTCGCGCTGCCGGTCGCGTCGCAGACGGTCGTGCTGAGCCACGCCGGCGTCGCGAGCGCGACGTTCACGCTCCCGGGCGACGCGGCGCTCGGCGACTACACGGTCGAGTGCCTCGTGGGCGAGCAGTCGATCGGCTTCGAGACGATCACGGTCTCCGAGTATCGCGAGCCGCGCTTCCGAGTGGATCTCGACGCACCCGCCGATCGCACCGTGTCGGAGGGCGATCCGCTCTCGATCGCGATCCACGGCCGCTATCTCTTCGGCGCGCGCCTCGCCGGCGCCACCGCGCGCTACACGGTCGTGCGTGGCGGCGTCGTCGGGCACGGCGCGCGCTGGCGCGAATTCGCGTTCCAGCCGATCGCGGCGCACGCCGCGCGCTCGACGCTCGCCGAGGGCAGCCTCGAGCTCGACGCGAACGGCGAAGCGCGCATCGACGGCGTCGTCTCGCTGGGCATCCCGACGCGCTCGAGCCTCGACGTCGAGGTCGAGGTCACCGACGAGAGCGGCGAGAGCACCACCGTGCATCGCACGATCGTCGCGCGGCCCGCCGAGATCGAGGTCGGCATCCACGGCGGCGACGGCTGGGTGCCGCTCGGGCGGACGATCTCCGTCGACGCGATCGTGCTCGACGCCTCGGACGAGCCGCTCGTCGGCGCCGCGATGGAAGCGCGCGTCGTGCGCGAGTCGCAGGCCGGTTACTACGAGTGGGAAGAGGCGGGCGAGCTCGGCGGCTTCCGCCTGCGTCGCACGCAGGGCACACAGGTCGTGCACCGCTGCGCGCTCGTCTCGGCCGCGGATCTCGTGCACTGCGCGTTCACACCGGATCGCGCGGGCTCGTACGTGCTCGAGGTCGAGGCGCGCGATGCGCACGGCCGCCGCGCGCTCGCCGCGCGTCGCGTCTACGTGAGCGGCCCGGACGGCGCGCCCGATCGCGATCCGCCCGGATCGCCGGTCGAGGTCACGCCCGATCACGAGACGTATCTCGTGGGCGACGAGGCCGAGCTCGCGTTCGAGAGCCCGTTCGCCGGCCATGCGCTGCTCACGGTGGCGACGGATCGCGTGCTCTCGAGGCAGCCGATCGAGCTCGTCTCGGGCGGCAACCGCGTGCGCGTGCGGCTCACCGACTCGATGGTCCCGAACGCGTTCGTCACGATCTCGCTCGTGCGGCCGCGCACCGGGCTGCCGCCCGCGGCGGGCGCGGTGCACGCGCTCGATCTCGACGCGCCCGATCTCTGGCTCGGTGCGATCGAGCTGCGTGTGCAGCCGCACGCCGATCCGCTGATCGTCGCGCTCGATGCGTCGGCCTCCGCGCTGCCGAGCGGCGAGATGCCGATCGACGTGCACGTCACGAACGCTGCGGGCGAATCGATGCGCGACGTGGAGATCGCGCTGTGGGCGACCGACGAGGGCACGCTGCGCGTCACCGACTGGTCGCTCGCCGATGCCACGAGCGGTCTCTTCGTCCGTCGTGCGGCGCGGTTCGCGATCGAGGACGTGCGTCGTTCGCTGGTCTCGCGCCTTCCGGGCGCGCTCGAGCCCGGCCCGAGCGGCGACGGCGGCAACGTCGATGCGGTGATGCAGCTGCAGAGCCGCGAGCGCTACGAGCCGACGCCTCTCTTCACGACGACGCTCGTCACCGACGCGAGCGGCCACGCGCATGCGAGCGTGAATCTCCCCGATCGCGTGACGCAGTACCGCATCGTCGCGGTCGCGGTGCAGGGCGCCGATCGATTCGGCAAGACGGAGCGCTCGCTCGTCGCGACGCGGCCCGTCGTCGTGCGGCCGGCGCTGCCACGATTCCTGACCGAAGGGGACGAGGTCGAGCTCGCGGCGTTCGTCCACGACGAGGCGCTCGTTCCGGCGGACGTCGAGGTCACGCTGAGCGCGTTCGGAGAGACCCACACGCTCGGCACCGTGCACCTGCTCCCGGGCACGGACGCGCGCGTCGCGACCCGCGTGACCATCCCGATCGGGGCCGAGCCGACGCCGATCGACATCGTGGCGCGCACGACGAGCGGCGACGAGCACCACGTGTCCCGCACGCTCGACGTGATGCCGCGCGGTCGCTGGGTGCGCGAGCGCTCGCTCGTGATGGGAACGACGGGCGCGCGGCACATCCCGGTCTCCTTCCATGCAGGGACGTCGCAGCGGGGCGCGATGCGTGCGGTCGTCTCGCTGCATCCGTTCATCGCCGCCGACGGGCTCGCGGACGATCTCGCCGATCTCTGGTTCGGCGGCGACGAGATCGACGCGGCCGTCGTGCTCGGTCTCGCGGAGCACGTGCGCCTCGGCGGCACGCTCGTGCTGCGCGAAAGCGAGTCGACGGCGCGCGAAGCGGACATCCGCACGCGCCTACGTCGGCTGAGCCGGCTCGTGACCGACACCGGCGGCTACTCCACGCAGGGCCCGTGGGCGGGTGCCGATGCGCGCTTGACCCTCGCGGTGATCCGCGCGCGTCTGGCGGCGGCCGACGCCGGCATCCTTCCCGACGAGGGCGCGGCCCACGAAGCGACCGAGCGTGCGGGTGATGCGCTCCTGCAGCTCGTGCGTAGCGGGCAGGTGGGCGCCGCGTACTACGGCTACGGCGCGGGCGATCGCGACCTGCTCGCGACGGCGCTCTACACGCTCTCGCTGGTCGATCGCCGCGACGACGCGACGTTCACGCGTGAGTTCGACGGACGCGATCTGCTCTCTCCCTACGCGCTCGCTTGTCTGGCTCTCGCGGCGGAAGAAGGCGATCGACGTCGCGACGCGCTCGTGGTGCTCGCGCTCTCGCGCTTCCACACCGAGCAGGGCATCCACTTCGACTCGGCGGACACGGCCACGCTCGCGATGCTCCTGCGAGCGACGGTCCGCACGCCGGTCGGTCACGGCGCGGTCGCCGAGATCACGAGCGTGCTTCTCGATCGCGCGTCCGACGGTCGCGCGTCGCTCTCGGACCCGTTCGCGACGGCCGAGGTGATCGCGGCGTTCGCCGAGGTCGCCGAGCGCTTCGTGGTGGAGGACGCCGAGGCGCCGAGCCTCGCGCTCGATGCGACGCGGCTCTCGGCCGCCGAGACGGCCGGCGTGTCGGCGCGCTTCCAGGTCCCCTTCGAGAGCCTCGTGACGGGCACGCACTCGCTGCTCGCGCGCGGCTCGAGCGATCGTCCCGTCTACATGGCGATCGATGCGCGCTGGGCCGAGCCGCTCGGTGCGGCCGACGACGACGCGCGTGGGCGCGCGCTCACGCTCCATCGCGTGCTCGAGACGCCCGGCGGCGCCGCGATCCCGTCGGGCTCGCACGTCGCGCTCGGCTCGCTCGTGCGTGTGCGCTTGTTCCTGCACACGGAAGCGACGACGCCGGAGTGGAGCGCGGTCCGCGATCCACACCCGGCGGGCTTCGAGCCGGTGGACGACGGCCTCGAGAGCTCGCCGAGCACCGAGATCGCATCGCTCGTCGGCATGGGACCGGACGACGACGTGATCGACGTGCGCGCGCAGCGTGCGCTGAACAGCGTCTCGTACATCCGCAGCCACGAGCACGCGCCGCACGCGAGCACGTACCAGCTGCGCGCGCTGGGCGCGGGGCTCTACGAGCTCACGTACGCGCTGCGTGCATCGACGCCCGGCACGTTCGTCGCGCCGCCGGCGAGCTTCGAGGCTCTGCGCGATCAGAGCTTCGTGGCGCGGTCCGAAGCGATCACGCTGACGGTCGATCCATGAGAGCGCGAGCGCTGCGCGCGCTGCGGGCGCTGACGATCGGCGCCGCGGTGGTGCTCGCCATCTCCGTGCTCGCGTTCGGTCTCGTGCACGACTCGCTGATCGACGAGGCGCTCTTCGCGCGCCCGCTCGATCCGATTCGCGTCACCGATCGCGACGGCATCGCGCTGCGCCACACGCTTCCGGATTCCGTCGATCGCAGCTGGATCTCGCTCGCGGACACGAGCCCCGACGTGGTTCAGGCGTTCCTCGCGGCCGAGGACGCGCGCTTCTACGAGCACGGCGCGGTCGATCCGCGCGCGCTGCTCCGCGCCGTCTGCGTCGATCTCGTTCCCGGTGGCCGCGTGTCGGGCGCGTCCACGATCACGCAGCAGGTCGTGAAGATGGTCTACGGTCGCCCGCGCGGCCTCTGGGAGAAGCCGCTCGAGGTCGCGCGCGCCATCGAGCTCGAGCGTCGCTTCACCAAGGACGAGATCCTCGAGCAGTACCTGAACCGCGTACCGATGGGGAACGGCATCTTCGGCGTCGAGCGCGCGTCGGAGGCGTACTTCGGTCGACCGTCGCGCGAGCTGAGCCTGGGCGAGGCAGCGATGCTCGCCGGCATCCCGCAAGCGCCGAGCATCACGGAGCCACGGCGTCATCTCGAGCGTGCGCGTCGCCGTCAGGCGTACGTGCTCGAGCACCTCGCGGCGATGGGCTGGCGCACCGAAGAGGAGGTGTCGCGCGCGGGGGCGCAGCCGATCGAGATCGCCACGAGCGCGCCGCGTCCGTTCCGCGCGCCCCGCTTCGTCGATCGCGTGCTGACCGCGCGTCGTGAGCACGGCATCGCGTCCGCATCGATCCAGAGCTCGCTCTCGTGGCCGCTGACCGACGCGCTCGGTCGCGCGCTCGCCTCCGGCGTCGCGCCGCTGCGCGCGCGCGGAGCCTCGAACGCGGCCGGTGTGATCGTGGCCAACCAGACGGGCGAGATCCTCGCGTACGTCGGTGCCGCAGACGAATCGGCCGAGGGCGGCGCGCTCGATCTGCTCGCGTCGCGTCGCCAGCCGGGCTCGACGCTCAAGCCGTTCGCGTACGCCCTCTTCTTCGAGCAAGGCGCGACGCCGGCGACGCCCGTCGACGATCTTCGTCGCGCGATGACGGGCCGCGCGGGCGCGCTCTATCTGCCTGGGGACTTCGACGGCCGAGAGCGCGGCCCCGTGCCGGCGCGTCTCGCGCTCGCGAGCTCGCTGAACCTCGCCGCGCTCGACGTCGTCACGCGCGTCGGCTCGGATCGCTTCGTCGATCGCCTCGTGGATCTCGGGCTCACGCGCGCTGCGAGCGCGGATCGCGACAGCGCCGCGATGGTGCTCGGCGGCATCGACGTCACGGCGCTCGAGCTCGCGGGCGCGTACGCGACGCTCGCGCGCGGCGGCACGCGTGTGCCGCTCTCGATCTTCCGCACGGAGCCGGCCGAGGGCGAGCGCGTCATCGAGGCATCGGCCGCGCGGCTGGTCACCGACGTCCTCTCCGACGCGGAGGCGCGGCGCGCGGGCTTCGGTCGCGATCTCGCGTCGCTCGCCTCTGACGACGTGCCGTTCGCGCTCAAGACCGGCACGTCCACGGGGTTCCACGACGCGTGGGCCGCCGTGTACGACGCCGACTTCACCGTGCTGGTGTGGGTCGGCGATCCATCCGGTGAGCCGATGGAGTCGGTCTCCGGGTTCGAGGGCGCCGCGCCGCTCGCCGTGCGTGGGCTCGCGCTCGCACGTGCACGCCACGACGAGCTGATCTCGAGCGAGGCGGCGCCGCAGATCGCGCTGGCGACCATCGCGGTGTGCGCGCAGACGGGGCTCTTGCCGGGCCCGCACTGCCACCACGTGGTGCGCGAGCGCTTCGATCCGGCCGCGATCCCGGTCGCGACCTGTCACGGGCACGACGAGGACGGCGCCCTCGCGCTCGCGCCGCGATACGCGGAATGGGCGCGTCGCGCGCGACCCTCGGGCGTGGTGATCGCATCGACGCACGCGGCGCATCGCGCTGCGCCTCGGGTCGAGTATCCGCACGACGGCGCGACGCTGCTCGCACCGTCGAACGCGGCGCCGGAGATCACACTGCGCGCAGCGACGGGCGAGGACGAGGCACGCTTCGAGGTCGACGGCGCGCGGCTACGCGGCGCGCGCTACCGATTGCGACCGGGGCACCACGTGGTGGTTGCCACGCTCGATGGGCGTCGGAGCGCGCCCGTGGCGTTCGACGTGCTCACGAACTGATGCGGAGAGTTCTCGAGAGCGAGAGCGAGAGCGAGAGCGAGAGGGCCTCGGCTACCGCTTGCGTCGGCTAGCGCGGGCGGCGGCGGTGATGTCGCGCGCCGCCCGCCGGCGGATGCTCGGCAGGCGCGGTCGTCGGATGTGCGGTCGTCGGATGTGCGGTCGTCGGATGTGCGGTCGTCGGATGCGCCGCGTGGCCGGCGGCCGGGCCGTCCTCGGGACAACCATCCGTGTCCTGGAAGCCGTCCATGTCTTCCGGCTGATCCGCGCACTCGTCCGCGTCGTCGAGGATGCCGTCGCTGTCGGCGTCGGTCTCGGGGCAGCCGTCCTCGTCGGCCAGTCCGTCCGTGTCCTCCGGCTGCTCCGGGCAGCGGTCGCTCGCGTCGTCGACGCCGTCGCGATCCCGATCACCGTCGGGGCAGCCGTCGTCGTCGCGATCCCCGTCGCGATCTTCGGCCTGCTGCGGGCACGAATCGTAGCCGTCGGGGATGCCGTCCCCGTCGTCGTCCGGATCCGGACATCCGTCTTCGTCTTCGTGGCCATCGAGGTCTTCCGCTTCCGTCGGGCAGTGATCGGTCGCGTCGGGGATGCCGTCTCCGTCGTCGTCCGTCTCGGGACAGCCGTCCTCGTCGTCGCGGCCATCGAGGTCTTCGCGCTCCGTCGGGCACGCGTCCTGATCGTCGCGGATGCCGTCGCCATCGGTGTCGCGCGACGTCGTCGGCGACCACGAGCCGCCGATCGTCACGCGCACCACCGGGACGCCGATCGCGTACGCGATGCCGGCGCCGAGACCGACGTGCAGCGTGAAGTCGTCGATGTGGAACAGGCCCGCGGCGCGCACCTCGGTCGGCGCTTCGTCGTCGAACGAGAGACCGAACGTCGTCTGCCCGGTGATCTCCGCCATCGCCGTGAAGAGCGTGCCGAAGTCGTACGAAGCAGCCGCGCCGTACGTCATCTCCGACGTGCGCCGGCTGTAGATGAGCTGCGCGGGATCGTGATAGCCGAAGCCCACGTTGATCGCGGTGCGGAAGTGCTCGATGTGCGCCGACACGATCAGGTGCGCGCCGAACGAGAAGTTCGGATCGCCCGAGTAGTGCTGCGGCGCGAGCGCGTGCGCGACCGGCGCCGTGGCCCACGCGGCGGCCGCGATCCCGAGCCATCCGCTCTCGTCGGGATCGACGAAGTTCACGAGCACGTGCAGACGCGGATCGCCGATGGTCGACGTGCTGCCGCCGGGGATGCTCCGCGGGAAAGGCACACCGCCGCTCGGGTTCGCCTGCGTCCACGCGAAGCTGCTGCCCCACTCGTACGCGATGATCGGCAGGTTCAGACCGATCTGCACCCGACGACCGATCGCGAGAGCGCCGGTGATCTGCGTCGTGAGCATGCCCGCGACGATGTCGGTGTGCTGTCCGGTCGGGAACGTCGCGCCGGGGCGGCCCGTGTAATAGGGCAAGTCGACGATGCGGAAGGGCTGGTGCGCGTAGTCGGCCGTGACGTCCAGATAAGGAGTCAGATCGCCGACGACGGGCGCGTCGTCCACGAGGATGAACCCGCGCCCTGGCGCGCGATAGAAACGGTACGCCGACGGATCTCCGGTCGGGACCGCATCGCTCTGCGCCATCGCGATCGACGGGGCGAGCATGAGGAAAAACACGACAACCAGCGCACGCACGAGCCGACTCTAACCCGACGTGGTGCTCCTGCCGCGCGCAAACTACGCTGCGTGGCATGAAGTCTCGCGCTTGCGTCTCTGCGTTGCTGCTCTCGGTCGTCGCGAGTGGGCTCGTCGCCTGTGGCCCGTCGCCGACGATGCAGGCGCACGACGAAGAGACGACGAGCGGTGAAGAGACGACGACGGCGACCACGACGCCCACGGGACCGCCGCCGAGCTTCCTCGTGACGCCGTCGCGCGTGTTCGCGCGCATCGACGTGGCGCGCATCCGTGCTTCCCCGGTCGGTCCCGACATCTCGTCGGCGATCCGATCGACCGAGAGCTGGCAGCGATACGCGGGCAGCTCGGGCATCGATCCGATCGAGTCGTTCGACGCCATCGTGATCGGCGCCGACGCGGTGTACGCCGATCGGCGCACGATCCTGCTGCGACACACGCAGACCGACGCGCAGGTGCGCGATGCGATCCTTCGCTTGAGCGTCGCGCGCGGTGGAGCGCCGACGTGGACCGAGGTCGATGGTCTCTCGGTCGCCGCGCCTCCGCAGACGCTCGCGGTGCCACACTCGGTCGTGCTGACTGCCGAGCACGAGGTGGTGCTGACGCCGAGCGACGACGTGGCGCGCGTCGCCGAGGTCGCGCACGCACAAGGCGCGCGGCGCACGCTGGCCGTGCAGGGGATCGATCCCAGCCTCGCGTTCGACGCGAACGAGATCCTCACCGCGCACGTCGACGAGCCGCCGCCGCGTCGCGCAGGCTGGCCGGAGCCGCCGCAGCGCTACGACCTGTGGCTCACGGAAGAGCCGTCGACGCACGAGGTGATGGTGCGCATCCACGGCGACTTCGATACGCCGGAGCACTGCCACCAGAGCCGCGAGTTCCTCACGCAGCAGGCGAGCTACTACGCGAGCCAGATGCTCGTGCGCGCCGCGGGCCTGAACCGTCCGCTCGAGGCGCTCGTGGTGACCGAGCAGGGCACCGCGCTCGACGGCCACACGACCTTCACGATCGAAGAGCTGCGGCGCGCGCTGGGCGCCATGGCGCTGATGCAGCTCCAGGGCGGCACCCCATCGATGTAATCGAGTCGTGGCGGCGTGGCCTCACACCGCCGTAGCAGACTTGCCGGACTTCGCGTATCGTCCGCCGCTTCCGGAGCTGGCATATGGACAGATTGCGACGTCAACTCGCTGCTCTCGCTGCTTTCACAACGTTGTTCTGCGCGCTCGCGCCTCACGCCGAGGCGCAGACGACGCGAACCAGAGCGATCATCCTCAGCTTCGAAGGCTGGAACGCCGAGGCCGCGCGCGCCGCGATCGAGTCGGGGCTGAACGCCGCCTACGACATGATCTCGGAGCAGCAGGCCGTCGACACAGCCATGCAGATCGGTGTCGATCCGAGCACGCCGGAAGGCCTCGGTGCGGTCGTCGCGCGGCTGCACATCCAGCTGGTCATCGGCGGAAGCGTCTCGGGCCGCGGCGCCCGCGCGACGACGACGATCTGGGTCACGGACACGAGCGGCAATCAGCTCGCGACGCGTACGGCGGGTGCGCCGAGCGGTCGCGGCTTCGAGGGCGAGCTCACGACCGCCGCGCTCCAGGCGTGTGGCGAGGCCGTCGCTCAGCTTCCTCCTCCGACGAGCGGTGGTCGTACGAGCACTGGGCCCGGCCCGGGTCCGGGCCCGAGCACCACGGATCCGGAGGCAGGCGGAACCGTCGAGCCCGAGCCCACGCCCGAGCCCGACTACGATCCGGACTACGACATCGAGAACGAGGTCGCCGGTCGTCCGCGCGGTCAGGGCCACGGCAGCAGCCGCCGCGAAGAGCAGCACGACGACGGTCACGCGCCGGGACGCTGGAACCAGCCGTACTTCCGCGCGAACATCGGTGTGGACATCCGGAACATGTCGGCCTCGACGTCGGGCGGCACCGGCGGTCCCCCCACGAGCGTCGACAACCTGCCGGTGCCGTTCGCGCCGCTCATCGGCCTCTGGCTCGAGGCGCGCCCGTTCGCGGGCAACGACGACGCGCTGCGCGGCCTGTACGGCTACCTCAACACCGAGTTCTCGGTCGGGCAGACGTACTACCGCGTCGACGACATGCAGCCGGACCCTCAGCAGCGCGACCTCTATCTCTACGGCCTCGACTTCGGCGTCGGTTACGCCGGGACGATCGCCGAAGTCTTCGAGCTCATCGGCACGGTCGGCGCCGGCGTCGACGGCCTCGGGCTCGCGGATGCGGTCAGCGACGGAAGCTCGTGGGGCGGCGCCTCGCACGCGGGCTGCAACGGCACGCCGCCGACCGCGCCCGCCTCGTCTCCTCATGCGTGCGAGGGCTCGCGCGACTTCCCGTCGATCCAGGCGTGGTACATCCGTCCCGAGATCCAGGCGCGCATCCGCCTCGTGGACGACCTGCTGATCCTCGAGGGCGCGTTCGCCGGCCGCATCATCGTGTCGTGGGGCGATCTCTCGAACGCCGACTTCGGCTCGCCCGGCGGTGGCGGCATCGACTGGTCGCTCGGCCTCGCGGGCATCATCGACCCGGGCTTCACGTGGCGCGCGCGCTTCGGCTACTCGGGCAACTACGTGACGTTCAGCGATCCGGGCGCCGGCCTCGCAGGCGACGCGAACAACGGCTGGAGCCGCGACAGCGGCACGATCGAGGCTTGGCGCATCACGCTCGGCATCGGCTGGGCCTTCCGCTGACGACCTGAGCGTTGAACGCCCGTCTCCTCGCGAGGAGTGGAACGACGAGGCGGAGAGGAGGTGAGGCAGATCCGGCTCCGCCGGTCTGCCGAGGAGGGGCGCCCAGCCCCTCCTGAGAAGCAGCGCGATGTTCTTCCACAGCCTCGACTACGCGCTCTTCCTCGCGCTCGCTCTGGCGGGGTACTGGGCGCTCGTTCGTCGTCTCGGCGCGCGTCTGGCGCTCACGATCGCGGCCAGCTGTCTCTTCTATGCGGCGTGGAACCCCTGGTACCTCGGGCTGATCCTCTTCAGCACGCTCGTGGACTGGGCCGTCGCGCGCCGCATCCACGCATCGGACGTCGAGAGCGTTCGCAAGCGCTGGGTCTCGGTCAGCGTCGTGAGCAACCTCGGGCTGCTCGGCGTCTTCAAGTACTACGACTTCGGCGCGCAGGCGGTGACCGACGCGCTCGCGCTGCTGCACGTGCACGTGCGTCCGGCGCTGCTGCACGTCGCACTGCCCGTCGGCATCTCGTTCTACACGTTCGAGTCGCTCAGCTACTGCATCGACGTCTACCGCCGGAAGTGCGAGCCCGCGGAGTCGCCGCTGCGGCTCCTCTTCTTCATCACGTTCTTCCCGAAGCTCGTCGCGGGCCCGATCGCGCGCCCCTCGGAGCTCTTGCCGCAGCTCGAGCGACCGCCGACGCTCGATCGCAACCGCGTCGGCCACGCGCTCTTCTTGATCGCGCTCGGATTGATCAAGAAGGTCGTCTTCGCCGACTACCTCTCGGTGAACCTCGTCGATCGCATCTTCGACGACCCGGAGAGCTACACGGCGACCGAGGTCGTCGTCGCGCTCTATGGCTTCACCCTGCAGATCTACTGCGACTTCTCCGGATACACCGACATCGCGCGCGGCTCGGCGAAGCTGTTCGGCATCGAGCTGCCCGAGAACTTCGATCGTCCGTACCAGTCGCGTAGCCCGGCGGAGTTCTGGCGCCGCTGGCACATGACGCTCTCGACGTGGCTGCGGGACTATCTCTACTTCCCGCTCGGCGGCTCGCGCCTCGGCCCGGTGCGTACGTACTTCAACCTCTGGCTGACGATCTTCTTGATCGGCCTGTGGCACGGCGCGTCGTGGACGTTCGTGATTTACGGCGCGCTCCAAGGAACGGCCGTCGCGCTGCATCGATTCGTCAGCAGGATGCGCGGCCTGACGGACGACCAGCTCGCGAGCCAGCCGCTCTGGCTCGTGGCGCTCAAGGTGATCGGCACGATGCAGTTCGTGGTCTTCACGCGCATCTTGTTCCGCGCTTCGAGCCTGACGAACGCGGAGGAGGTGAGCGCGCGCCTCGGC
>CAYSCF010000162.1:0-14648 GCA_964429305.1 uncultured Sandaracinaceae bacterium | reverse complement strand
GTCCGAGCGTATCCGCGTGCGGCTCGAACTGCAGCCATGGCTCCAGTTCGAGCCGCACGCGGATACGCTCGGACGACCCGATTATCTGCACACGCTCACGCAGGGCGATCAGATCTCGGTCGCGTTCCTGCGCTTCGCCGAGGATGGCGCGCGCGCCACGTGCAGCGCCGCCGTCGCCGCCGAGCGTGACCTCACCGACCCCGCCCAGCGCCCGATTCTCGGGGCGGTCGCGCTCGATCAACCGGATCCGATCGTGCGCCACGCGAACCTGCGCCGGCTCGTGCTGCGTTTCCTCGGCATCGCCGTCACGAGCGACGACGATCCGCGCCTCGCGACGCTGACGCCACTGCTCGACGCGCCCATCGCCGGACGCCAAGGCCGCGCGCCCATGGAGGCGCTGCGTTGGACCGCGGTCTGCGTCGCGCTCGCGACCCGTCTCGATTTTCTCACCTACTGAGGCACGCATGAGACCGTTCGCACGAAGAATCACGAGACGCGACGTGCTGCGCGGCGGGATCGCGGGCCTCGGCGTCTCGCTGCTCGTTCCCTTCTCCCGAGCACGCGCCGACGAGCCGGTGCCGAAGCGGCTCGTGATGGTCGAGATGCAGGGCGGCTGGGACATGTTGCTCTCGACCGACCCTCGCGATCCGCACGGCAGCTACGCAGGCATCGATCTCGGGACCGACGATCTCGATCCGATCTACCGCACGCCGCGATCGACGCGCATCGGCACCGGCACGTTCGCGCGCGAGGCGCTGCTCGGGAGCACCACGGCCGCGCTCGCACCGCACGACGCGCTGCTCACGCTCGTGCGCGGGCTGAACATGAACACCGTCTCGCACCCGACCGGCCGCGCGTACATGGCGACCGGGATCGCGCCGGCCGGAACGAGCCCTCGCGGCAGCTCGATCGGTTGTGGCGTCGCCGACGCGTGGAACCGTTCGGCCGCACCGCCGCTCTTGCCGCACGTCGCGCTCGGCGGCGTGGCGTACAACCGCGACTACGACGAGAGCGCGAGCGCGCTGATGCTCGCGCAGGCCAACGAGGTCCCCGACCTGCTACGGCCGCGACGCGCGCGACGCACGCGCGACGAAGCAGTCGCTGCCGATCTCGAGGCTCTCCTCACGGCCGCACGCTCGCCCAGCTATCTCGAGGCCGACGGAATGGATCCCGACACGCGCGGCGGGATCGAGCGCGCGATGGACGATGCACGCTCGCGCCTGCGCAGCGTCGATGCGGAAGGGCTCGCTGCGCGCTTCGACTTCTCGTCGCGACCCGATCTGCAGACGCTCTACGGGCCGGACGTCTCGCGGATGCAGCCGTCGCCCGCGCTCGCCGCCGCGACCGCCGCGCAGCTCGTGAAGGACGCGAGCGCGACGGATCACGCGCTCTCCGCTGCGGTCGAGGTCCTGCTCGGTACGCAGCTCGACACGCATCGCGACTGGGCCACCGATCATCCCGCCGCGCTCCAGCCCGCGTTCGACGCGCTCGGCGCGATGCTCACCGACCTGCGTGCGAGCGATCCGATGCTCGAGCACACGATCGTGGTCGTGCACAGCGAGTTCGGACGCAGCGCGATGATGAACGGCTCGGGAGGGCGCGATCATCACTTCGCGAGCTCGATGATGATCTACGGCAGCAGCCTCGCGACGGGCGTCTTCGGCGCGACGGGCGAGCAGGACCTCGGCCTCGTCGCGATCGATCGCATGACTGGCCTGCCGAGCCCGTCGGGCGCCGTGCTGCAGCCCGAGGACGTGTTCGCGACGCTCGCCGCCGCGCTCTCGCTCGATCCGAGCCCGTACCGCACGACGCCACTGCCTCTGGTGCGCGCATGAGATTCGTCTTCGTCTTCGTTCTCGTCTTCGGGGCCACGACCGTGCACGCGCAGCCGCGCGAGCCGACGCGCCTCTTGCGGCAGGTCACGCTCGATCTCGCCGATCGACCGCCGACCGACGCCGAGTACCAGGCGGCGCTCGCGGGCGGACCGATCGACGACGCGATCGATCGTCTGCTGACGAGCCGCGAGCACCTCGACGTGCTCCGCGAGTACCACCGCGCGCTCTTGCAAGACACGCTCGCGCAGCTCCCGCAGCTCGCCGCCGTCGCGAACGTGCTCGCCCCCGCTCGGCCGCGCATGGCGAGCGATGCACCGTGGTTCGGGCGCGCAGCGGCGCGCTTCCGACGCGGAGCCGTGCAGCTCTCGTGCGCCGACGTGCGACACGATCGCTTCGCGGCGGATGGCTCGGCGATTCCTCTCGCGGATGCGTGGACGCAGGGCGCGAGCGTGACGAACGCCGCAGGCGAGACCTCGAGCACGATCTTCTTCGGCGGCGGCGCCTCGCGCGCGCACGCGAGCCCGTGCCGCATGGACGGATGGGTGGAGGTCGCGCCGTACTGGGACCCGAGCGCGACGATCCGCGTGTGCGCGTTCGATGCGCAGACGACGGCAAGCGGCATCGGCTTGGGCGGCCGCCCGCTCTCGTGTGATCCGCGCGATCCTGCCAACCCGAACGGCGCCGCGCCCTCGCCTTCCTGCGGCTGCGGCGAGCATCTCGCGTATTGCGTTCCGGCGACGCAGACGCCTGCGGGGCAGATCCTGCGCGCCTCGATCGAGGACGAGCCGCTGCACGTCTTCGAGGACGTGATCGCGCAGCATCACGACTACTTCGATGCGCTCACCACGCGCGACACGTTCGTGAACGGGGCGCTCGCGACGTACCTGCGGGCGACGGGCGGTGGCGTGGTGTTCGACGTCGGCGCCGAGATCCCCGCGCTTCCTTACGGAGCCGACTGGACACGCGTCACGCGCGGGCCCGCGCATGCGGGCGTGCTCACGACGATGGCGTACCTCGCGCGCTTCACGAGCCAGCGCGGACGGGCACAACGCTTTCGTCAGGCCTTTCGCTGCGAGGAGTTCGCGTCGATCGCGCTGCCGCCGACCGAAGCGCAGCCTCCGCTCGATCTCGCGCAGCGCGCCGGCTGCAACGGCTGCCATGCGGCGCTCGAGCCGCTCACGCAGCACTTCGCGCGCTTCCGCATCAACCTCGACTACGGTCTGATCGACGACGGCAGCGGCACGTACCAGACGCTCTCGCGCTCCGGCACCAACCCGTTCGCGGATCGATGCGGCGTGTGCGGTCGACGCGGCGGACCGTGCCCGCCCTACTGCGACCTCTATTACTTCACGCAGCACACGACGCCCGACTACGACCGCGCGCACGTGGGCGAGCTGCAGACGACGGCGTTCGACTGGGGCGAGCCCGGTCTCGAGGACGATCGCGCGCGCTTCGACGGCGGGCCCGCGGCGCTCGTCGCGGCCGGTCTCGTACGCGACGGAGATGCGCCTTCGGTGATGGAAGCGTGCGCGATCCGCACCCGCGCCGAGAGCCTGCTGCATCGTCCGCTCACCGACGACGAGCGCACGCGCTGGATGCCGCAGCTGCTCGCCGCGTTCACGGGCTCGGGCGAGCACGACTTCCTCGCGCTCGAGCGCGCGATCGTGCGCGACTCGCGCTACCGCGGGAACTGAGGCATTTGCGCCACCGGGCCGTCGGCCGCGCTTTGACGAATGGTCCGGCGTCGAGCAAACCGCGCCGATGCTCGCTCAGCGCGTGTGGGTCGGCACGGTCCTCGTCATCGCGATCGTGGGGTTCGTGTTCGCATCCGTGTCGACATCCGACTTCACGGCGCACCTCGATCGGCAGGTGCATGCCATCCATTGCTCGTTCGTCCCCGGCGCCGATACGCCCGACGTCGCGGGCACGAGCGGATGTCACGTCACGCTGATGAGCCCGTACTCTTCGGTGCTCCGCGACAGCATCTGGGGCGGCATCCCCGTGTCGCTGCCCGCGATGGCGGTGTTCGGCTATCTCGCCTTCCTCGCGCTCGCGCTGCTGGTGTCCGGCAAGCAGAGCGACTCGCGCGCGACTGGATACCAGGCGCTCGCGTGGTGTCTGCCGTTCTCGACGTCGCTCGTGTTCGGATACCTCTCTCTCCACGAGCTCGGCGCGGCCTGCAAGCTCTGCATCGGCATCTACTCGTCGAGCACGCTCGGTCTGGTGATCGCCGTCGTCGCGTGGGTGCGCGCCCGCAGCGCGTCGGCGCCGGCGACGTACGCCGACGCCGACGCCGACGCCGAAGCGACTCGCTCGCGCGACGCCATGGGCGCGGCGGACACGGTGGAGGCTCCGACGACGCTGCCGGACGAGACCGAGGTCGACGAAGAGAACGGCGCGCGCATCCGCCTCGCGACCGCGTCGCAGATGGATCGCCGCCTGCGCGCGGGCCGGGTCTCCGGCACGAAGTCGCGCACGACGTCGTCTTCGTCCGTGGGCTACGGCGTACTGATCGGCGCGTTCTTGCTCGGCGTCGCGTTCGTCACGGTCCCCGTCGTCGCCTACGCGAGCGGCGCGCCCGACTTCTCGCGCTTCATCGGCAGCTGCGGAACGCTCGCGCATCCCGACGCGGCCGACAGCGCGAGCGGCGGCAGCATCTACGTGCCGCTCGGGCCGCAGACGCGTCACGTGACGATGACCGAGGTGCTCGATCCGCTCTGTCCCTCGTGTCGCGCCTTCGAATCACGCTTCTCGGAGCATCGCGCGGCGAGCGAGGTCAGCCGACGCGCCGTGCTCTTCCCGCTCGATCACGCGTGCAACTGGATGATCGACGAGTCGATCCACCCGGGCGCCTGCATCGTGAGCCAAGCAGTGCTCTGCGCCGAGGGCGACGCGGAAGAAGTCCTGTCGTGGGCCTTCGACAACCAAGACGTGCTGCACGAGGCCGGGCAAGGCGCGCACGGTGACCAAGAGATCGAGCGGATGGTGCGCGCGCAGTTTCCCGCGCTCGCGAGCTGCATCGGGTCGGCGACGGTGCAGGCGCGCTTGAATCGCTCGCTGCGCTGGGCCGTCGCGAACCAGCTGCCGGTGCTCACGCCGCAGGTCTACATCGACGACACGCGCCTCTGTGACGAGGACACCGATCTCGGTCTCGACTACGCGCTCTCGCGCTTGCTCGACCGCGAAGAAGCAGGAGGTGCGCGATGAGCCCGCGCGCGATTCTCGTCGGCCTTCTCGCGTTCGTCGCGCTGCTGATCCCGACGGTCATGGTCCGCTCGTGGCAGTCGTCCGCGGCCACGCGTCTCGTGGAGTCGACGGCGGCGGCGAGCGCGGAGCCGCAGGTCGCGGTCGCAGCCGAGGCCGACGAGGCCTACTGCACGCCGGCGCTGCGCACGATCCTGCGCCGCGTGCTCACGAGCTGCGGCCTCATCGGCGGCAGCGGGCGCGGATGTCAGCCGGTCGAAGCGCGCAGCGTCGCGACGATGAGCGGCGATGACTTCAACGCGCTCTTCGTCCCGATGCGCGAGCGCGGCGGCATCGTGCAGTTCGAGCGTGCCTCGAGCGATCTCGACGCGAGCGCGACGACGCTGATCGATCGCGTGTTCGCCGATCGCCGCGGCGCTTCGTACTTCTTCGTCGTCGCGCGCGCGTCGCCTGACGGCTCGGCGGAGGTGAACACCGCGCTCTCGCACGACCGTGCGCAGGCGGTGATGACGCACCTCGAGAGCACGTTCCACGATCCCGATCTCGCGAGCCAGGTCGGCTTGCTCTGGCTGGGCGAAGAGTTCGCGCAGCTCGATCCGAGCTTCTGCGCGTGGCAGCGCAGCGGCGCCGCCACCGAGTGCACCCCCGAGACCGTCAACCGGAGCGCGTTCGTCGCATGGATCGACTGCAGACTCTGATCCTCTGTGCTGCGCTTCTCGCTGCTTGCGGCGAGGACACCACGGTGACGCCCGAGCCGACGCCTGCACGCACGGAGGCGGTCGCGGCGCGTCACACCGATCCGGCCGAGCGCTTCTGCGACGTGTCGCATCCGGTCGGCGAAGGCCCCGTGCTCACGCTGCCGCACACCGACGGCGCGGCGATGGGCACGAGCGGCTGGCGCTGGCTGAACGTGTGGGCGACGTGGTGCCACCCGTGTCTGGAGGAGATGCCGACGCTGCGCGGTTGGCCCCCCCGTCTGCAAGCGGACGAAGCGCCGATCACGCTCTCGTTCTTGTCCGTCGACGCGACGCCCGAAGCGCTCGCGACGTACCGCACGGAGCACGCCGACGCGCCCGAGACGGCGCGCCTCGACGATCCGGGCGGCCTGCCCGTGCTGCTCACCGCGCTTGGCCTCGATGCGGGCGCGACGATCCCGATCCACGTCCTCGTCGATCCGACCGGACACGTACGCTGCGCGCGCACGGGATCGATCGCCGAGCGCGACTACGAGACGTTGCGAGAGATCGTCCGCGGCCGCTGATCCGGATCGACGCCAGCACCGTTGTGGATGCGCGTTCACGATCCGTACGACGCGGAAGGCCGTGCACACGCTCGAATGCGCGCTTTTGCCGTGAGAAAGCCCGCGGCACCGGGATCGGAACGGCCTTTGCGTTGAGCCTACGCGGAGCACGGAAATGCATGCTTCTCGTTCACACCTGCTGATGGTCGTCGGGCTCGGCCTCGCGGCCTCGATGCTCTCGGCGAGCCCGGCCGTCGCGCAGGATCGCGGCGCGCTCCTCGCGGCGCCGCACGGGACCATCCCGCCCTGGACGCCCAGCTCCGCTGCAGCCCCATCGCTCGCGCCGACGCCGCCTGCTCCGTTCGACGCTTGGGATCCGGCGAACGCGATACGCACCGCCGAGCTGCACGCGGCGCCGGGCGGAGATCGTGTGCTCCGCGCCGCGCAGGAGATGATCGACTCGGGCGCGATCGTGCGTGGCTCTTGCTACGACTGGGTCGATGCGGTGTTCACGCGCGCGAGCGGACAGAGACACATGATCTTGGATGGTGGTCCCGAGCGCGGTCCGTACGCGCAGACCTCCGACTTCCGGCCGGGTGACTGGGTGATGTTCGTCAACGAGATGTTCGGAGGTGATCGGAGCCACACGCACAGCGCCATCTTCGTCGGCTGGGTCGACGAGAGCGCCCACGTGGCGATGATGGTCAGCTACCCGGGCGGCCGCCGCGACGAGCCGGGGCGCTTCGGCACCTACGATCTCTCGCTCGCGTACCGCATCGAGCGGATGGACGACGCGCTGCCGGCGCCTGCACACCGAGCGCACACGGCGCACGCATCGCGCCCCCGCACGGGCCACCGCGCGCACGGCTGACGGCGAGCTCGCGAGCCCTCACGCGCCGCTGGCGGCGTGCAGCTCGAAGGCGAAGCGGATCGCCCAGTTCGCGAAGCACAGGATCGCGAGGGCGATGATCAGCTTCTCGCCGTGGATGCGATCGAGCGTCGAGGTGACCGAGAAGCCGCGCCACGCCGACACCAACGCGAGCGGGACGAAGAGCGCGGTGCACGTGAAGAGAAGAGTACCGAACGCGTTCGCGTGCCACGCGCCGACGAGATCGAGACGCGTCATGTACGCGAAGCACGTCGTGAGGCCGCAGCCCGGGCACTTGTAGCCCGTGAACACTTGGAAGCCGCACGGCGGCATGCCGAGGTGCGCGCTCGATCCGTGGATCGGATCCGGGGGGATGATGCGCGCCGTCGTGATGACCGCGATGGCGACGCCCGCGAGCAAGATCCACACGATACGATCGACGAACGTCCCGCGATGGATCACGCGACCGACTCTGCCATGCGCCCGTGTGTTGACCACTCGCGAAACGGTCGGGCCATCGGGCACACTCGCGCGATGAATCGACGATGCGCCTTCGCGGTGCTCGCGCTGTTGATCGCCTCCTGCGGCAAGAGCGAGCCGCCACCGCCGACGGCCGGCGGCTCTTCGGCGCGCTTCGGGCCGCTGATGCTCCAGGTCGGACACCGGCTCGAGCTCGCGGGCCGCGCGGCGCGCGTCGGGCGCTGGGAGCTCGCGACGTACGAGGTCGAAGAGCTGCGCGAGGTCTACGAAGGCCCGCTGCTCGAAGCGCCCGCGCCCGACGAGATCCACGCGCGCATCGAGCCCTTCATCGACTCGTGTCTCGCGCCGCTCGAAGAGGCGGCGCGCGCGCACGACATGGCGCGCTTCGAGCGCGAGTTCGCGACGACGACGATCGGATGCAACGCGTGTCACGCGACCGCGAACGTGCCGTTCATCGAGATCCCGAGCGAGCTCGAGGTGGAGATCCCGCGCATGACGCCGCTGACCACGCCAGACGTCCCCTCGCCCGCGACGCCGCCTCCGAGCACGCCCCTCCTGGGTTCCTGATCTCCTGGGTTCCCGCGTGAATCTGGACGGCGCTCGCTGCTGGCGCCGTCGTTTCAGAGTTATTTGCGCGGGAACCGAGGAACCCAGGAGATCACGCTCACGACGCGTCGTCTTCCTTCTTCTCCGTGCTCGCGCTCTCGCCCTCGCCCTCCTTCTTCGCACGCTTCCGCGACGGCCCGCCCGCGTTCACTGGACGCAGATCGCCGGGCTCGTAGTCGACCTCCAGCGCCTCCTGCGCAGGCCGCTTGTCCTCGGGCACGTGCTCGAGGTTCACGCGGATCCGCCACCAAGCCGTGTAGCGACCGCGCATCGCGTCGACGAGCACGTCGAGCGGATCGAGCATCGGGACGATCTCCGCGTGCTTGGCCTTCCAGCGCTCGAGCGCCGCGAGCGCCTCTTCCTTCTTCTCCGCGCGCGCGATCTCGATCAGCGGCTTGCTGCTCTTGCGTCGCGACTTCGGCGGCAGCTCGCCCGGCTCGCGCGGCTTCGGCGGAGACCAGTTCTTCTTCCGGGCAGGAGTGCCCGGCTCCGCCGGGCCGATTTTCGCGCGCGCACGCGACGGCTGCACGCGTGCGGGCTCGCCCTCTTGCTTCTGGTAGTGCGGCGGCCACGGCGCATCGCCGAGGCCCGACGCCTCGTCCTTGCGCGAGAGCTCGAGCAGCGGCTCGAGCGAGCACGCGTGCACGTCGATCTCCGCGTGTCGATCGCCGATCGCCGCGAAGCGCGCCGGCATCGTCTTCAGCGTGAAGTCCTCCGGCTGACACGCGTCGAGCTCGTCCCACGTGATCGGCGCCGACACGCGCGCATCGGGCCGCGGCCGCACCGAGTACGCGCTCGCGACCGTGCGATCCTTGGCGTTCTGGTTGTAGTCGATGAAGACGCCGTGCCGCTCTTCCTTCCACCACTTGCTCGTCGCGAGCGCAGGCGCGCGTCGCTCGACCTCGCGCGCGAGCGCCAGCGCCGATCGCCGCACGTCCTGGAAGCCCCACTTCCGCTCCGTCCGGATCAAGATGTGGATGCCGCGCGAGCCGCTCGTCTTCGGCCAGCCGACCAGCTGCAGATCCGCGAGGACCTCCCGCACGACCTTCGCGACGTCGCGGATCTGCGGCCACTCGACGCCGGGCATCGGATCGAGATCGACGCGCAGCTCGTCGGGATGATCGAGATCGTCCTGCCGCACCGGATGCGGGTGCAGCTCGATGCATCCGAGGTTGACCATCCAGGCGAGCGCCGCTGCCTCGCGCGGCACGAGCTCTTCGGCGGTGCGGCCGGACGGAAACGCGAGCGAGACGACGTCGAGCCACTCGGGTCGGTTCTCGGGCGCGCGCTTCTGCCAGAACGGCGGCTGCGCGATGCCCTCGACGTAGCGGACGAGCACGTTGGGCCTTCGCCCCGCGCCGCGCAGCGCGCCGTCGGCGACCGCGACGAAGTAGCTCACGACGTCGAGCTTCGTCACGCCCGCGTCGGGGAAATAGACCTTGTTCGGCGACGAGACCGTGACCTCGCGCCCGCCGACGTTCAGGACGATCTTCTCGGACTTCGCCACCACTGGAACGATAGCAAGGCCCGCCCGAGCTTCGAAGATTCGCGTTAGGGTCGCGCCCGATGAACCTCCGACGCCACGCGCTCACCGGCCTCTTCGCCGTCGTCGCGCTCACGCTCGCCATCACGACCTACGCCTCGACCCAGCTCTTCAGCAACTTCACGAGCGACATCGAGCGTGGTCAGTTCGAGCTCATGCAAGCGACGGTGGAGTCGAAGCTCCGCGTGACCGAGGGTCGCGCTGCTTCGCGCGCGGCGATGATCGTCGACATGCCCTCGGTGCGGCGGCTCTTCGCGGCGCGCGATCGCGACGGTCTGAACGCCGAGCTGCACGACGTGTGGACGACGCAGCACGATCAGTACGGCGCGGCGATGATGCAGTTCCACACGCCGCCCGGGATCTCGTTCCTGCGCCTGCATCACCCCGAGCAATTCGGCGACGACCTCACGACGTATCGTCCGCTCGTCGTCGCAGTGAATGCCGACCACGCGCCGCACGTGGGCAATGCGCTCAGCCGCTCCGGGCCGTCCGTGACCGCGATCGCGCCCGTGCTCGATGCCGCAGGGGCCTACATCGGATCGTTCGAGGTCGGCATGGACTTCGGACCGGTGCTCGACGACCTCGACGAGTCGTACGGCCTGGTGTCGTCGCTGTTCATCCTGGAAGCGCCGCTGCGCGAGATCGCGACGAGCATGGACGCGAGCGTGCTCGACGACGAGCACCGCGTCGGCCCGTACATGCGGCTCGCCTCCACCAACGCGGAGCTCTCTCGCGCGCTCGTCACGAGCACCGACCTCACTCACGTGGAAGAGCCGACGCGCTACGTGCGCGAGACGCCGAGCGCACCGTACGGCGTGCTGCTGTATCCGATCCGGACGTCATCCGGCGACGCGATCGGCGTGATCTCCGTGGCGCGGGACTTCTCGTCGACGCGCTCGGCGACGGGCCGCTCGCGCGTGTGGCAGGCGCTGCTCGCGCTGCTCGCGGTCGTCGTGCTCTGGGGCGTGATCGCGATCGTGGTGCGCGGCATGCTGCTCTCGCCGGTGCTGCTGATCGCCGAGCGTCTGCGTCAGGTGGCGCGTGGTGAGGCGAGCGAGCCGATCCCGGATGCCGAGAAGCTGCCCGCGGAGATCCGCGCGCTCGCCGAATCGCACGAGCTGCTGCGCCAGAAAGAGCAGGACAAGTGATCCGCGCGCGCGTTCTCGCTCTCGCTCTCTCTCTCGCGCTCGCTCCCGCTCTCGCTCTCGCTCAAGAAGAAGCGCCGATCCCCGCGCCGGCAGAGATCGCCCCACCGACGCCACCTCCGGCCCCCGATCTCACCACGCTCCCCACCGGCCACGGCCTGCCGGTCCTCGTCCACGTCGCCGTCTACGTCGTCGATCTCATCGGCATCGACGAGAACGAAGAGGCGTTCGACGCGACGATCGATCTGCGCCTCACCTGGTCCGATCCACGCCTCGCCGTCGGCCCCACCGATCCCACGCGACGCTTCGACGACTCGGAGATCGATGCCGAGCTCGAGACCATCTGGTCGCCCACGGTGCGCCTCGCGAACATCGACGGCGAGCCCGCGCACCGCGAGCGGGGCCTGCGCATCGCTCCGTCGGGCAACGTGGAGCTGCTCGAGCGCACGACCGCGCGCTTCCACGCCGCGTTCGACGTCACGCGCTTCCCCTTCGATCGCCAGGCGCTCTCCGTGGAGGTCCTCTCGACGGGCCTTCCGCACGAGCTCGTCTCGCTCGTGTTCCGCCAGCCCGATCTCGACTTCACGCGCCTGGGCGACGACATCGAAGCCGCGGGATGGACGCCGCTCTCGGTGGTCCTGCATCGCGAGCGCGTCCCCGGTTGGCACGGCGAGGTGCACGATCGCGTGCGCGCGACGCTCACCGTCGCGCGCGATGCGACGCACACGGCCGCGCCGATCTTCATCCCGCTGCTCGCCTCGCTGCTCATTCCGCTGCTCGCGATGTGGCTGAACAAGTACGAAGAGGGTGAGTTCAAGATCGAGGCGTTCGAGCTCGCGAACGTGATCGTCGGAGGTCTGTTCGCGATCATCGCGCTCAACTTCACCGTGAGCTCCGAGCTCTCGGCGCTCGGCGTCGGCGACAACACGGTCTCGAGACTCTTCGCGCTGAACTACGTGACGCTCGCGACGAGCTTGCTCGTGAACCTGCTGCTCTTCCGCTATCGCCTCGTGGGCCGCGCGTTCGGTCGCTTCGTCGAGGAGCAAGCGTTCCACTTCCTCACGTGGGCCCTGCCGCTCGCGGCGGTGTCTACCGCGATCGCCTGTGTGCTCGCGGCGTACGCTTGAGAACGGACCGCCGTGCCGTCGTGGCGCGTGTCGCTGGGGTGGGCCGTTCCGGTGCTGGGGCCGCGAGCTGTAGGCCCAGGTCGACAGTCGCGCGGGGATGGCCGGCCCCACCGCTAGGGATCTCACGTGATCCCCGCGTTCCCCGTCGATGCTGCGCGTGGCACGCGGGCTGCGTAGCCGGCGTCATGCCGCACTCTCGCTCCCGTGCATGCTTGACCGTCGTGCTCGTCCTCGCCGGGTGCGCGAGCGCTCAGCCGAGCCGGCGGAGCGGGAGCGACGCCGGCCCCGCGCCGACGACCGATGCGAGCTCGGTCGCCGTCGATCGGGACGCCTGGTTTCCTCCATCGACGGGCTGCGCGAGCTCCGCCGGGATGGACGTCGACGGCGACGGCTTTCCGTTCGAGACCGACTGCAACGACTGCAGCCCGCAGATCAACCCCGGCGCGTACGACTTCCCCGGCGACGGCACCGACGAGGACTGCGACGGCTCCGACGCGACGAGCGACGGAGACTGCGACGTCGGCCTCGCCCTCGACTCGTCCGATCCTCTCGATGCGGCACGCGCGATGGGCCTGTGCACGATGACCGACGAAGGCTCGAGCCACTGGGGCGTCATCAGCGCCGCGTTCGTCCACGCCGATGGAACCGGCACGCCCGACTCGGCGCTCCAGCACGGGATCCTTCCTTCGCTCGGGGCCCAGAGCCCTCCGCAGGGTGGTGCGTTCCTCGCGCTCTCGAGCGGCGTCGCGCGTGCTCCCGACCAGCCCGATTTCACGCCCGACTGCGATACGTTCCGTGACAGGCCGGAGCCATTCCCTCCCGGCGACTCGACGCACTCACCCGCCTGCCCCGGCGTGACCGCCGGTGCGCCGTACGACTCGGTCGCGCTCGAGGTCCGTATCCGCGTCCCGACCAACGCGCGCTCGTTCGGGTTCGCCTCGGCCTTCTTCACCTACGAATATCCGGACTTCATCTGCCAGGAGTTCAACGACTTCTTCGTCGTGCTGCGCGAGAGCGCCGGCAGCTGGGACAACCTCGTGGTCGACATGGACGGCAACGCGGTGAGCGTGAACAACGCGTTCCTCGCGGCGTGTCGGCCCGGCTCGCACGGTGGCCGCGACTTCGACTGCCCGCTCGGCATCGGCTTCCTCGACCAGACCGGATACGACGGAAGCTGGCCGTGTGGCTACGACCCTTCGACGGGCGTCACCGGCGGCGTCGGTGGCTCGACCGGATGGCTGCAGACCACGGCGCCGGTGATGCCGGGCGAGATCCTCACGCTGCGTTTCGCGATCTGGGACTCGGGAGATCCGGATCTGGACTCGCTCGTCATCGTGGACAGGTGGGAGTGGCAGGTGGATCCGGTGGACACGACGCAGACGCAGCCCCTCATCTTCTGACCGTCCACGACGTGCAGAAGTCCGTGCTCGACGAACGCGGATGATTCGCAGGGCCCGCCCGCGTACGATTCGCGCGTGCAGACGATGATCGATCCGATGCCCGGCAGTGACGCGCCGGGGTGGCTCGGCCCGTCGGCGGTGATCGAAGGCCGCTACCGCATCCTGATGCCACTCGGCCAGGGCGGCGTCGGCATGGTGTGGATCGCCGAGCACCTCGCGCTGCACCGCAAGGTCGCGATCAAGGTGCTCAACGACGACGTCGCGCACAGCGAGAGCGTGCGCAAGCGCTTCGAGCGCGAGGCCCAGACGCTCGCATCGCTCTCGCATCCGAACATCGTCGCGACGACGGACTACGGCGTGTGGGAAGGCTCGCCCTACCTCGTGATGGAGCTGCTCGAGGGCAAGGCGCTCGACGAGGTATTGGAAGGAGGCGTGGCGCTCTCGCGCGAGCGCGCGCTCGACATCACGCAGCAGCTCTTGCGTGCGCTGGTGTTCGCGCACGCGCGTGGCGTCGTGCATCGGGATCTCAAGCCGGGCAACGTGTTCCTGCAGGCGCTCGCCGATCGCGCCGATCACGTGAAGCTGCTCGACTTCGGGTTCGCGAAGGCGATCGACGAGCCGAGCAGCGCAGCGGTGACGTCGACGGGTGTGGTCGTCGGAACGCCCGCGTACATGGCGCCCGAAGTCGCGACGGGGGCGCCGCTCGATGCGCGCGCGGATCTGTACGCAATCGGCGTGCTCTTGTTCCAGATGCTCACGGGCAAGCGCCCGTTCGAGGGCGAGCCGCTCGAGATCTTGCGGGCGCGCCTGCAGCAGGACGCGCCGAGGATCCGGTCCGTCGCGCCCGAGCTCGACATTCCCGAGTGGCTCGACGAGGTCGTCGCACGCGCGCTCGTGCGCAAACCAGAAGACCGCTGGCAGACGGCCGCCGAGCTCTCGGCGGTGCTTGCAGCGAAGCAGCGCGCATCCGAGATGCCGCCGGACCCGGCGACGATCCCTGAGCAGCCGGGAGTGAAGCCGGGCGAGCTCTCGGGCGAGAAGCCCATCGCACGTCCGCCGATGCTCGCGATCGCGCTGCTCGCGGTGCTGGGTGTCGCCGCGATGGTGTGGAACGGATACGCGAACCTGAATTCGTCTTCGTCTTCGGAGTCGCCCGCGCCCGCGCCCACGCCCTCTCCCGCTCCCTCTCTCGCTCCCGCT
>CAYSCF010000161.1:0-14653 GCA_964429305.1 uncultured Sandaracinaceae bacterium | reverse complement strand
CCGCGCCCGGAAGGCGGAACGTTCGGGCTGGGCCGTTCGTCACGACGTCCGCCGTGGAGCGCGAGAAGCCGATGACGTCGAACGCCGCGTGGACGTTCCAGCCGTCGGGCACGTCGAGATCGAGATCCGGCGTGGCGACGCCGCGCCAGCCGAGCGAGCGTCGCGTGAAGTCGGGCCAGCCGAGCACGAGCCGCGCGACGCGCGCGCGCGTGCCGGCGCCGGGCTCCGCGACGAGGAAGTGGCGCACGCGCAGCGGGGGCATCTCGGCGAGGTCGATGCCGGGCGTGCCGGTGTACTGCGTGACGGAGCGCGCCTCGCCCTCGATGGTCGTCTCGATGCGCAGGGCGCGGCTCTCGCCGGGTGGGACCGTCGGCAGCGCATCGGTGGGAGACCACGCGGCGCCGTCGATCGTGACGACGCTGGTGGGATCGCGGAGCAGCTCGCCCATCGGCAGCGGCACGGGCTCTTGCCCGACCGACGTGAAGACCGCGTCGAGCGTCGCGTGGCAGGAGATCAGGTTGCCCCGCTCGGTGCACGTGGCGTGGATCGCGACGGACGCGATCGAGAGCGAGCGGCAGGGCGAGGCACCGACGGAGTACGCGGCCCCGGGCCCTTCCGCGCAGTCGGCGGTCGACTGTGCCGAGGCGGGCGCAGCGTGCAGCGCGAGCACGGCGAGCAGCGTCCAGCGGTGAGGGAGAGACGGCATCGCCGGAATCGGGAGTACGACGAACGCGCGATCTGCGCCACGTACCTGCTAGCGTCGGCGCCGTGAGCGCGAGTCGTTGGGTCGTACACAAGTTCGGGGGCACGAGCGTCGCAGGCGCGGAGCGGTATCGCGGGGTCGCGAAGATCGTCCGCGGGTACACCGAGGCGCCGCAGGGTGTCGTCGTGTCGGCGATGTCGAAGGTCACCGATGCGCTGCTGGATCTCGTCGGCAAGGCCAAGCGGCGTGAGAGCTACGAGGACGCGCTGGGCGCGCTCGTGCAGCGACACGCGGACGCGGCGAACGCGCTGCTGCCCGCGGAAGAGGGCGAGCGGATCACGGGCATCGTGCGCAAGGACGCCGTCGATCTCGGCGACGTGCTGCGCGCGGTGCATCTGGGGCGCAGCGCGAGCGAGCTGACCGAAGAGCTCGTGTCCGGCTACGGCGAGATCTGGTCGGCGCAGATGCTCTGCGCGCACCTGCGGGCCGTGGGCATCGATGCGGCGTGGCTCGACGCGCGCGAGGTGCTCGTCGTTCGCTTGAGCGAGCTCGGGCCGCGCATCGACTGGGTCGCGTCGGGCGAGAAGCTGTCGACGTGGCGAGAGGCGCATCCGCAGCGGATGGTCGTCATCACGGGGTTCATCGCTTCGACGCCCGAGGGCGTGCCGACGACGCTCAAGCGCAACGGCAGCGACTTCTCGGGCAGCATCTTCGGCGCGCTCTTCGACGCGAGCGAGATCGTCATCTGGACCGACGTCGACGGCGTCTTGTCCGCCGATCCGCGGCGCGTGCCCGAGGCCGTGGTGCTCGACGCGATGAGCTACGACGAGGCGTGCGAGCTCGCCTACTTCGGCGCGAAGGTGCTGCACCCGCGAACGATGGAGCCGGCGATCCGCGGGCAGATCCCCATCTGGATCCGCAACACGTTCTCGCCCGAGAAGCACGGCAGCAAGATCGCGTCGCCTTCGGCGCTTGGCGATCTCGCGCGGCGGCCGGTGGCGGGCTTCTCGACGATCGATCGCATCGCGCTGCTCAACGTGGAAGGCAGCGGCATGATCGGCGTGCCCGGCGTCGCCGAGCGTCTCTTCGGCGCGCTGCGATCGCACGGCGTGTCGGTGGTGCTCATCTCGCAGGCGAGCAGCGAGCACTCGATCTGCTTCGCGGTGTCGGAGACGCAGGGAGAGCTGGCGAAGGCGGCGATCGAGAAGACGTTCGCGGCGGAGCTGGCGAGCCGCGAGATCGCGCGCGTGGATCTCACGACGGGGCACAGCGTGCTCGCGGCGGTGGGCGACGGCATGGCCAAGCTCACGGGCGTCGCGGCGACGTTCTTCGGCGCGCTCGCGAAGGCGGGCGTCAACGTGCGCGCGATCGCGCAGGGCTCGAGCGAGCGGAACATCTCGGCGGTCGTGGACGGCGCCGACTCGACGCGCGCGCTACGGGCCGTGCATGCGGGCTTCGTGCTCAGCGAGAAGGTCTTGTCGGTCGGGCTCGTCGGCCCGGGCCTCGTCGGTCGCACGTTGCTCGCGCAGCTCGCGGCGGCGTCGGGTCAGGGCGTCGATCTGCGGCTGCGCGCCATCGCGAGCAGCACGAAGATGCTCTTGGCCGAGACGGCGATCGCGCCGGGCGAGGCGCTCGCGCGGCTCGAGAAGGAAGGCGTGCCGGTCGATCTGCACGCGCTCGCGGCGCACGTGCGCGCGCCGCATCTGCCGCACGCGGTCATCGTCGACTGCTCGGCGAGCGAGGCGGTCGCGGCGCGCTACGACGGCTGGCTCGCCTCGGGCGTGCACGTGGTGACGCCGAATAAGCGCGCGGGCTCGGGCCCGATGGCGCGGTATCGCGCGCTGCGTGCGCACGGCGAGCGCGGGCGGCACTTCCTGTACGAGGCGACGGTCGGTGCGGGCCTGCCCGTGATCGCGACCCTGCGCGATCTCTCGCGCACGGGCGACCGCATCGATCGCGTGGAGGGCGTGCTCAGCGGCACGCTCTCGTACGTCTTCAACACGTTCGACGGTAGCAAGCCGTTCTCCGAGGTCGTGCGCGAAGCGAAGCGTCTCGGCTACACGGAGCCCGATCCGCGCGACGATCTCTCGGGCATGGACGTGGCGCGCAAGCTCGTGATCCTCGCGCGCGAGATGGGGATCTCGATCGAGCTCGAGCAGGTCGCGGTCGAGTCGCTCGTGCCGGAAGCGGCGGTGGACGCGCCGGACGCGGAGTCGTTCCTCGCGAAGCTCGCGTCGGGCGATGCGGAGATGGCGAGCCGGCTCGCGTCGGCGCGCAGCAAGAAGTCGGCGCTGCGCTACGTGGGCGTCGTCGAGCGGAACGGCTCGGCGCGCGTGTCGCTGGCGCCGTACGCGGACACGCATCCGTTCGCGCGGCTGGGCGCGACGGACAACATCTTCGCGTTCACGACGGCGCGGTACGCGGAGCGCCCGCTCGTCGTGCAGGGCCCTGGCGCGGGGCCGGACGTGACGGCCGGCGGCGTGTTCGCCGATCTCTTGAGGCTCGCGGATTGGCTCGGCCCGCGGAGCTGACGGTTCGCGCCGCGACGGCGGCCGACGCGCCGTTCCTGTGGCGCGTGCTCGCGCTCGCAGCGTCGATGGACGGGAGCGACGCGTCGATCTCGGTCGCGAAGACCGATCCGAAGCTCGCGGTCTACCTCGATGGGTACGACGTCGGCTTCGTCGCGGAGCGCGAAGGTGTCGCGGTCGGCGCGGCCTGGCTGCGCCGCGGCGAGCCGATCGACGGCAAGGTGTGGACGCCTTCGATGCCCGAGCTCGTGATCGCATCGATCCCCGAGGTGCGCGGGGAGGGGGTGGGCACGAGACTGCTGGAAGCGATCCTCGTCGCGGCACACGAACGCTTCGAGGTGATCGCG
Organism: uncultured Sandaracinaceae bacterium; assembly: GCA_964429305.1. GTDB lineage: Bacteria > Myxococcota_A > Polyangia > Polyangiales > Sandaracinaceae > JBBSAT01. The sequence goes on along the minus strand of CAYSCF010000161.1, from coordinate 11,075 downwards.
TTGTCGGTGCGTGAGGAGAATCCGGCGGTGCGGCTCTACGAGCGCTTCGGGTTCGTGACCGAGCGCGCGATCACCAATCGCGTCGGCGGCCGATCGCTGGCGATGCTGCGAAGGAACGACGGGACCGGGCTGAGGATGTCGAGGATTTGAAGGATATCGGGGATGGAAATCCCGGAAAATCCTGGTCCTCCCCGAAATCCCCCGCTCGTTCCGGTCGTTCGGATCAGCCCCAGCGCGCGTCGATCGCTCGCCGCACCGCGTCGATGTCCGCCGGCAACTCCACGGGCACGTTCGCCTGCCGCGACGTCGCTCCGTCGAGCGCGCTCGCGTGGTACGCGCGCTTGAACTCGGTGAACTTCAGACCGTGCGCCGTGCTGATCACGACGACGCGATCGCGCGCCCCGATCGTGCCCGCCTTCACGAGCTTCTCGAGCGCCGCCAGCGCGACGCCGGTGTGTGGGCAGTTGTACATGCCGGTTCGGTCCGCGCGCGCGACCGCGTCTGCCAGCTCGTCCTCGGTCGCTTCTTCCACGACGCCGTCGACGGCCTTCAGCACGCGGATCGCGCGATCGATGCTCACGGGATCGCCGATCTGGATCGCGCTCGCCGCCGTCTTCTCGGCGCGCATCGCCTCGTACGTGGCGAAGCCCGTCTTGAACGCGCGGTAGAGCGGGTTCGCGCGCGCGGCCTGGGCGACGCAGATGCGCGGGAGCTTGCTGATGATCCCGAGATCGCGGAGCAGCAAGAGGCCTTTGCCGAGCGCGTAGACGTTCCCGAGGTTGCCGCCCGGGATCACGATCCAGTCGGGCACGGCCCAGTCGAACTGCTGCACGAGCTCGACGGCGATCGTCTTCTGTCCCTCGATGCGCAGGCTGTTCATCGAGTTGGCGAGATAGATCGAGCCGTCGTCGGTGAGCTGCTGCACGACGCGCATGCAGCCGTCGAAGTCCGTGTCGAGCGAGAGCACGAGCGCGCCGTTCGCGAGCGGCTGGAGCAGCTGCGCGATCGAGACCTTGTCGCGCGGCAAGAGCACGAGCGCCGGGAGCTCGGCCGCCGCGCAGTACGCCGCGAGCGCCGCCGACGTATCGCCGGTCGAGGCGCATGCGATCGCGCGCACGCCGCGGCCGCGACGGATCATCTCGCGCACCGCCGAAACGAGCACCGTCATGCCGAGATCCTTGAACGAGCCGGTGTGGCTGTTGCCGCACTGCTTGATCCAGAGCTCGGAGAGGCCGATCGAGCGGCCGTAGCGCTCTGCCCAGAGCAGGTTCGAGCCGCCCTCGGCGAAGCTCACGATGCTCGCCCCATCGATGTCGGGATAGACCCACTCGAGCTTGCCCCACACGCCCGATCCGTACGGCCACTCGGTGCGCATCCAGCGGCGATCGAAGAGTTGCATCCACGCTGCGGCGCTGCGCTCCTTCAGCGCGTCGAGATCGTGCTCGACGTCGAGGAGCGAGCCGCAGCGCTTGCAGCGGTACACGATCTCGTCGAGCGCGTAGTGCTCGTCGCAGCCGGCGAAGCAGGAGTATCGAGCGGAGGGACGCATGATGGCCGCGACGGTTGCAGGCGAATCGCTCGCCCGCAAGTCACTCGGTGATGCGACCGGCGGCGATGCGTGCGCGCGCGAAGCTCACGGCCGTCAGCATGTCGATGTCGAGCACGATGCCGGCCATCGCTTCGTCGAACGCGGCCGTCTGCGCCTCGGGGGTGTCGCCGGCGACGAAGTCGACGAGCGCGAGCTCGACGGCCGCGGTGTACGCCGCCTCGGCATCCGGCACGGCGCGCGCGGTCTCGATGCGCGTTCGGCGCACGCGTCGCTCGTACGTCACGAAGCGATCCGCCGGATCCACGCGGCGATAGACGCCCGTGGCATCTCGCTCGAGCGGGAGATCCGCGACGGGGATCGCCGAGCGAGCGAGCGCGCGCGCGCGAACGCGGACGATGGCCTCGGGCACACCGTTGCCGTCGACGTCGCGCAGATCTTCGAGGCAGAGATCGGGCGCGAGGTTGGCGGTGTCGACGACGAGCGGCCGCGCGCCGCCTTCGCCGTCGAGCCGCGCGACCAGCCAGCAGCGTCGATCGCGCTCCTCGCGCGAGAGCACCACGTCGATCGTCCCGTCCCCATCGAGATCGGTTCCGCTGGGCGGCGACGGCTCGACACCGAGCACGCCGCGCGCGGGCACGAGCGGCATCGGGACCTCGTCGAGCGCGACCACGACGCCGTGGACCGTCACGAGACGTGCGGCCGATGCGCCATCGGACCGCGTCATCGCGAAGGCGACCCAGCCTTCGCCCGAGACCTCGCCGGTCGGCCGATACCCGTCGGCTGCGAGCGAGGCCTCGAACGTGTGGGCTTCGATCGCGGGATCGACGCCCACCGCGAGGTAGTCCGCCGGATCGGTCTCCGGATGCGACGCTCCCGCGCAGCCGGACAGCAGCGCGAGAACCACACCGAGCGATCTGCTATGGAGGCGACCCACCATGAACGGCCCGCGAAAGGAGGATGCGAAGAAGATCGAGATCCCGGTCTCCCGCAATCCCAAGGCAACGCAACGATACGAGATCGAGGAGCGCATGGAGTGCGGCATCGCTCTGACGGGCTCCGAGGTGAAGAGCCTGCGCAAGAACGGCGGTGATCTCGAAGGCAGCTACGCGCGCCTGCTCAACGGTGAGCTCTTCCTCGTCGGCATGTACATCGCGCCGTACGATCCGGCGGCCGCGTTTCCGCACGACCCGCGTCGCTCGCGGAAGCTGCTCGCGAGCAAGCGCGAGATCGAGAAGTGGTCGGGAAAGATCACGATGCGCGGCTACGCGCTCGTGCCGACGCGTGCGTACTTCAAGGGCAGCTGGGCCAAGATCGAGATCGGTCTCGGCAAGGGACGAAAGCTCGGCGACGACCGCGAGAAGCTCAAAGAGAAGGCCGAGCGCAGCGAAGCGCGCGAGGCGGTGCAGCGGCGGCGGCGATGATCGTCTGCAAGAGTGCTCGGACCGCAGGACACGGACGGGAGCGCACCGCGCGGACGGAAGCGTCCGGAGGTCGGAGCCGATGATCGGACCGTGCCGCATCGAGAGCGCGGACGGGCACGCGGTGTCGTTCGCGGGAGAGACGTTCGTGGCCGTCGTGTCGCGTGCGTTCGCGCCGGGCACACCGTTCCGCGGCGTCGTCACCATCGAGGGCGTCGAGCTCGCGATCGAGGGCAGGGCGAACGGCAGCAAGCGCACGCCCGAAGGCACGTTCGAGGTGCGCGCGCGGCTGATCAACCTGCGCAAGGCCGATCGCGAGCGCCTCGAAGCCGCGTCACGCGGCGCATAGGAAGTCGCGGCCCTCGACGAAGCGGAGACCGATCAATGCCTCGCGGACGAGCGCACGCGCGCCGAGCGAGCCGACCGCGAAGACGACGAAGTGCGCGTTCGGATCGAGCGTGTGGTGTGCCGTGATCGGCGCGCCACGGGCGCTACGGCCGATCTTGTCGGGATCGATGTCTACGAAACGCGCGACACGCACGCCGTGCGGCTCCATCGCGCGCGCGAGCCGGCGTCCGAACGGGCCGGCGCCCCACACGGCGATCTCGCGCGTCTCGTGCGACAGACGCATCGCCAGCGCTTCGGCCTTCAGCGCACGGATGTTCTCGGGCGAATAGCGCACGTCGGTGAACGTCAGCCGGCCTGCGCGATGGCGCCAGCGCAGACCGAGCACGTCGAGCTTGGCCATCGCGTGGCCCGCGCGATCGAGGCGGAGCCAGAGATCGTAGTCCTCGGGAAAGAGACCGTCGCGATAGCCGCCGACCGCGAGCACCGCGTCGCGCCGCAGCATCGTCGACGGGTGACAGAGCGGAGCCTCGACGAAGATCTCGCGCGCGTGGTCGGCGGGCGTGAGCAGCGCGTTCTGCCAAGCGACGTAACGCCGCAATCCCTCGCCGACGGGGCCGTCCGCGAACGCTTCGACGCGCGTGCCGAGCGCGGCGATCGGCTCTTGCTGCATCCGCGCTCGCTGCGCAGCCAAGCGGCCGGGCATCGAGACGTCGTCGCCATCCATCCGCGCGATCCACGGCGCACGCGCCTCGGCCACGCCCTCGTTCAGCGCAGCGACGAGGCCGCGGCCCCGGGCGTCGATCGGGCGAACGCGCTCGTCCTGCCGCGCGAAGCGTCGCGCGATCTCGAGCGAGCCGTCGCGCGAGCCGTCGTCGATGGCGATCACCTCGAGGGGCACGGACCGCTCGGCCAGCACGCTCTCCAGCGCCTCCGCGAGCGTCGCCTCGACGTCGCGGTACGGCAGCACGACGCTGATCTGCGGTTCGACCACGGCCCGAGTATGCTGCGCCGGTGACGAGCGAGCGCGAAGCGAACTTCGACGGAATCGTGGGCCCGACGCACTCGTACGCAGGCTTGTCGTACGGCAACGTCGCCTCGCAGAACAACGTCGGGCGCGACGCCTCGCCCCTGCGCGCCGTGCTGCAGGGCTTCGAGAAGATGCGCGCGCTCGTGAAGCTCGGGCTCGTGCAGGGCGTGCTGCCACCCCACGAGCGGCCCTTCGTGCCGGCGCTCCGGCGATTCGGCTTCTCGGGCACCGATCGCGAGGTCGTCGAGAGGGCGGCGAAGGCCGACGCCACGATGCTCGCGATTGCGTCTAGCGCGTCGGCGATGTGGACCGCCAACGCCGCGACCGTCGCGCCCAGCCGAGACACGGACGACGGGCGCGTGCACTTCGTCGTCGCGAACCTCGAGAACCGGGCGCATCGCGCGCTCGAGGCGCCGCAGACCGCGCGCACGCTGCGGGCGACGTTCGAGGACGAGAAGCGCTTCGCGGTGCACGACGCGCTGCCGGGCGGGCAAGGTTTCGGCGACGAGGGCGCGGCGAACCACACGCGGCTCGTGGGCGAGAAGGGCGCAGTGCACTTCTTCGTGCACGGCCGCGCCGCGCTGGGTCAGGCGCCCGCGCCGCAGAAGTATCCGGCGCGGCAGACGCTCGAGGCCTCTCGCGCGGCGGCGAGGTTGATGCGCGTGCGCTCCGCGGTGCACGTACAGCAGAGCCCCGCCGTCATCGACCTCGGCGTCTTCCACAACGACGTCATCTCGGTCGGGCACGCGAACGTGCTGCTGGCGCACGAGCGCGCGTTCCTGCATCGCGATGCGGCGCTCGGCTCGCTCCGAGACGTGGTGCCGGAGCTACGCGTCGCCGAGGTGAGCGAGAACGAGCTCCCCGTGGCCGACGCGGTGACGACCTATCTGTTCAACTCGCAGATCGTCACGCTCCCGGACGCATCGCGCATCTTGATCGCGCCGGAAGAGACGCGCGCCCACGCGCGGGCGCGCGGCGTCGTCGAGCGGCTGGTCGCGGACGGTGTGCTCGGCGCGGTGCACTGGTTCGATCTGCGCGAGTCGATGCAGAACGGGGGCGGCCCTGCGTGTCTGCGCCTGCGCGTCGCGCTCGACGACGACGAGCGCGCGGCGGTGACACCCGGCTGCCTGATGGACGAAGACAAGATCGATCGGCTGGAGGCGTGGGCGAAGAAGCATTACCGCGATCGACTGCGCGCGAGCGACCTGGCCGACCCGGCGCTGCTGGACGAGACGCGCACCGCGCTCGATGTGCTCACGCAGCTGCTCGGACTCGGATCGATCTACCCGTTCCAGCTCGGCATCGACGCGCTCTGAGATTCAGTGGCGCTCAATGCGCCCACGGATCGAGCACGCCGTCGCCGCCTCCGCCGCTCGGCGGATGCGACGTCGTCGTCGCCGGCGGAGGCGTATGACCGCTCTCGGCCGTCGTCGCCGGTGGGTGTCCGCCGGGGCGGCCCGAGCGTGCACGGTCGAGCGAGACGGCGACATCGGGATCGCCGAACGCCGTCAGCGCGATCGTGCGGTCTTGATAGCCCGGCGCGCGCACGGTCATGTGCACGATGTCGCTGCCGCTCGGGCGCGGGAACTCGCACGGCGTCGTCGCGTAGTGCGCGCCGTCGACGAGCACTTCGGCGCCATCGGGCGTGCTCGTGATGTGCACCGGCGCGACCGCGACCGCAGCAGTGGTCGGAGGCGGAGGCAGCGCGGCGCTCGTCGGGGGCGGCGGCAGGGCCACCGTCGGCGGCGGGAGCACCAGGCTCGTCGGCGGCAGAGCGACGGCGGTCGGGGTGGGCGCGCCTCGTCCGAACGCTGCATACGCGCCGCCGGCGAGCACGACGACGAGCAAGAGCGCGCCGATCGCGATGAACGGGAGGATGCTCCGCGAGGGCGGCGCTTCGGGCGCGACGCCAGCGCCGACGGACACGGCGCTCATGCGACCGGTGTCGGGGTGAATCATCCGGCCCGTTCCGTCCGTACGACCCGGGTTCGACGCGCGATCCACCGCGTCCACGACCGCACGCGGTGTGAGACCGCCCTCGATCGCTTCGAGGTCGGCCTTCACTTCTCCCATCGACTGGTAGCGGACCTCGGTCGACTTCTCGAGGCACTTCATGATGATCGCTTCGAGGCCCGGCGGGACCTCGACCGGCGGCGGCAGCTCGTGCGGCGCGATCGGCTTCTCGTACATGTGCTTCGTCAGGATGCCCATGAGGTTGTCGGCATCGAACGGAACACGGCCGGAGGCCATCTCGTAGAGGATCACGCCGAGCGCGTAGATGTCGGTGCGCTGATCGACGTTCGCGCCCGCACACTGCTCGGGCGACATGTAGTGCGGCGTTCCGAAGACCTGGCCCGCCTTGGTGAGCTTGCTGCTCGCGCCGCCGACCTTCGCGATGCCGAAGTCGAGGACCTTCACGAAGTCTTTGTCGTTGCCCCGCTTCACCAAGTAGATGTTGTCGGGCTTCATGTCGCGGTGGACGATGCTGCGCTCGTGCGCGGCGCCGAGCGCATCGCAGATCTGCTTGGCCACCCGGATGATGCGCTCGGTGCGCATCGGGTGCTCCATCTCCATCGCCTTCGTCAGTGAGACGCCGTCGAGGAACTCCATCACGAAGTACGTCGACTGGTCCGGCAGCGTGCCGAAGTCGCTGATGTCGATGATGTGCTGGCTACCGATGGCGCTCGCGCTCTGCGCTTCCTGCTGGAAGCGCTGCATGACTTCGGCGTCCTTGCTGACCTCCGGCTTGAGCACCTTGATCGCCAGCGGCTTGTTCAGCATCGCGTGACGCGCGCGGTACACGAGACCCATGCCGCCCTCGCCGAGGACCGCCTCGATGCGATAACGACCATCGAGCGTGCGGCCGATCAGTGGATCGGGCGGCGGGATCGACGGAGGACGATCTCCCTCGGGCGGTGCGCCTTCGTCGACCAAGCGGAGATGCCTTTCTGCAGTCATGGCCTACCAGCGTTCGCACGAATCATGGGGAGCCTCGGAGGCGGGTCGGAGAGAGTGCGCGGCGCACGTCGAGCGCCGTCGCGATGCAAATGCGTTACCACGACCCCGCGTCTCGCCTTCATATACGAGCGGACGAGGGGATCGGTTTCCCCCTCGCGGAGGGAATGTTCGTTTGGTCGGACGCTCCGCGTCAAGCACGTGGGCACGGACGTCCGACGAGGTCAGTCCCGATCGCCTTGGGCCTTCGCGCCGAGAGCGCGATCCAGCGTCTGCGAGAGGGTTTCCGCTGGCTGCGGCGCGAGCCAGCCATAGAGCTCTGTCGCGGCAGGTGTGCTCGGTGCCCACATCAGCGGCAGTCGTCCGACCAGGACGCTTCCGCGCGTTCCGTCGACCGTCACCCAGTCGCCGCGCGCAGGATGGCCCGGCGTTCCGATCCGGAGAGAGGCCGAGACCACGCAAGGCTTGCGTAGAGCCCGGGCAGCGATGGCGGCATCCGCTGTGAGCCCGCCGCTCGTCGCGATGATCGCGGCGGCGCGATGGATCGCCGCGGCATCCTCGGGGCTCGCATCGTCGATCACCAGCACGCGCGGATCGTCGTCGCCCGCGCTCGTCACGTCGTCGGGCAGCGCGAGGCGACCGATCGCGACGCCGGGCGAAGCGGCGAGGCCGGTCGCGATGGGCGCGGCGCTCGCGTCGCGAACGACGTAGGTCCCGGCGCCCTCGAGGATCGGCAGCGTGAGATGCGCGATCGCGGCGTCGCGATCGAGCCGGCCGTCGGCCACGCGCTCGACGAGCATGCGGACGTGCGCGGCGGGCCAGAGCGTCGCGAGCGTGACCTGCTCGACGGTCGCGCTGCCGGAGACGATCCGGAAGAACGCCTTCACCGGGAAGCCGTGCTGTCGATCGAAGCCGCGCACCTGCCGCTCGATCTCGCCGGCGAGCTCGGGAGCGAGCGCGCGCACCGACTCGCCGCGGACGCTCGCGAACGGGATCGGACGCGCGCCGTCGCGGCGCAGCTCGCCGTTGATCACTTCTTCGCCCGTGATCTCGTGGACGCTGTGGACGGTGAGGTCGCCCGAGATCATCCGCCGCCGAGCAGGTGCATGTGCGCGATGGCGTTGATGCTGCCGGCGATGGTGCGAAGCATGCGCAGGCGATTGTCGCGCACGCGCGCGTCGTCGACCATCACGAACACGTCGGTGAAGAAGCGGTCGATCGGCGCGCGGAGCTCGCTGCCGATCAGGTTCAGCGCGGCCGCGTAGTCGTGTGCGCCGACGGAGGCATCGACGCCGCTGCGGATCTTGCCGAACGCGGTCCAGAGGTCACGCTCTGCGCCGGCCTCGAGCAAGGCATCGTCCGGATCGGCCGCGGCCGTGTCCTTCGCGATGTTCCATGCGCGCTTGAACGCGACGCTCAGCGACTCGTAGGCCGCGTGCGAGCGGAAGGCGTCGAGCGCGGCGGTGCGCTTGGCGAGATCACGAACGGACTTGCCGTCCCACGCGGCGAGGCACGCCTCGACGACGTCGGCGGGATGATTCTCCGCGAGCATGACGCGGAGGCGCGCGCGCACGAACTCGTCGAGCTTCGGCTGCAGCTCGGCCCAGGGCGCGAGCTTCTTCGTCGGGTCGGTGTAGCCGAGATACGCGTTGTGGAGCGTCACGATCAGACTGTCGTGATCGAGCGGGCCTTCGAGGAAGATGCGCAGGATGCCGAGCGTCGCGCGCCGCAGCGCGAACGGATCCTGCGAGCCCGTCGGCACGATGCCGATGCCGAAGCAACCGACGAGCGTGTCGGCGCGATCGGCGACGGCCAATGCGGCCGCGAGCGCGGTGGGCGGGATCGCGTCGCCCGCGCCCTTGGGCAGATACTGATCGCGGATCGCGTCCGCGACCTCGGCGTCGATGCCTTCCTGCAGCGCGTACCACCGGCCCATCAGGCCCTGCAGCTCGGGGAACTCGCCGACGATGAGCGACACGAGGTCGGCCTTCGCCAGCTTCGCGGTCTCGATGGCGCGACTTCCGCCGCCGATCGACTGCGCGAGCACGCCGACGCGCGCGACCTTCTCGCCGACCGTGCCGAGCTTGTGATGGAAGACGATGCCGTCGAGCTTCGGGATGCGCTCCGCGAGCGTCTTCTTGCGGTCTTCGGCGACGAAGAACTCGGCGTCCTTGAGGCGCGCGACGAGCACGCGATCGTTGCCCTTGGCGACGTTGGCTTCGTCGATCGCCGTGTTCGCGATCGCGAAGTACTTCGGCAGCAGCTTCTGGTTCGCCTCGCGCGACGCCTCGCCGCGCAGCGCGAAGTAGCGCTGGTGGCCGCGCATCACGGCGACGATCACCTCGTCGGGCAGTGCGAGGAAGCGCTCGTCGTAGCTGCCGAGCACGACGAAGGGCTCTTCGACGAGCGACGCGTTCTCGTACACGAGGAACTCGTCGGGCTCGACGTGCGCGCCGATCGCCTTCGCGCGCGCCTCGAGCGCGTGGACCATGACGCGGCGGCGCTCGTCTTCGTCGGCGAGCACGTGCGCCTCGCGGAGCGTCGAGAGATACGCGCCAGCGCTCGGGATCTCGAGCTTCTGCGAGGCCAGGAATCGATGACCGCGGCTGCTGCGTCCGAACGCGATGCCGCCGAACGAGCCTTCGACGACGGTGTCGCCGAGCAGCACGGTGATCCAATGAATCGGGCGGCCGAACGCGAGGTCGCCGTTGCCCCAGCGCATCGACTTCGCGAACGGGATGCGCGGCGGCAGCGCGCTCGCCATCTCGGCGACGACCGTGCGCGCGTCGCGGCCTTTCTCCTTGCGGATGACGGCGGCGTACTCGCCCTTGTCCGTCTTCTTCACGAAGACGGCGTCGACCGAGGCGTTGTTCTTCTTCGCAAAGCCCTCGGCGGCCTTCTTCGGCTTGCCGTCGGCCTCGAACGCCGCGCTCTTCGGCGGGCCGAGCACTTCTTCTTCGACGTCGGGCGTGCGATCGGCGACCGCGTCCACGATCACCGCGAGCCGTCGCGGGGTGCCGTAGGCGCGGGCGTGGCCGTGCGTCAGGCGCGCGGCATCGAGCGCACCGGTGACGAGCTCGGGCAGTACTTCGCAAGCGCGCTTCACCCAAGAAGCGGGCAGCTCTTCGACGCCGATCTCGATCAACAGATCGTGCGACATCAGACCGCTCCCTGTTTCCGCGCCGACGGCTGACCCTCGGCAAGGAGCGGAAAGCCCATCGCTTGGCGCTGCGCGAGGTACGTCTCACACACGGCGCGTGCGATGTGGCGCACGCGGCCGATGTAGCGCTGACGCTCGGTCACGCCGATGGCTCCGCGCGCATCGAGCAGGTTGAACGTGTGACTGCACTTGATGACGCAGTCGTACGCGGGCAGCAGCAGACGCTTCAGTGGGTCTTCTTCGGCGAAGACGAGCACGTTGCCTTTGCTCTTCTCGCGCGAGAGCGAGAGCAGCTCGTGCACCTGCGTCTCGTAGTCGTCGAAGAGCTTCAGGTGCATCGGCACGTTCGCGCGCTCGAAGTTGTAGGTGCTCCACTCCCACTCGGCGCGCTTGGCCATCTCGCCGTACGTGATGCCCTGGCCGTACTCGCACTCGTAGATGGTGGGCTTGTCCTGCAGGTACATCGCGATGCGCTCGAGCCCGTAGGTGAGCTCGCCGGCGATGGGCTTGCAGTCGATGCCGCCGACCTGCTGGAAATAGGTGAACTGAGAGATCTCGAGGCCATCGAGCCAGACCTGCCAGCCGAGGCCCCATGCGCCGAGCGTCGGCGACTCCCAG
>CAYSCF010000160.1:0-14655 GCA_964429305.1 uncultured Sandaracinaceae bacterium | reverse complement strand
CGGCACGGCGAACGCCGTGAAGAGCGAGGGCCAGCGCGAGATCACGTCGTCTGCGTTGCGATCGAGCCAGCGGCCCGTCGCGATGATCTCGTCGTGTGCCGTGCGCAGCTTGTCGAACGCGCGCGCCCAGCTGCGGCCGGCGGCCTTCGTGCCGGCGCGCTGGCCGCCCGCGAGCGCGCGCTGGATCTCGACGGCGATCGAGACGGCGTCGAGCTTGTCGGCCTCGCGGTAGTAGTTGCCGTCCTTCTTCAGCGTATCGCCGTAGTCGTCGTAGAGCGCCGCCAGACCGCGCAGGTCCTTGAGCGTGTCGCGGTGGCCCGAGCCCGGCCGGATCACGTCGATGCGCGTACGCGCATCGGCGATGCCCTTGAGGTTGTGCTCGGCGCAGTCGAACATGCGCGTCTTGAGCTCGCTCGCGCGCTGCACGAGCGCGTAGGGAACGAGCGCATCGGTCTCGGTCGCGCCTGCGGTGCCGTAAGCGGTGGCCGCCTGATCGGCCGCATCCAACAACGACGCGTACGCCTGCACGTGCTTCGGATCGAGCTCTTCGGACGGCAGCCGCGTGAAGCGCGCGCGCGTCGGCGCGTCGGTCAGCGCGCTCGCGACGTGTCGCGCTGCGGCCAGCGCGCTCTCCGGATCGACCGCCGGGATCGCGACGCTCGCGTCGGCCCCCGGGTCGACGGACGGTTTCGGTTTCGAACGATTCTTGGTCTTTTTCCCCGCCATGCGGCGAAACGTCTCACGACGTCAGCGGGCCTCGCAAGAGGGGGCCCCTCACGCGTCAACGTGAGGAGGCCGGCACCAGCGAGAGCTCGCCGGGAAATGCCGGAGACTCGGACGGGCGAAGCGAGAAATCGAAGGAGACGAACGTCTCGTGGCCATCGGCAGCGCGGAGCGTGATCGTGGCGACGTAGTCGCCCGCGCGCGTCAGCCCCCGGGGCGGCGCCAAGGGGACGCGCGACGTCGTCCGCGACGGGAAGTCGAGGAGGTGCACCCCCGTCCCGCACCAACCCTGGGTCCACAGGCTTCGTGCGCGCAGCTCCTCCGGAGACCACGCGGGATCCACGCGCACCGGATCGATGAAGAAGTGCAGTGCCCCGCTCTGCGCGTGCGCGCGCCATTCGATGTCGGTGTCGTTCTCGATCTCGATCTCGAAGGTCTCGCGGATGAAGCGAGCGCGCAGGCCTGGATCGCGCACCGCAACGTGGGTCTCGATGGCGTCGCGACAGACATCCAGTCGGACGTCGAGATCGCCGCCGTAGGTCCGGAAGACTGCCGTCCGTGTCGGCCAGCCGTACCTTCTGGCGTCCACACGGTACACGCCGGGCCCGGTCCACCAATCGAACACGACGCTCGGCGCGCGCTCGCCTTCGAGAACGAGCGAGAGCGACGAGCCATCGGGCCGCCACACGACGACCCGTGCTCCGGGGCACGAGCTGAATCGAAGCGGCCGCGCGGCCGGTGCCTGCGCGGACGCGATGGTCGCGACCAGGACGATCGGAATCCACAGAGCGCGGCGCACGAACCGTATCTTACGCGCTGACGCCGAAGATGGCGCCGATGGCCATCGTGATGCCCATGGCCGCGGCGCCCCCGACCAGGACGCGCAGGACCGCTCGGCCGACCGGCGCGCCGCCGAGACGCGCGCTCCAGGCGCCGAGCAGACCGAGCGCGACGAGCGCCGAGCCGAGCGTGACTGCCAAACGGAGCGACGCCGGGACGAGCCCGACCGAGATCAGCGGCAGCGCGGCGCCGCTCGCGAACGCGATCGCCGACGTGAGCGCGGCCTGCACGGGTCGCGCGAGCTGCTCGGGATCGATGCCGAGCTCTTCGCGCGCGTGGATCGTGAGCGCGTCGCCCTTCTCGGTGAGCATCTCGGCGACCTTGCGCGCGAGCGGCTCGTCGAGGCCCTTGGCGACGTAGATCATCGTCAGCTCGTGCAGCTCGTCCTCGGGCTGCGTCGCGAGCTCGCGTCGCTCGATGTCGAGATCGGCGCGCTCGGCGTCGCGCTGCGAGCTCACCGACACGTACTCGCCGGCGGCCATCGAGAGCGCGCCGCCGACGAGGCCCGCGACACCGGCCGTGACGATCGCGCCGCTCGACGCGTGCGACGCCGCGACGCCGAGCACGAGGCTCGCGGTCGAGACGACTCCGTCGTTCGCGCCGAGCACGGCCGCGCGCATCCATCCACCGACGCTGCTGCGATGCTTCTCGGGAGTGGCGTGCGCTGCGTCGGTCATGCGGCAGAGCCATGGCACGGATCGCTCCGTGGGGCTCCGAATCACGCGCATTCGAGCGTGGTTCTCGTTCTCTCAGCGTGCGCCGGTGACACGGGGCTCGGTCCGCACGATGACCGCGAGCGCGATCGCCGCGAGCACGGCGAGCCCCGCATCGATCTGGAAAGCGAACGCCATGTCGTAGTGATCGGAGAGCGCGCCGAAGGCCCAGCTGGCGGGCAGCGCCGCGACGCCGGTCACGCCGTGGAACCATCCGAAGGCCGCGCCGCGCTTGGCCGCCGGCGCCATCTCGGCGACCAACGCGCGCTCGGCGCCTTCGGTCAGCGCGTAGAAGCCGGCGTAGACGAAGAGCGTGACCGTCCACGTCGTCCACGATGCCACGCGCGAGAATCCGACGTAGACGAGCGCATAGAGCGCCCAGCCGGCGAGCAGCGACACGCGACGGCCGATGCGATCGGCCAGCGCGCTGCCCGGCGCCGTCAACAGCGTGCGGATCCCCGCGAACGCGATCCAGGTCTCGAGCACGAGCGTCTCGTCGATGCCGATCTCGCGCCCGCGCAGCAGGATGAACGAGTCGCTCGACGTGGAGAGCGTGAACACGAAGAGCACCACGAAGAGCACCACGAAGAACGCGCGCAGGCGCGGCGGCATCGGCGCGTCGATCACCGGCGTCGGCTGCTCGCTCGGCGTCGGCGCGCTCGGCACGACCGGCTCCTTCGCCGACGCCGCGAGCACCACGGCGAGGATGCCGGGGATGATCGTCAGCGCGAACACGAGCTGCAGATCGAGACCGAGACCGCGATAGAGAAAGAGGCCCACGATCGGGCGGAGGAACGCGCCGGCGTTGTCCATCGCGCGATGCACGCCGTACGCGCGCCCGCGCTGATCGGGCGGCGTGACGTCGGCGATCCACGCGTCGCGCGGCGCGCTGCGAACGCCCTTCCCGAGCCGATCGGCGACGCGCACGAGCAGGACGTGCAGCGGCGCGGATGCGAGCGCGAGCAGCGGGCGCGCGAACGCGGCGATGCCGTAGCCGAGGAGCACCAGACGCTTCTTCCGCACGCGGCCGTCGGCGAGCCTGCCCGACACGATCTTCAGCAGGCTCGAGATCGACTCGGCGGCGCCGTCGATCACGCCGACGAAGCCGAACGACGCACCGAGCGTCCCGACCAAGAAGAAAGGCAGCAGCGTGGTGACGAGGTCGCCCGAGACGTCGGTGAGCAAGCTGACCCAGCCGAGACGCCAGACGGTCGGCGAGAGCGCGGGCGAGGGAGCAGCGGGCGACGGTGAAGACATGTTCGCGCCGCGCGCGACGTGTACTAGGCACCGATCGGCTTCCGCGCTAGACGGGCGCGCATGTCGTTCCGGCTCGTGGTGCTCGTGGTCCTGCTCGCGCTGATCGGCGGCGTCGGCTGGATCTCGTGGAACCGGAGGACGATCGCGGGCGTCGGCGATCTCGCGCACCAGATGGAGAACGAGGGGCGCATCCTCGTCGTGGGCGAGCCGGACCTGATGCGCCTGCACGCGGACGGCGCATCGCTCGTCGCGGAGGCCATGGCGCCCACGCTCACGCCGCTGATCGACGGGCGCGACGAGCAAGCGTTCGTCGAGGCGCTGACGACGGGCGGCTTCGCGGCGATCGTGGTGGATGGTCGCGCGCGCAGCGATGAGAGCGACGACGGCGGGCAAGGCCCGACGATCCGGCAGCGACTGACGCACTACGCGGGGTTCGAGACGCTCGCGTGCGTCTATCTCTCGCCGACGGCCGCGCTCTACGAGCCGCGCACGGGCCTCGTGATCGAGCCGGCGCTCGGCGATGCGCTCGCGCACGTCGCGCGCGCGCTCTTGCAGGGCGTGCGTGCGCCGCGGGTGTCTTCGTTTCCCGAGCCGCTCCGCCGCATCCGCAACGTCGAGGTGATGGTGATGCTCGAGGATCGCGGCCATCCGCGCCTGTGGCGCTCGGCGCGCGGCAGCTCGATCGGGCGCGCGCTGCTCACGGCCTCGGTCGTCGCGCGCCAGCGCTGGAGCGAGCGACAGTCGGCGATGGGCGGGCCCATCGATCGCGTGCTTCCGTCGCTGGATGTCTCCGTCTATCTGCTCGACGAGGACGGAACGCTCGGCGCGCGCAGCACCTCGTTCATCGAGAGCGCGTTCACCGATCTCGCGGGCACGCCCGAGCACGGCGTCGCGTTCGACCACCGCGGCACGTGGCGCTACCTGCTGCCCGACGCGACGCGCGAGCAAGGCCAGGGCTCGGCTGTGCGCGCGTATCGATCGCTCTTCGCCGACTCGGACATGGACGAGGAGAGCTTCGAGCGCGACGACGTGCGCTTGTACCGCATGCTCGCGCGCCGGCTCGCGACGTCCCCTGCGACGAGCGGCCCGGCGGCGGCGCTACCGGATCTGCCGAGCGACTGGCCGACCGGCGGTACCGATCTGATTCCCTGACGTGCACCACACGTCGGAGCGCGCGCGGTAGTACCGTATGCGCGCGATGATGATCTGGCCCGACACGTTCATGGACGAGCTCATGGCGCTCTTCGTCGCGACGCCATGCGTCGGCCTGACGCTCCTGGCGACGCTTGCCTGCGGCGCGACCGGCCGCGATGTGAAGACGGTGCTCGAGCGCTCGTTCTACGGCTTTCTCGGCATGACGTTGTCGATCGGCGTCACGGCGATGTACATCCACGGCCTCTGGTCGCATCGCTCGGCGGAGCCCTCGCTGATGCCCGTCATCGGCGCGGACCTCGTCAGCGCGATGTTCGCGGTAGCGATCTTCAACCACCTGCGTGGGAATCGGCCGCCCGCGCGTTAGGTGCCGCGGGGCACCTCGATCGCCGGCTCGCTCGAGCGGCTTCCCAGCGCGAGCTCCGACGACGACGTCCCTCCGGGATCGAACGAGCTGCGCGGCCCGGTGACGCTCGCGTCGATCGGGCCGACGGCCGGCAGGCGCACCACGAACGTGGTCCCACGGCCCGGCGTCGAGCGCGCTTCGATCACGCCGCCGGCCGCCGACACGATGCGGTGCGAGATCGCCAAGCCGAGCCCCGTGCCGCGCTCCTTCGTCGTCACGAACGGCACGAACAGGTTCGCGCGGATCTTCTCGGGGATGCCGGGCCCGTTGTCGATGACGTGGATCTCGACCGCAGGCGCCCGCGAGCTCGCACGCGCGAGCGTCTTCACGACGAGCTTGCCCTCGCCTTCCATCGCTTGGACGGCGTTGAGCGCGAGGTTGATGATCACCTGCCGCAGCCGCTCCGGATCGATGCGCACCTTCGGGAGACTCTTTCCGAGATCGAGCGAGGTCGCGACGCCCGCGCCGATCTGCGGCGCGAGCAGCTGCATCGTCTTCTCGATGGTCGCGTTCGCATCGATCGGCTCGGTGCTCAGCGTCGCGGTCGAAGGGCGCGCGTAGTCGAGGAACGAGCTGACGACGCGGTTCAGGCGATCGACCTCGTCGACGATGATGTCGAGGAACTCGCGGCTCGCGGCCGGCATCTGCGCGCCGGCGCCGTCGGGCTCGGCCAGGAACTGCGCGCTCGCCTTGATCGCGCCGAGCGGGTTGCGGATCTCGTGCGCGAGACCGGCCGACATCTCGCCGAGCGCGGCCAGACGATCACGCTCCTTGAGGCGCTCGTAGAGACGCGCGTTCTGCACGGTCACCGACGACTGCGTTCCGAGCGCGCGCACGAGCTGCACTTCTTCCGGCGCGTACGCGTCGCGCAGTCGATCGTCGCGGATGGTGATGAGCCCGACGATCTCGCCCTCGTCGCGGATGGGCACGCACACGCTCGCGCCGAGGGCCTCGAGGTTGTGCGCGAGCTCGGAGAGCTCCGTCGTCGTGCGCGCCTCGCCCAGCTCGCGACGCTCTTCGATGTCGCGCTCGATCCCCTCCAGCACGACCGAGTCTTCCTTCGCGAGGCGCTCGAGCAGCGGCCGCAGCGTCGCGAGCTCCACGCGCCGCGTCGTCACCGGCCCCGTGTGCGCCGTCAGCTCGAGCGCCATGTGCTCGCCGTCGAGAAACCAGATGCCGCTCTGCGTGATGCGCCGCGAGCCCTCGAACGCCGTCTGGAATGCGGCGACGAGCTCTTCTTTGGTGAGCACGTTGGTCAGCTGCGCGCGCAGATCGATCGTCATGCGCTCGAACTCGTGGCGCTCGCGGAACACGAGCTGGGCGATGCGCTGCTCCACCTCGTGCCGCACCGGATCGAAGATGAGCAAGAGCACGATCGCGGCGACGACCGAGTGCAGATAGAAGTTGCCCGGGTCGGCGAAGACGAGCACCCAGAGGATGCCGGCGAGCGAGAACGAGAGCGCCGTGAGCACGAGCAAGCGCCCCGCGAGATCGTAGAGATCGAGCAGGCGATCCTTGAGCATCGACTGCGAGAGGACGAAGAGGAACACGAGCATCAGAACGGTGCCGACGGGTGGCACGTTGAAGCCGAGATACGGCAGGTACTCGGCGAGCGTGAACACGGTCGCGAACGTGCCGACGAAGCCGAGGAAACGGAGGCGCGCGCCCTCGAAGCGCGAGCGCGCGCGACCGCCGCCGCGGAAGAGCAGCGCGAAGACGGAGCCCAGGACCACGACGACGTACGTCGCGAGCACGATGCCGAGCGCGAGCGACGGATAGAGAGGTGTGAAGACCGCGACGATCATCCCGGCCGCGAGGCCGATCGCGACGCGATTCAGCTGCTCGGATCGGCGCGAGCCCTGCGAGAGGAACGCACGGAAGAACTGCACGGCCGCGAGCGGCAGCAGCACGGCGAGCACGAGGTTCACGCGCTCGAGCACGCCGCCCGCGGACGAGTGCCATCGGAAGCCGTGCTCCGGCAGGCCGTGCGCGAGGAACCAGGTCAGGTACCAAGCACCGACGGTCGAGTCGAAGAGCACGAAGAGCCACTGCACGCGGCGCTTGCGCGGCCGGAACAAGACGCTCGCCGCGAGCGCGAAGCAGAGCACGCTCGCCAGGAGCGAGGTCTGGGATCGGAGCTCCATGGCCGCGCCATCGTAGCGCGCGGCGGGAGCCTCGGTGTGGCGATGGGCGGAACCGGGGTCGAACCGATGACCAGCGCCGTGTAAAGGCGCAGCTCTGCCACTGAGCTATCCGCCCGGTTCGCTCACACGTAGCACACGGGCGCGCCGGAGCGCTCCTGTATGCTCTCGGGCATATGACTCGGCCGTACGTTCGCTCGCTCCTCTTCGTGCTCGCGCTCGCTGCATGCAACACGCCGCCGGCCGATCCGGACGCAGCGGCGCCGAACGATGCCGCACCGAGCGTCGATGCGGGCACCGACGCGGCGGTCCCGTACCCGACCTACTGCGAGAACATCAGCGGCGTGAACTGCCTGCTGCCCTTCCCTTCGAGCCGATTCCTCGCCGCCGACACGACCACGACGACCGGCCGGCGCGTCGCGCTTCCCGCGGAAGGGATGCCGGTGAACAACCGCGCGGTCCGCATCGACCCGGCGATCTACAACCGCTTCGACGGGTTCAGCCCCGCGTCCTCGATCATCACGGCGTTCGAGGGCGGGATGGATCTCGCGCCGACGGGCCTCGCGGACGAGCTCCACATCGGCGACTCGCTGCTCGACACGTCGCCCACGCTTCTCCTCGAGGTGCACGGCACGACGGTCACGCGCGTCGCGCACTTCGCCGAGCTCGACTACTTCCAGCACGCCGATCCCGCGCGGCGTCCGCTCTTCATTCGTCCCGCGGCGCGCATGACGCCCGGCACGCGTTACATCGTCGCGATCCGGAACCTGCAGCACATCGACGGCACGCCCGTGCATCCCAACGCCTATTTCCAGGCGCTGCGCGACAACACGCCGCTCGCCGAGGCCACCGACCTCGAGTCGCGTCGCGCGTCGTTCGAGGACGTGTTCACGCTGCTGACGGCCAACGGGGTCGATCGCACGCAGCTGATCCAGGCGTGGGACTTCTGGACGGCCAGCGACGCGAACATCTACTCGGACATGCTCGCCGTGCGCGATCAGGGTCTCGCGGCGCTCATGGCCGACGGCGCGTCGTGCACCGTCACGCGCATGGCCGACGACGTCGACGATCACGTCTGGCGTCGCGTGTACGGCACGGTTCGCGTGCCGCTCTTCATCGGCGGCGTCGATCCGAACGACGACATGCAGTGCCGCGTGGTGCGCGATGCGAACGGTCGCCCGACTCGCAACACGACGACGCCCTCGGCCGACGTGCCCTTCACGATCTCGATCCCGCGCAGCGTGCAGACGGCGCTCATGGCCGACGGAACGCCAGGCCGCCTGCTCGAGTACGGCCACGGGCTCTTCGGATCGCAGGACGAGAGCGAGACCGGCTGGCTCGGCGAGTTCGCGGACGCGAGCGAGCTCGTCGTGGTCGCGGTCGACTGGTGGGGCATGAGCGAGGCGGATGTCAGCCGCGCCGCCGGCACGATCGGCGAGCTCTCGCGCATGCCGACGCTCACCGAGCGCTACATGCAGGGCATCCTCAACTTCCTCGCGGTCGTGCGCAGCCTGATCGTGTCCGGCGGCTGCCAGAGCCTCGCCGAGCTGCACGTGAACGGGCACCTCGTGTTCGATCCGGCGGAGCGCTACTACCACGGCAACAGCCAGGGCGGGATCATGGGCGGCAGCGTCGCCGCGCTCTCGACCGACACGACGCGCTTCGGGCTCGGCGTGGCCGGCATGGCGTACTCGATCCTGATCCCGCGCTCGATCGACGGAGCGTCGTACGTGTCGCTCATGTTCAACGACTACCGCCACGATCCGGTCGTGACGTCGCTCAACTGGGTGATGACGCAGGCGCAGTGGGACCTGACGGAGCCGTCGACGTACGTCGGCCACATCCGAGGGCACACGCTCCCGTGCACGCTCCCCGAGTGCACGGGCGGCGTCACGCCGCTGCATCACGTCGCCTACCAGATCGGGCGCGACGATCCGCAGGTGCCGATCGTCGGCGCGAACTTCGCGGCGCGTACGATGCTCGACGAGAGCGGCGCGATGCTGCCGCTGATGAGCGATGCGACGCACATGTCGCCCTTCGTCCCGTACGGCCTGCCGCTCACGTCCGGTCCTGCCGAGAGCGCGATGGTCTTCTACCAAATCCCCGGCAGCGACCCGCTCCAGATCGGAGCGCGCACTCCGCCGGGCGACAACACCACGCACGAAGGTGTGCGTCGCTCGGCGGCGGCGCAGCACCAGCTGGACATGTTCTTCCACTCGGACGGGATGGTCGTGCAGACGTGCGACGGTCCCTGCGACCCGACGTGAGGTCCGCGCTCGCGCTATCCTGATCTCCGATGCGCTCGTCTCGACTCGTGCTGCTCGCGCTCTTGGCGGCGGCCGGCTGCTCGAACGATCTACCGAACCTGACGGTCGATCTCGAGACCGACCTCTTTCCGGGGATCGATTTCGATCAGATCACCGTCGAGGTCGCGCCACCGACCTATGCCGCGAGCGCGCTCGCGCCGGGAGCCGTCACGACGACCGCGAGCGTCGGCAGCTACGTTCCGGGGCGCCGCGTCGCCGAGATCCACGGCGTGCAGGTCGGAGATCACCTGGTTCGCGTGCGCCTCGTCGATCGCGACGGAACGATGGTCGTGCAGCGCCTCGTCCGGCTGCAGATCCAGAGCACGTACTCGCTGATCGTCGTCGTCACGCGGGACTGCGCGGGCATCACGTGCCCACTGTCCGGCGGCGATCCGACCTTCACGAGCTGCGTGTCGGGCATGTGCACCAACCCGATGTGCTCGCCCGAGACACCCGAGGCGTGTCCCCATCCCGTGTGCACGGTCGCGAGCGACTGCACGCCGAGCAGCCCGTGCGTCCATCCGGTGTGCGACGAAGGACAGTGCCTGCAGGTCGCCGTCGACACCGCATGTCCCGCGGGACAGCGCTGCGATGCGACGCTCGGCTGTGTCTTGCCGACCGGTGTGACGCCCGATGCGGGCCTCGGCGACGCGTGCCCGAGCAGCGAGATCGCGTGCACGAACGGGATGGACGACGACTGCGACGGCCACGCCGACTGCGCCGACGCCGACTGCGCGGCGGCCACGTGCGACGACGGCCACGTGTGCACGACGACCGATCAGTGCACGGGCGGCGCGTGCGCGGGCACGGCGCTCTCGTGCGACGACGGCATCGCTTGCACCGTCGACGCCTGCGCCGAGCCGATGGGATGCACGCACACGCCTTCGAACGCGCTCTGCACCGCGATGCCGGGCGGGACGTGCGATGCGGCCCACGACTGCCAGTACCCGACGTGCACGCCCGCGAGCTGCGTCGCGTCCGACGTGTGCGACGTCGCGACGTGCGTGGGCGCGACGTGCACGCACGCGCCCGTCTCGTGTGCGGCGGGCTCGTCGTGCTGCGGAGGCACGTGCCACCCGACCGCGTGCGACGACGGAAACGCCTGCACGAACGACTCGTTCTCGACCACGACGTGCGCGTGCGTCCACACGAACAACGCCAACGCGTGCAACGACGGCAGCGCGTGCACGACCGGCGATCACTGCGCGGGCGGACGCTGCACGGGCACGGCACGCAACTGCGACGACAGCAACGCGTGCACGACCGACGGCTGCAGCGCATCGAGCGGATGCACGCACGCGGATCGCGCGAACGGCACGAGCTGCAGCGGCGGCGCGTGCTGCGGTGGATCGTGCGTCGCGCTGAACACGCGCACGCACTGCGGATCGTGCAGCGCGTCGTGTGCGAGCGGCCACTCGTGCGTGACCGTCCCCGCGCGCAGCGGCGTCTACACCTGTACGTGCGCTTCGGATGCGGAGTGCCGCGGCGAAGGCTTCGGCGGAATGGCGACTTGCTACAGCGGTTACTGCGACTGCCAGTGCGCGGCCGCGGAGCCCACCACGTGCGGCGGCCAGTGCTCGTCGGGGGCCACGTGCCACGAGCTCAGCGGCCACAACTACTGTCAGTACCCGTAGTCAGTGCCGGAGTGGTCCGCGAAGCGAGCCCGACGCAATTGCGTCGGGCCGGCTAGCCGGCACTCGTGCAGTGATCAGCGCTTCGCGAACCGCGCGCGGAGCCTCGGCAGGAGCCACGCGTCGACCGAGAAGCGGCCGCCGCCCGCGATCAGAAGCGTGATGCCGCCGAAGAGATAGAGGAACGCGAGCTCCTTCTCGCCGAACGGCTGGTCGGCGTGCACGACGAGGAACGCGACCGCCATCGTGATGCAGAACGGGATCGCCGTGAGCCGCACGAGGATGCCCGGGATCAGCAGGAGCGAGCAGAAGACCTCGCCGAAGATCGCCAGCACGAGGCTCGTCGTGTGCCCGACGCCCAACGGATCGGGGAACTCGGCACTGCGCGCGTCGAACTCGAGGAGCTTCGGGATGCCGTGCCGCAGCATCAGGCAGCACAGCCCGATCCGGAGGAACGCGAGCGCGACGTCGACGTGGACGGGAGACTTGGCGGTGGGGTCGCTCACGGGATTCCTTTCGGCACGGGTTCGGGCCTATCCTGGGGCCGAGGCGGCGAGACGGTAGGTCCTCGGCGCAGAACCTGAAGTACGGATGGAGAGCCCGGCCCTCGGAATCGATCTCGGAACCACCAACTCGGTGGTCGCCGTCGCGGATGGTCGCCAGGCGCGCGTGCTCGCCGATGCCGAAGGCCGCCGGCTCATTCCTTCCGTCGTCTCGTTCCATCC
The DNA here is from genome assembly GCA_964429305.1 of uncultured Sandaracinaceae bacterium. Taxonomy (GTDB): domain Bacteria; phylum Myxococcota_A; class Polyangia; order Polyangiales; family Sandaracinaceae; genus JBBSAT01. The sequence goes on along the minus strand of CAYSCF010000160.1, from coordinate 2,761 downwards.
CGATGGATCGATCCTCGTGGGCCACGACGCGCGCGAGCGGCGGCTCGTGGACGCGCCGAACACGATCTACTCGACGAAGCGGTTGATCGGTCGGCCCTACGACAGCCCCGAGGTGAGGCGCGCGAAGGAGCGGCTCGCGTTCACCCTGGAGCCGAGCGCGACGGGCGCGGTGCAGGTGCGGGTGCGTCGCGGCACGTTCGCGCTGCCCGAGATCAGCGCGATGGTGCTGCGTCATCTGCGGACGACGGCGGAGGCCGCGCTCGGGACGACGTGCAAGCAAGCCGTCATCACGGTGCCCGCGAACTTCAACGAGCTGCAGCGCTCGGCGACACAAGCGGCGGGCAAGGTCGCGGGCCTCGAAGTGCTGCGCGTGCTCAACGAGCCGACGGCGGCGACGCTCGCGTACGGCTACGGCAAGGAGAAGCCCGAGTCGATCGCCGTGTACGACCTCGGCGGCGGCACGTTCGATCTCACGCTGCTCGATCTCGAGAAGGACGTGTTCGAGGTCGTCTCGACCGCGGGCGACACCTTCCTCGGCGGCGACGACATCGACGTGCTGGTCGCCGACAAGATGTGCAATCAGTGCCTGGCGGAGCATCGCTACGATCCGCGGGTCGATCCGCAGACGTACGAGCGCCTGCGTGCGGCCGCCGAGTGGGCGAAGTGCCAGCTCAGCGCGGTGAACGACGTCGACGTCACGATCGAGGAGCTCTTCCAGGACGGGCGTGGACGCACGATCGACTTCCAGTTCCACATGACGCGCGAGGAGCTCGACGTCCTCTCGCAGCCGCTCATCGCGCGCTCTTTCGACGTCGTGAACGACGCGATGCGCGCCGCGGGCCGGCGACCGCGCGACGTGCACAGTGTCGTGCTCGTCGGCGGCTCGACGCGCATGCCGCTCGTGCGGAAGATGGTGGCCGAGCACTTCGGTCGCGAGCCGCGCGCGGACATCGATCCCGATCTGGTGGTCGCGCAGGGCGCGGCGATCCATGCGTTCACGCTGCGTGGGCAGCAGCCGGCCGCACAGGATCCGGGCGCTGCCGCGAAGGCGCTCGCGCGCGCGGCCGCTCCCGCGATCCGCAAGCCGACGATGCCGCTGCCGACCGCGAAGGGCACGCCGATGGCGCGCGTTCCGCTCGTGCGCAAGCAGCAGGCGTTCGCGCCAGAGGATCCTCGCGATCGCACCGTCCCCGAAGAGGCGACGCGGATCGCGCCTGCGCCCGCCCGCCGTCCGCTCGTCGTCGAGGAGACGCGCGCGGCACCGATGCCGGAACAGCCGACGCGTGTCGCGGCGCCGGAAGAAGCCACGCGGATCGCGTCGGCCCCGAAGCGCGGAGGCACTTCGCCGCTCGGTCTCGAGCCCGCGGCGCGCAAGCCCGTCGTTCCGTCGCGCCCGCCCGCGCGGCCCGCGCTCGACGAGCTCGAGGACGAGCCGACGATGATCGGCAGGCGTCCCGCCGCGCCCGCCCCGTCGCTCGCCGAGGGACAAGAGCTCTCGACGCCGTTCCTCGAGCCGCCTTCCGCGGTCGCGGTGGTCGCGACGCGTGCGATCGGCGTGGCCGCGCCTCTGCCGCGCGAGCCCGTGCGCTCGAGCCCGCTGATGGATCTCGATCCGGTGGAGTCGCTGCCGCCGAAGCGGGCGCCGCGCGAGCCCACGATGCAGATCGGAACGGGCAACGCTGCCGCGCCGAGCCCCAAAGAGAGCGCGGCCAAGCGACCGCCGCGCGAGCCCACGATGCAGATCGGGACGGGCCCGCAGGCGCGAGCCGTAGAGCCGGCACCGATTCGTCCACCGACGAGCCCCGGCCGCGCGCCGACCGGAACCTGGGGAGCGCCTGCCGATGTCGGGCCGCCACCGCCACCACCACCACGCGGAGCGCCGCCACCGCCACCGCCGCGCGCGCCCGATCGCGAGAAGATCCAGCAAGCGCTCCACAACGTTCCCGAGCCAGCACCGCCCGCTCTGCCCGAGCCCGCGAGCTCGCCAGGCATGTCGTGGAGCGACTTCGGCGTCTCGATCCCGCCGCCCTCCGCCGCGCCGCTCGGAGGCGTCTTCGCGCAGCAGAGCGCGGGGCTGCCCGTTCCCGACATGTCCCCGTCGCCGCAGGCGATGGCACCCCGTCAGCCGATCGTCGCGATGCCCGATCGTCCGGCGCCGCTCTTGATGGACGTCACGCCGCTCTCGCTCGGTCTCGAGACGGTCGGCGGCTTCGTGCAACAGCTCGTCGCACGCAACGCGCCGATCCCGACGGAGAAGACGCGCATCTTCTCTACCGGCAAGGACGAGCAGACCGAGGTCGAGGTCCGCATCTGTCAGGGCGACTCGAACGTCTTCCAGCAGAACCAAGCGCTCGGCGCGGTCTCGCTCACGCAGCTGCGCAAGGCGCGACGCGGCGAGGTCCGCATCGAGGTCACGTTCAGGATCGACGCGAACGGCATCCTCGACGTGAAGGCGACGGATCTCGACACGAAGCGCGTGCAGGCAATCCGCATCGCGCTCAAGGGCGGCAAGGTCTTCATCACGGTCTCGCACCAGGGCGAGGTCGAAATCGGCGTCCGGATCGAGCTCCGCCTGCGAGATGTTGAGCAGCGGGTCGATGTTCCAGCCGGTCAGGCAGTCGAGCTGGGCCGCGATCACGAGCAGCTCCGCGAACATGCGCTGGCCGTCGCCCCAGAAGACGTCGACGGCGTGCTCGAGCTCGGGGCCCATGTCGTGCACGGCGTTGCGCTTGCCGCATCCGATCACGAGCCAGGAGAGCTC
>CAYSCF010000159.1:9580-14694 GCA_964429305.1 uncultured Sandaracinaceae bacterium | reverse complement strand
CCGGCCACTGCCGTCGCTACCTCTATCTCCGGCAACAGCTCGCGCCCGCCGCCATCGCCGTGCTCACCGCTCAGCAACGGCTCCCCAACGCCGATTTCGCCGTCTCGATCGCTCTTGAAGAGCGATCTGTGCCCGAAATCGGCGCCCGATCGCTCTTGAAGAGCGATCTGTGCCGCGCCCGCACCCCTCGATCCGACTTTCTGATCTTTTTTCGTCACCCGACGCAACGCTGAGCTCGAGCGTTCGATTTCTCTTTCATAGGCCGCGGTCATCCCGACCTCGGTACCCGAACCAAGAGAAAAAGAATCGAGGCTCCCATGTTCACGATCGACGTTCAGTTCCACGATTACGTTCGTCCCATTCGCTCCAGTGCCACCAACGCGACCGCCCTCAACCAGCGGCTGCACAACCAGGCGCCGCCCGACATCAAGCCCGACGAGCGAGAGGCGCTCGCGGCCGTCGATGCGGCGGCCGAGGAGGTGAGGCTCGTGCAGGCCGAGCGCGACAAGCTCGCGCCCGCCCAGTTGCGGCCGGTGCTCACGCCGTTCGTGAGTGACTGGAGCGCTCTCTACGGAGCGCTGCTCGCCAAGGCCCGCGTCTCGCCGCTCGTCAGTGACGTGGGCGCGCGTGCGGGCGTGGTCGCGGGCTCGCTGTTTCCCGATGGCGTCGCGTTCGTGCAGCTCCCGGCGCGTGGCGCGTGGTCCGAGGCGTTCCGCCGTCTCGAGCGCATCGACAACGAGAAGATGAAGAAGGAGATCGACGAGCTCGTGGGCAAGGAGTTCCTCGTGGGCGTCGAGCGGACGACGCAAGCGCTCGCCGATGCGCTCGGGATGGGCGAGGAGCCGAAGGTGGGCTCGAGCTCGGCCGCGCTGCAGGACGCGCTGAACGCGTTCGGTCGTTCGGTCGGCGCGTACGGGCGCGTGCTGGCGGCGCACTGCGACGACTCGGATCCCGTGTCGGTCGAGCGCTTCCTCAAGGCGGTCAAGCCGATGGACGAGCACCGCGCCGCAGTCGGACACGGCAGCGCGGCGAACGACACCACCACCACCCAGCCCGCGGCGCCCACGACGCAGGCACCGAGCACGTCGACGACGCCGAGCACCACTGGTCACGTCGCGGCGGCCACGCCGAGCACCGCAGCCCACGCGGCGGCGCCGGCCACGCCGAGCAGCGCAGCCAGCGTCGCGGCTTCCACCCAGAGCAGCGTCGGCGTCGTCGCCGCGCCCACCCAGACGAGCGCCGGCACCGCGGCGGCTCCCGCGCAGAGCAGCGTCGGCACGATCGCCAGCCCGGTCGCACCGGCGGCGAACACGCCACCCTCCAACGGCGCATCGAATGCGGCGTGACGACGTCGCTCCGGCACTCCCGATGTGAGGGAGTGCCGGAGCGAACCGTCTCGCTCGAGAGAGGCGGTCTGACCTGACCCGTTGACACGACATTTCCGGTCGTCGGACGCTCTGCCGCGTGGTGCCGAGCGAGGTATCGAACGACCAGCTGGTGCGAGATCACGAGGCATGGGTGCGCGGCATCGCGAAGAGCGCCGCGCGCGAGCTCGGCCTCTCGCACGCGATCGACGACCTGCTCGGCTACGCGTACCAAGGCCTGCTCGACGCGCACGCCCGATACGAGCCGAGCGGCGGCGTGCCGTTCCAGGGCTTCGCGTACAGCCGAGTCCGAGGCGCGGTGCTCGATGGTGCCTATCGCGTCCGCGGCATGACGCGTCGCGCGCTCGTGAGCGCGATGCAAGCGATAGAGACGCGCAAGGAAGAGGTCGCCGAACGACGCGTCGCCGTCGCGCCCGAGCATCGCGTCGAAGACGCGCTCGGCCAGATCGACGAGCTGCTGCACACGTTCGTGGACGCGAACGCACTCGCCATGCTCGCCGAGGACGAAGCGAGCGGCGAAGCGAGGATGATCGCCGCCCTCGACCGCGAGCGCGTGCGCCGCGCAGTGTCGAAGCTGCCGGAGCGGGAGCGCGACGTGCTCGAAGGCGTGTACTTCGAGGACGCGCCGCTCGACGACATCGGAGCGAAGCTCGGCTTGTCGCGCAGCGGGACCTCGCGGCTGCACACGCGGGCGCTGGGGATGTTGCGAGAAGCGTTGAGGTGAGCGAGTCCCGCGTCGTGCTCGAGCCGCTCCACGCAGCTCGCCGAGAGGCCCGGCCAGCGCGATATGCCGACGACGCCACGTCGTCGGGGCGTCGCTTTCACGTTCCGTGAAAGCATGCGTGCGCGACGCGATGGTCCAGGGCGGTGTCGGTTTTCCGCGCGCATCAGGTATGACCGGCGCGGCCGCCCCAGACCTCACGATTCCCTGATCCTGCCCACGTCGTGGCGGCGTGCCCACGTTCGAAGTCGGGGCGGAGCGCGGCGAAGTCTGGCTCGCTCTCGCGTCGAGGACTGCGGCTATGGGGCGCACCGTGACGGGTCGCGTTCCTCGCGCAACGCGATCCGCGGCGTGCCGAGAACCCGGCATGCCTCGTCCTCGCCTGCCCGGAGAATCATCGCCACGCTTCCGTTCGAACGGAGTTGCGCGGGCGTCGCCGTACGACGAACATCTCGCCCGGGCACCGTCTGCGGATGGCGTCGCCGAAGGGGGACAGGCGATGGCGAGGGTTCTTCTTCTCGAAGACTACGCTCCGTTGCGCAACGCGGTCATCAAGACGATCCGCCATCAGGTGGAGGTCGTTCCGTTCGACACCGTACGGGGCGCGGAAGCGCGCATTGCCGAAGAGTGGCACGGGATGATCGTCGATCGTCACCTGCCTGACGGCGACGGCCTCGCGTTCGCGATCCGGGCGCGAAAGGCGCAGCCCCACGCCGACATCGTGCTGTTCACGGCCGCCGAGCCCGAGGCGGTCGCGAAGGCGGCGGGCAAGCACGGCATCGTGTTCGCCAACAAGCCGGACGGCATCGAGCTCGTGAAGCGGATGGCCGCGAACTGCAGCGCGCGATCGGGAGCTTCGCGGAACACCTTGCTCGATGCGCTCACACGGCGTGCACGCGCGGCAGGCCTGAGCGAGCGTGAGCACGAGGTCGTGCGGCATGCGATCGCGGGGCGCACGCGCGTCGAAGCGTCGGAGCTGATGGGCATCACGCCCGGCCGTCATCGCGGTCTCGTCACGAGCCTGTTGCGGAAGACTGGGCACTCGCGACTTCCGCAGCTGATCGCGTCTCTCTCGGTCGTCGACTGACGCGGGGGTGACTTAAGTCATCTTGTGCTCGCGTTCGACGCGTGGCGGGATCGGTCTCGTCGAGCGCGCACGTCGCGAGCGAACACAGGTCGAGGGGTTCCAAGCGCGTCAGTCGCGCGAGGTGTCTGCGTTCCCGAATCGTCGTCGCTCGTGGTGAGCCGCGCCTGAACCGCGCGATCGGAGATCACATGTCGAAGTCATGGCTGTGGTGCTGGATTCTCGTCGCGGTGTCTCTCTGCGTCTCGTGCGCCGTCGATCCGATCGACGCCGCGCCGGCCGAGAGTCATTCGGGCTCGACACCCCCCGATCCGCGATGTCGCGTCGGCATGAACGTGATCACGGGCACTGCGGGCAACGACAACCTCGTCGGTACGAGCGGCGATGACTGCATCCTCGGGCTCGGCGGCAACGATGTGATCGACGGTCGTCAGGGCAGCGACGTCATCCTCGGCGGCGCCGGCAACGACACGCTGAACGGCTCGCAGCAGAACGACGTGCTCTACGGCGACGACGGCGACGACACGCTGAACGGTGGGCAGCAGAACGACGAGCTGCACGGCGGCATTGGCAACGACGTTCTCTACGGTGGCGACGGCGACGATCAACTGTTCGGAGAAGACGGCAACGATTAGATCCGCGGCGACAACGGTTGCGACGAGATCCACGGCGGTGCCGGCTGCGACGTGATCGACGCGCGCAACGGCAACGACACGATCGACGGTGACGACGGCAACGACGTGATCAATGCGGGCAACGGTCCGGAGACCGTGCGCGCCGGAAACGGTGACGACTGGATCTACGGCGGCAACGGACCGAGCAACGTCGACGGTGGTGCAGGGACCGACCACTGCTCCGGCTCGCACTGTGGCGGCTCCTCCTGCGAGCTCCCGGCGCCGAGCTCGTGCACCTCGTCCTCGATGTGCTCGAGCGGGCAGACGTGCAACACGTTCGTCGGGCTCTGCATCCCGACTTCGTTCTGTGGGGGCGGCGCTTGTGTGCTCCCCGACGGCGGCATCCGCGATGGTGGTCACGGTGATGCCGGCGTGCCGTGCGACGACAACAACGTCTGCACGGCGGACTCGTGCGACGGCGCGGGCTGCCATCACATGTCGGTCGCCGACGGAACGAGCTGCGACGACTCGACGGTCTGCGACGGTCACGAGACCTGCGGCACCGGCACCTGCCACGCGGGAACGCCGCTCGTCGTCGAGGACGGCAACGCGTGCACCACGGACTCGTGCGACCCGGTCACGGGCGTGCACCACGTGCCGGTCACGCCGGACCTCGTGCCGGACGCGACCTGCAATGGAGTCGACGACGACTGCGATGGTCATGTGGACGAGGACTACGTGGTGACGACGACGAGCTGCGGGGTCGGCGTGTGCGCCGCGCACGGTGCGACGTCTTGTTCGGCAGGGCACGTCGTCGACTCGTGTCATGCGGGCACTGCCACGGGCCCCGACACCACGTGCGACGGTCTCGACGACGACTGCAACGGCGTCGTGGACGATCACTACGCACCCGTCACGACGAGCTGCGGGGCCGGTGTGTGCGCGGCGCACGGCACGACGAGCTGCGCCGCGGGGCACGTGGTCGACTCGTGTCATGCGGGCGCTGCGACGGGCCCGGACACGACGTGCGACGGTCTCGACGACGACTGCAACGGCGTCGTGGACGATCACTACGCGCCCGTCACGACGAGTTGCGGCGTAGGTGTCTGCTCCGCGCACGGCAACACTGCGTGCAGCGCAGGCCACGTTGTCGACTCGTGTCATGCGGGGGCGCCGACCGGAAGCGACACGACGTGCGACGGCTTGGACGACGACTGCAACGGAGCGGTCGACGATCACTACGCATCGACGGCGACGAGCTGCGGCGTCGGAGCCTGCGGCTCGCACGGCGCGACCTCTTGCTCGGCAGG
>CAYSCF010000159.1:0-9480 GCA_964429305.1 uncultured Sandaracinaceae bacterium | reverse complement strand
TGCGGCTCGCACGGCGCGACCTCTTGCTCGGCAGGGCACGTCGTCGATTCGTGTCACGCGGGGTCACCAACGGGCGCGGACACGACGTGCGACGGGATCGACGACGACTGCAACGGTGTCGCCGACGACCACTACGTTTCGGCACCGACGAGCTGTGGAGTCGGCGTGTGCGGATCGCACGGCGCGACTTCTTGCTCGGCGGGTCACGTCGTCGACTCGTGTCACGCGGGGTCACCGACGGGCCCGGACACGACGTGCGACGGGCTCGACGATGACTGCGACGGCGTGGTGGACGACCACTACGTGTCGAGCGCGACCAGCTGTGGTGTCGGCGTGTGCGGATCGCACGGCGCGACTTCGTGTAGCGCCGGTCACGTGGTCGACTCGTGCCACGCGGGAAGTCCGACCGGAGGCGACACGACGTGCGACGGCCTCGACGATGACTGCGACGGAGTCGCGGACAATCACTACGCCTCTACGGCGACGAGCTGTGGCGTCGGCGTGTGCGGCTCGCACGGCGCCACGTCGTGCGTGAGCGGCGCGGTCGTGGACTCGTGTCATGCGGGGGCGCCGACCGGAACCGACACGAGCTGCGACGCTCTCGACGACGACTGCGATGGGCACGTCGACGAGAGCTACGCAGCTCATCCGACGAGCTGCGGCGTTGGCGCTTGCGGCGCGAGCGGCGCCACGTCGTGCGTGAGCGGATCGGTCGTCGACTCGTGCCATCCCGGATCTCCGACGGGCACGGACGCGACGTGCGACAGCATCGACGACGACTGCGACGGTCACGTCGACGAGAGCTACGCGTCGCACTCGACCACGTGCGGTCTCGGCGCCTGCACCGCGAGCGGCACGACGTCGTGCGTCGCGGGCGCGGTCGCCGACTCGTGTCATCCGTCGAGCCCGACCGGGACGGACGTCGTCTGCGACGGGCTCGACGACGACTGCGACGGTCACATCGACGAGAGCTATGCGCCGCACGTCTCGAGCTGCGGAGTCGGCGTGTGCACATCGTCGGGAGCGACGTCGTGTGTGTCCGGATCCGTCGTCGACACGTGCCACGCGGGCGCGCCGATGGGGACGGATACCGTTTGCGATGCGCTCGACGACGACTGCGATGGTCACGTCGACGAGAGCTACGCATCGGTCGCGACGAGCTGCGGGCTAGGGGTCTGTCATGCGACGGGTGCGACCCATTGCGTCGCCGGATCGGTGGCCGACTCGTGCACCCCAGCGCCTTCCGCCGGGGCGGATGCCTCGTGCGACAACCTCGATCAAGACTGCGACGGATCGATCGACGAAGCATTCGTCGGCGGCGCGACTTCGTGCGGCGTCGGCGCGTGTCGGTCGACGGGCCACGCGTCCTGCAGCGCGGGCTCGGTCCTCGACTCCTGCATGCCCGGAGCGCCCAACGGGGTCGACGCGAGCTGCAACGGCATCGACGACGACTGCGATGCTTCGACGGACGAAGCGTACGCGCCGGTGTCGACCGCTTGCGGCGTCGGCGTTTGCACGGCGCACGGCTCGACGGCGTGCGCTGGCGGGATCGAGACGAACACGTGCGCCCCTGGCTCACCGACGGGCAGCGACTCGACCTGCAACGCGCTCGACGATGACTGTGACGGAGCGACGGACGAAGCGTTCGCTTCGACGCCGAGCTCGTGCGGCGTCGGGGCGTGCGCCTCGCTCGGCAGCACGACGTGCATCGGTGGTGCCGTGCTCGACACGTGCGTGCCCGGCTCGCCTGTGGGCAGCGATACGACGTGCAACGGCCAGGACGAGGACTGCGACACGCTCGTCGACGAAGCGTTCATGCCGACGTGCGTCGGCAGCGCCGCAGTGACTTGCGTCTCGGGGGCTCCGGTCGCTCACGAGTGTTCGGACGCCAACGCTTGTACTGGCATCGAGACCTGCAGCGTCGCGACGTGCGTCGCGGGCGTTCCGCCGACGGTCGATGACGGCAACCCGTGCACGGCGGACGCATGCGATCCGCACACGGGTGTCTCTCACACGGCGACGCCAGGCGTCTCGTGCTCCGACGGGGACCCGTGCAACGGAAGCGAGCTCTGCAGCGCCAGCGGCACCTGCGCGGCGGGCACGCCTCTGTCGACCGACGATCACAATCCTTGCACCGCGGACGCGTGCGATCCGATGCACGGCGTCACCCACACGCTCGTGCCGGCCGGCTCGTCGTGCGACGACGGCGACGCGTGCAACGGCATCGAGACTTGTGATGCGACGGGCATCTGTCTGCCGGGCCCGCATCCGCTGAGCGGCCCCTGCGTGCCGGCCGCTCCTGTCGCGCGCATCTTCATCGACGAAGAGCGCGACGTGTCGCAGCCGGCAACCGGCGCGGCGGTGGCCAGCTATACCGGCGCCAACGCGCCCAACTACAACAGCGGCGGCACCAACTGGTCTCCGAGCCAGCTCACATCGGGCCCGACGATCGTGTTCGATCTCGATGGCACCGAAGCCGTGGCGCTCGATCGCGCGATCGTGTTCGGTCAGGGCAACGCCGGCATGCGGCACTTCGAGTGGTCGGCATCGGTGACGAGCCCGACCACTGGCTTCGGGCCGCCCGTCGCTGCCGAGGCGCCGAACACGCTCCAGTCGTACACGATCCCGTTCGAAGCCGTCAGCGCTCGCTGGCTGCGCATCCGAGTCATCGACAACTGGTCCGGCCAAGTCGGCCTCGGTTCGTTCCAGCGCCTCTCGCTCTGGACGCGTCCTCGCGACGGTGGCGACGTGTCGATGCTCGAAGGCGGCGGTCTCGCGACGGCGACCGCGACGTCCTCGGGATCGAGCCCATCGCTCGCCATCGATGCGTCGAACACCACGGCGTGGCGCGCGCCTGCACCGATCGCCGGTCAGACGTTGACGGTGGATCTGCTCACCACCGGATGGGAGCGCATCGATCGCGTCCGTCTGCAGGGGGCGACATCGAGCAGCGCAACCGTGAGCAACTTCGAGGTGTGGGCGTCGCCGAATACGAGCGCTCCCTCGGACTTCGTGCACGTCACCACGGGCACGCTGCCCAACATCGACTCCGCCTTCTACTTCTTCTTCCCGGAGATCACTGCGCGCTACGTCCAGCTGCGGACGGTGAGCAACCAGGGCTTCCCGAGCTTGGTCTCGGTGCCGGACTTCCAGAGCATCACCCCGCACGAGGGCGGCATCACGGTACCGTTCCAGAGCCGCTCCGTTCCGGGCGGGACGCCGATTCTCGTGTACCGCTGGAGCTTCGGCGACGGCACGTTCTCGGATCTCGAGAACCCGACCCACACCTTCCCGGCGCCGGGGTCCTACGTCGTCGAGCTCCAGGTGCAGGACGCGTGGGGCCTGACGAGCCGCGCCGACTATCTCTACGTCGTGGACGCGCCGCCGGTCGCGGACTTCACCTACACGCCGGACGGTCCCGCTCAGGGAGCGTTCATCAGCGCCACCGACCACTCGCAGCCGGGCGACGCGGCGCTCATCCAGGCGCAGTGGAGCGCGAGCACACCGGGATCCGTCAATCTCGACTCCACGACCGCGCCGGGCGGCATCTACACCGCGCAGTCGTCTGGGCCGGGAACGGCGACGATCACGCTCACCGCAGTCGACGCGCACTTGCTCCGGTCGACGCGTACACAGACGATTCCCGTCTCCGACACCGCGCCGCGCATCGACGTCGGCTCGGATCAGACCGTCGTCTGGGGTCAGTCGTGGAGCCCGATCGCCGCACCGAGCGCTGCGGACGCCACGTCTTTCGATTCGGGATCGCTGCAGTGTCACTACGACTTCGGGGACGGTGCAGTAGCCGACGTCTCACCCTGCAATCCGACGACCGTCTTCACCTCGCATTCCTGGGCGACGCCGGGCTCGTACGCAGTCACGACGACGATCACGGATTCGTCCGGCCTGTCGAGCCGCGACCAGTTCTTCGTCGAGGTCACGCGCAGACCCAGCACGCTCGTGATCGATCCCGTCGCAGGCGCCGCGGCCGGCGGCACGCATACGGCCGTCGCGCACTTGTCGGACGGCAACGCCCCCGCGCAGATCGTGTCCGGTCGCAGCGTCTCGATGTCGTTCGCGACGTCGACCGCGACCGCAACCACCGACGCGACCGGCGCAGCCAGCGCGACGCTGGACTTCGGCCTGGGCACACCGGGAGCGCTCACGAGCTCGTTCGCGGGCGACTCGCTGTACTTCGCGTCGTCGATCAGCATCGGCGTGCCCGAAGCGAACGCACCGTCGCCTCCGACGAACTGCGGCACGGAGTTCTGGCTGCCGGTCATCTCGCAGTGCAACGCCCCGGGCGCTACGTGCGGCATCGGTCCCGAGGCCACCGACAACGTGGTGCTCGTGGCGACCTCCGATCAGCTCGCTGATGTCCTGGTGGAAGTCCCCGCCATCGGTCTCGAGGCGACCTTCCAGGTTCCTGCAGGCGGGTCGGGTCGGGTCGTCCTTCCGCAGACCGCGGAGGTCTTCCCGACCTCGCCCATCGGTCGTCACGCGATTCACGTCACGTCGGCCCGACGCATCTGCCTGACGGGGAGCACGTTCACGGAAGAATCGACCGACTCGTACCTCGCGCTGGCGGCGCCCGGTCTCGGTACGACCTACGTGGTCGGTGCGTACCGAGGGCTCGGCCTCGGATCGGCGAACAGCGAGATCGGCGTCGCTGCCACCGTCGATGGGACGGTGGTGACGGTGACGCCGACGGCGAACGTCGCGGCGAGCCCGAGCATCCCGACCATCGCGTCCGGTCTGTCTCAGTCGTTCGTGCTGAATCGGGGTGATGCGGTCACGCTCGCCGCCACATCTCCGCTCGACGATCTCACCGGGACGGTGGTGACCGCGACCGCGCCGATCAGCGTGATCGCGGGCGCGGGTTGCACGTACATTCCGGCGGGGTTCCAGGCGTGCGACTACATCGCCGAGCAACTGCTGCCGGTCTCGAGGCTCGGAAGGGACTTCATCGTGGCGCCCTTCGGCGGCCGCACGTCCGGATACATACTGCGCGTCGTCGCTCAGGCTGCGGGCACGCAGGTGTCGGTCGACGGTACGGTCGTCGCAACGCTCGCTGCGGGCGCATTCTACGAATCGAACGTCACGACGCAGGCCCCACATTACGTCCAGACCACGCAGCCGGCCTTGGTCGTTCAGTACGCGAAGGGAACACAGACGGACGGAGTAGGCGATCCGTTCATGATCACCGTCGTGCCCAACAATCTCTTGGGTCACGACTTCGTCGTCACGACCAGTCCCCCGTACGACGTGCCGAACACGCATCCCGTGCAGCGCGTCACGTACAACGACTGGGTGACACTCGTGGCGCGCTCCGCCGATGTCGGTGGCGTGCGGATCGACGGCGTCGCTCCGAGCTCACCCTGGCTCTCGGTCGGCTCGTCCGGCTGGGCGTACAACTCGTTCCTCCTCGGCTCGAGCGGCGCGCATCACGTGTCGAACGCGACCACCGGGCACCCCGTCGGCGCGTACGTCTACGGCTGGACGACCTTCGAGAGCTACGGCCATCCCGGCTTCATGCGTCTCGTTCCGTCCGACTGCGTGCCGTCGCTCGCGACGATGCAGCTCGGAGACGGGCTCGACAACGACTGCGACGGCCTCTACGACGAGGAGGTCCTCAACGGAGTCGACGACGACGGCGACGGCGCTATCGACGAAGACGTCGAAGCCACGCCCGTCTCGACGCTCACCAATCTTCCGCCGGTCGCTTACGACGGCGAAGTCGGGACGCGCGAAGACAGCCCCATCTCGTTCGTGCTCGCGGCGTTCGATCCGAACGGCGACGCGCTCACGTACCAAGTCCTCACGACTCCGAGCGCCGGCACGCTCACGGGCACGGCGCCCAGCCTCACGTACACGCCCGCGCTGCATGCGTATGGCGCCATGCCGCTCACGTTCCGCGCCTGCGATCCGTCCGGCGCATGCTCGGCGCCCGCGACGTTCACCATCGACGTCCACATCGTGAACGACGCACCCGTGATCACGATGCCCCCGATCGTGAACACACTCACCGATGCAGTGCTCACGCTGCCGTGCGTCGCGCAGCAGGTGCACGTCGACCTCTCGTGCGCGCTGACCTGGGCGTTGGTGAACGGCCCGCCCGGCATGACGATCGACGCCACGACCGGGTTCATCTACTGGTCCCCGGATCCGTCCTCGGGAGGTCAGAGCGTCGTCGTCGCCGTCCGTGTCACGGACTGCCACGGCGCGGCGAGCACGTTCACGTTCGGCATCAACGTGGGACAGGGCTTCCACGGGCCGTCGATCACGTCGCGGCCCGTGACCACCGCGACGGTCGGCCGTCCATACTCGTACCAGGTCACCGCTCGTGACCCGGACCTCGGCGACACTGTCACGTTCCGCTTCAACAACACTCCGCCGGCAGGGATGACCATCGATGCGAACAGCGGCCTCGTGTCGTGGTCGCCCACGCTGGCGAACGGCGGTCTGTCCTACTCGATCGAGATCGTCGCGGTGGACAATCACGGCATCGTCTCGTCACCGCAGCGCTACGACCTCGCCGTGACCGGCGACATGACGGTGCCCGTCATCACCGTCACGACCACGCCGGGAACGATCGCAGTCGCGGAGTCGTCGATCGTGCACGTCACGATCACCGACGACCTGCCTGGCGCGGTGCTCGACACCGTGACGCTCGGCGGCAGCCCGATCACGCTCGACGGTACGGGGTCGTACACGTTCGTCGCGACGGCGAGCGGCGTCTACTCGGTCGTCGCCAATGGCCACGATGCGTCTGGAAACACGTCGAGCGCAACCGCCCTCGTTCGCGTGCTCACGCCAGGCGACAACGTGCCGCCGGTCGTGGCGCTCACGGCGCCGGACGACGCGGCAGTGCTCACGTACCTGCACGAGGCCACCGGAAGCGTCTCCGACGACAACCTGTATCGCTGGACGCTCTCCGTTCGGCGCGTCGATCGCGGCGGCTACCAGGTGCTGGCGTCGGGCGATCACAACATCAGCGGCCATCTCGGCACCATCGACACGACTCTTCTCGAGGACGGTGTCTACGCGGTTCGGCTCTACGCCGAAGACGTGAACGGACTGTCTGCGTCCGACGAGCGCGCCGTTCGCGTCGACGGCGGCGCCAAGGTCGGCGTCGTCCAGCTCTCGTTCACCGACATGGTGGTCGATGCAGTCGGGATTCCGGTCGCGCTCGTGCGCACGTACGACTCGCGCGTCGCCGCGGCGAATCGTAGCGAGGACTTCGGCGTGGGCTGGAGCCTCGAGCTCCGCCACGGCCAGGTCGCGCACAACCGTCCGCCGGGCCGAGGCTTCGCCATCACGAGCGAAGGCGGCCCGGTCCTGCCGTGCACGGAGCAGTTCGAGCAGCTTTCGCACTTCACGGAGGTGCGGCTCAGCGAGACCGAGTGGTACGTGTTCCACCCGATCCTGGCGAACATCGACACAATCAGCGGCTCGTGCGCGGCCGACGTCTACTTCGAGCAGACCGACGGCGTGCACTCGGGGGCGACGCTCGTCGACTACGGGCCGACACGCGTTCGCGCGACCGCGCTGCCTCTCGCGCAAGGCATCCCGCAGATCCAGAGCGATCTAATCGTCGTCGACACCGGCGAGGTCTACAACCCCGACCACTTCCAGCTCACGCTGCGCGACGGGCGCGTGTTCGTGCTGAGCGTGCAGAATGGCATCGAGCAGATGTGCGATGCGAACCACAACTGCGTCGGCTTCAGCACGAACGGCATCGCGAGCACGAGCGGTCGCGGCCTCACGCTCGTGCGCGACGCCCACAACCGCATCACGCAGGCGATCGCGAGCGATGGTCGGAGCGTCGGCTACGACTACGCGACGAACGGCAACCTCGCGAGCTTCACCGATGCGATCTCGCGGCGCACGACGTTCGAGTACCGCAACGCGAGCTACCCACATCACCTCACCGACATCGTCGACTGGCGCGGTGTGCGCGTGGCGTCGATGGACTACCAGAGTGACGGCCGCCTCGGGCAGACGTGCGATCCCGAGGGCCACTGCCTGCGGAACACCTACGACCTCGGAAGCCAAGCGCTCACGACGACGGACTCGCTCGGCGTGCCGACCCAGTACGTGTACGACGCACGCGGCAACGTGACGCGCATGCGTGACGGCCTCGGTCACGACACCACGTACATCTATCGTGGCGGTCACTGCCCCGACTACCTCGCGCAAGAGACCGATCCGCTCGGCAACACGACGAGCCACGACTACGACCCGTTCACGTGCGATCGTCTCTCGACGACGCGCCCGCACACGGCGAGCGAGGACCCGGCGCTCTACACCACGAGCTACACGTACGACGACGCAGGTCATCCGCTCACGGAGCGGCTCGAGAGCGGCGGCACCTACAACCGCGAGTACGACGCGTCCGGCAACCGCACACGCGAAGCGGACGACGCGGACACGACCGTCTTCGCGCGGACGTTCGACACGCAGGGCCGCTTGCTGACCGAGACGGATCGGTTCGGCACCAGCACCTTCACGTACGTCGGGTTGGACCCCCACCCGAGCCATGTCGTCGACGGACGCGGTCAGGCGTTCGACTTCGCATACGACCCGCAAGGGCATCTCGTGAGCGCGACCAGCGGCGCGAGTACGATGACGTACCACTACGATCCGCAAGGCCGGCTCGATGTCGCCGACTACGGACGCGGAGTGACGGTCACCTACGCGTACGGAGACACCGACCAGTGGACGAGTATCAGCGGCCCGACGTTCGGCACCGCCACGCGGACGTTCAGCGCGGCCGGCCGGCTCATCGGCTGGACGCTCCCGAACGGTGACACGCACTCGCGCCTCTACGACGCGGCGGGTCGCCTCGCGAGCGAGACGGACGAGCTCGGGAACGTGACGACACACCACTACGACGACGCGGGTCGACTCGACTCGACGACGGACGTCACACGCGGCGCGACCACGACGTACGTGCGTGACGACGCGGGCAGGGTGCTCAGCACGATCGACCCGCTGCACCACACGACCTCGCGCACGTACGACGTGCGCGGGGCGATGACGTCGATGACGGACGCGAGCTCGCACACGTGGACGTACGCGACCACGCCGACGAGCACCACGAGCACGACGCCGCTCGGCGACACCACCACGAGCGCCTCCACGACGTACGGTCTGCCCCGAAGCACCACGTTCCCGGGCGGCGCGAGCACGTCGTCCCTTCAGAACGGCACGACCTTGCTCGACGAGTCATATCGCTTCCCGTCGTCGCACATGGACGAGTCCGGTCGCACGCGATCGTTCGGCTACGACGCGATGAGCGCGCTCACGAGCGCGACGGACCTCGGCGGCCACGCCCGGGCGTACACTTACTCGGACGTGGTCGCGGGCGACGTCAGCTTCGACATCGAGTCCGGTCGCGTGTCGCTCAGCGCGAGCGACGCCGAGAGCAACGTCTCGCGCTTCTCGTCGAACGCCGGCGGTGCCGACGAGCTCGCAGCCGCC
>CAYSCF010000158.1:0-14721 GCA_964429305.1 uncultured Sandaracinaceae bacterium | reverse complement strand
CAGGGGCGCCTTGCTTCCTCTCTACGGAACGTCCGGCTTCCTGGAGTCGTTCCGTTGCGCGGCAACACCGCCCCGTTTTGCCGGGGCCGTCGACTTGGCGGGCGGCATCGAACCGCGCCCCGCGCCAGCACGCGACGTGCCATTTCTTGCGGGTTGTCGGCGATCCGTCACGCGTTGTCTCCCAGCCAATAGGCTCTGGCCCCGCAAGCAAGAAGCGGTCGCTCGTCGTGCATCGTGAAGGTAGTCTCGCCGCCGACCCCGGCAGGGGGCCGCGCATGCGAAGGCGCGGACTCTACACCGACTCGTGGTCGGACCGATCGCGAGATTTTCGTCTTTGCAAGGCGCGCATTTCGAAGCTGCCGAGGCCCAGCGCGGCGCGGCCTGTAACCCAGAACCTCCGATGACACAACAAAGCCAGACAGGTGGTCACTCGCGGCGCCGGACGGCGAGTGCAGGAGCCGCCCGTCGGCTTGCTACGACGATCGTAGGGACGATCCTCCTCACGTCTACGGCGGCGCGGGCCGAACCGTTGCCATTCGTCGCGACCCTCGCATTGCGGCACCCAGTCACGGTGAACGTGGATGCGGCAGGGACTGACACGCATGTCGTAGCCAGGGCGGGACGACGCGTCGCAGAAGACCAGGTGCCCGTGGCCCTGGACTCGGCGACTGCCGAGCGTCTCGACACCACGGTCGGTCCGGTGATCATCGTCCGGGGCACGGGAGGCGGCCGCGCCTACGCGTGGCTCGTCGTGGAGCGGGCAGGTGCGCCGACGATGGCCTGGAGCGGTCGGACGGACCTGCACGGAGACCCGGGCGAGCGCGTCGCCGATGCGATCGAGACCACGGATCGCACCGGGGATGGTCTGCCCGATATCGTCGTCGGCGAGCGGCGCGAGGGTGTATCGGCGTGCGGCTCGGCCCCTGCCCTGCTCTTTCCGAGCACGCTCGACGCGACGGGAGCTCTGCGACCGGTGACGATCTCCCGGGTCGGCGCGGATCGCATCGAGGTGACCGCCAGCACGACCTCGCCCGGTCCGACGCCCCCGCCGATGCCGGGCTCGCTGCGCATGATGGGCGCCACGAGCGCGCTGGGCGTGACCGACGCGGCCGCTCTCGAGGCGCCTCGTGCGCTGACCGACGGCAACCCGGCCACCGGCTGGGTCGAGGGGCGTGGCGGTGCCGGCTCGGGCGAGCTCGTCGTGGCGCGTGTCGATGCGCCTCGTCCGGTCCGGGTCATCGCGCTCGCCCGCTCGACGGCGGAAGGGGTCGTGGCGCCACGGTCGGTCTTCGTGGTGGGCGACTCGGGCCCTGCGCTGCACGTCACACTGCCGGAGACGTTCGACCGCGCATGGATCACGCTGCCCGAGCCGCGCGCGTGGAGCTGCCTCGCGATCGTGATCGAGCGGGGGCCGAGCGAGGATGCCGCTCTGCACGTCGGGCTCGGCGAGGTCGAGGCGTACACCGACCTCGACTTCGGGGTGGGGATCGCGAGCTTGGTCGAGTCGCTCGTGGCCGAGGGCTCCGATGCCGAGCACACGGCCGACTGGCTCGCACGCGCGGGCGGCGGCGCGATCGACGCGTTGATCGCCGCATGGGACCGGCTCTCGGCGCTCGGACATCGGCGCGCCGTGCGCGTCGCCGCAGCGAACACGAGGCTCGAGAGCGCGTTGCGCTTGCTCTCGCTCGCCGCGCTCGACGACGATGCCGACGTCCGCTCCGATGCGTTCGGGGTGCTCACCCGCGCCGGCGCGCCTGGGACCGCCGCGCTCGTGGCGCTTGCTGCGTCGGATCGTGGAGAAGAGGCCGCCGGCGTGCTCGCGCTCTCGCACGACTCCTTCGAGCTGACGCCGCTGCTCGCCGCGCTCGAGGGCTCGGGCGCGGATCGACCGCGGCTACGTGCGGCGATCGGAGCGCGTCTCGCACGCGATCCATCGGGCGAGGCCAGCATCGGCCCGTGGGCGCAGGCCGCTTCGACGAGCGCGATCGCCGCGCTGGCGCTGGGCGTCGCGGAGGCACGGCCCGATCTCGCTCGCGATCTCGTCGCGAGGGCCGCACCTCGCGCGACCGAGTTCGTCGATCGCTATCGCCTCCTGCTCGCCGCTGCACACGCGACACCTTCCGCGGAGAACGATGCGTGGCTCGCCGAGGTCGCCATCCACGGTGAGCTGCAGTTGTGGATGCTCCGCGAGCGCGCGATCGACGCGCTCGCATTGCGCAGCGGCGCTGCGATCACTTCCGGGCTCGCCGACGAGAATCCCCGCGTCCGCGCGATCACGGTGACGACGCTCGCCGCGGATCCCGCGTCGACTCCCCGGCTGATCGAGCGCGCCACGCACGACTCGTGGCCGCTCGTGCGCGTCGCGGCGCTCGAAGCGCTCGCGCATCGCGACGAAGAGATCGCCACGCTCCGTGGCCGCCTCGCCGATCGCTCGCCGATGGTCCGTGAGCGCGCCATCCAACTGCTCACCGAGCGTGCGGACCGCGAGACGTGGCCGCTGCTCGCGCCGATCTTCGCCGACGACGACGAATGGCCGCGCGTGACGGCAGCGGCGCTCGAGCTCGCGAGCGCGCTCTGCGTCCCCGACGCCACCGACGCCATCACGCGCGTGATGCAACGTGGGACGCGCGAAGGCGCGTGGGCACCGCACGTGGACGTGGCCGTCGAGGCCCTCCGCATCGCCGACCGACTGGGCGGTCCGGCGGCCGAGGCGGCCCGCACGATCGCCACGCGATCGGCGAACGAGGCCTTCGCGCCCGTCCTCCAGGGCCAGGGCGCGCTGCCGTCGTGCACGACGGTCGCACCGTGACGGTTGAGATGGCCAGCACATGCGTGATAGCGTCCGCGCGTTTCGAGAAAGGGTCTCGATGATGCGTCGTCTCTGCTCGTGTCTGCTCGCGATCGTCATGGTGCCGGTGCTCGCCTCGTGCGGCGAGTCGCGCAATCCGGACCTCCGCATCGAAGAGCTGCCGTCGGTCACTCCGAGCCTCCCGAACGTCCCCACGCTCCCGCCGCCGCCCTACCCGGTGACGTATCCGGATCAGAGCTACAGCATCTACGGGCTGCGCCGTCGTGAATCGACCACGATGGACACCGACGTGAACGTCACCGCGTACATCGCGCGCGTCTACGTTCCCGAAGAGTGCCCCGAAGGTCACACGTGCCCACCCGCCGCAGCGCCGCACATGTGGCTCGCCGATGCGCGCGGCGACACCGACGAGACGCACCTTCTCATGGTCGTCGGCTACGCCGAGAACCAGGCGGCCATCGACGAGGCCCGTGAGAACGAAGCGCATGGCCATGCGCAGCCGAGCGAAGAAGAGTCGGGCATGACGCCGATTCCGACCGACTTCTATCCGGGCGCGAAGGTCCACATCGTCGGCCACTTCGCGCGGATCTCGTCGAGCGGCTTCAACGTCTCCGAAGGCCTGCTCGAGTACCGCAGCCACACGACGATCGAGCCCGGCGAGATTCCGGACGCCGGCCGCCGCGGTCGGTAGCTCGCGGACGGACCGCATCGACGAGAGGCCCGTCGCCACATCGGCGATGGGCCTTCGCCGTTCTGGCGCTCACGGACGGTACGCGGCGAACGCGGCGGCGGCGTCTTCCGGGACGTGGAAGACCACCGGCACGTTCGTGATCCGCCCGAGGCGATAGGGCGTCGACGTCTCGCCCGGGATGGCAGGGCCGATCTCGAGGCGCACGACCGAGCCGTCCGAGCGATGCGTCGCTTCGATCGTGATCGTCGCGGCCGGCATCGCCGTTCCGTAGGGCTCGACGCCGCTCGCGCGCAGGCTCGCCAGGCGATCCAACATCGCGGTGGCCGGGCCGATCGCGACGGGCCCGAGGTCCGTGACCCAGCCTGCGCCCTCTTCGCGGAGCGCGACGCGGCTGGCCGGGCTCGTGATCGACAGAGCCGAGAGATCGCCCGTGGGGATCGCGATCAGATCGCGGCTCGCGAGCGGGAGCGCGATGGCGTCGACGAACGCCGATGTGACGAGGAACACGAGCGGTGAGCTCTCGAGACGCGCATACGCGCCGCCATCGGTGGCCGCGCCGATCTGGATCGTGACGTCCGTCGCTTCGTCGTCGTGATCCGCGTCTTGTTCGTCGTCGCCTTCGTGCTCGTCGTCGTGCGCCGCAGCATCGAAGTGGGCGGTCACCACGTAGCGCGGGTGATCCAGGCCATGAGCGGTCGTCGCCGATGCAGCGACGAAGCGCGTCGCCTCCAGGCCTCCGACGGCGCGCGTCACGTCGCGGACGCTCGCTTCGTCGGCGACGGGGATCGCGGGCTCGGTGAGCCGCCAGCCGTCCTCCGCGCGCTCTGCGACCTCTTCGCTCGCGCCGCGCGTGATCCGCAGCCGCGAGATCCGCTCGGGATCACGATGGACCAGCGCGCGCTCGTGAAAGGCGAACGGGTGTGCGTCGAAGAGCGTGCCCGCAGCGAGATCGAAGCGCGCGATCTGCGGCTCGTCTCCGCGACGCACCCACGCGCCCAACGCATCCGTGCGACCGAGCGCGAGCAGCTCCGGTGCGCCGTCGTCGGACCGAGCGATCGTGATGAGCGCCGTCGGCGTGTCGAGCCCGTGCGCCGCGGCGGCTTCCGCCGTGTACGGCACGAACTCCTGCGCTTCTTGCCCGCGCAGCCCGCGCATCAGCTCGCCGATCGCGTCCTCGGATCCCGGCTCCGTCGTGTCACCGACGCCAATCGTCCAGCCGCTCTCGTGTCGTGCGAGCGCGAAGCTCTCGCCGCCGCGCGCGAACGTGATCGAGTCGACGCGGTCGTCGGGCGTCGTCGCGAGCCGCAGCTCGCGCAGCTCTTCGAGCGAGACGTCGAGCGGCTCGAGATCGCTCGCGAGCATGCAGACGACCGGGCCATCCCCGACGATCGCCACCACTTCGCCCTCGTGATCCGGGCACGCGCCCGTGATCCGCAGCCGGAGCGGCGATCGATCGGCGGCCTCGCCCGTCGTGCCGGCCGGAGCAGGGGCGCGCTCGACTCGAAGCTCGCGCGTGGGCGTCCCGACGTCGTCGCCCGCCTCTTCGCGTACGAAGCGCGTCGCGCGGGCATGGATGGCGAACTGCAGCACGCCTTCGACCGCGCCACCGCGCGCATAGCCTTGCGTCGGCTCGGTCAGCTGCCAGGGCGCGTTCTCCTCGCGCACGAGCACCGCGTGCGTGTCGGTGTTCGTGATCTCCACCCGCCGTGCATCGCGCGCGACGAGGTCGGGGAAGAGGTCCTTGTCTCGGAAGTGATCCGCGTCGTGGCGCAGCGCTTCCATCAGATCGCGCCCGCAGATCCACGCCGTGTCGCCCTCGTCGAGCGTGACGTAGAGGCCCTCGCCGCGCGGGTCCTCGCCACCGACCAAGAGGCGATGCGTCTCGTTCGCCACCGTGAAACCGACCGTCGCCTGGGGCGCATCGAAGCCGAAGCGCGTGCGATCCGCTGCCGTGATCCCCTCGAGCGTGCGGCGCGCATCCAGCCACTCGAGCGACGACATCAGCCCATCGACCGCTTCGCCGTCGGCCGGCGCATGGACGGGCGCTTCGAGCAGCCAGTCTCCGACGCCGAAGTTCTCCAGGTCCTCTTCGCTCTGGTTCCGCGCCCGCACCAGCAGCACGTGGTCGTCGCCCACCCTCAGCTCGATCCGCGAAATGCGGGCGCGCACGAACGACTGGATCACGCGCCCCTGCCGCGCCTCCAGCTCACCCGTCGAGAGCGTCCCGCGCTCGAAGATCAGGATGTACGCGAGCAGCGCGATCGCGAGACCGCCCAGCACCATCGTCGTTCTGCGACTCATGTCGACAGGCCTTCAGGCAATTTCATGATCGACGGTTCCACCACACGGCGATGCCGAGGAACATGGATGCGAGCGGCAAGAGCACCAGCACGCGGAAGGCGAGATCGGCCACGTCGCTCGCGGTGAGCTGCACCGGGCGCGACGTCATCCGACGCGGCGGGACCTCGATGAGCGCCTGACGCGCGGTCAGCCAGCCGAGGGTCGCGCTCGCGAGCTCGTAGTTGATCACCTCGCGCGTCGCGATGAGCTCCGATGCCAGGAAGTCCGAGTCGCCGATCACGACGATGCGCCCGCGATGCTCGTCTCGAGCCGACGCGTCGTCTCCGTCGGCCTCCCCCTCGGGCGCGGGCAGCTCGAGCGCGACGCCGAGCGACACCGGCCCGGGATAGTCCTGATCGTCGCGGTGCGGCTCCATCGTCTGGATGAGCGCGGCGACGTCGGTCTCGGCGAACGACTCGTCGCTCGACGACATGATCGTCACCGCCTCGCTCTCGTCCGCCGGGCGCACCGAGCGCACGAGGTTGACGAGCATCGGCAGATCGAGCGACGCGAACGCCGCCGTGATCGGATGCTCGCCGTAGCTCGAGACGAGGAACGGCCCCGTGGGCGAAGGCTGGCTAGGCAGCAATTGCTCTTCGTCCATCTCGAGCACGACCGTGCGATCGAGGCGAATGCCCATGCCGCGCAGCATCGACTCGAGCCCCGTCGGCCGTACCTCGCCGCCGTCGAGCACCGGATCGATCGCGAGCAGGAGATGTCCGCCGTTCTCCACGTAGTGCTGGAGCAACGTCGCCTCTTCGGGCGTGAACGCGGCCTGCGGCCCGATGACGAACGTGGCGTCACACGTATCGGGAAGCGTCGTGCGCCCACGCGTCTCGAGCTGCTCGATCTCGAGGTTCTCGCGTCGCATCTCGTCGCGGAGGCCTCCGAGATCGCGCTCGGTGCCGTGATCGAGCGTCCACTCGCCATGGCCCTGCGTGATGCACACGTGCGTCGCGCGACCGCTCGTGACCTCGAGAATCCCGCCGGAGATGGCCTGCTCGCTGCGGACGTCGACGTGCGCTTCGCCGCCCGCGCCGCCGCTCGGATCGAAGTCGATCGTCACGAGGTCATCGCGCGTGATCTTCCACTGCCGGTCGCCGTTCACGATGACGACCGCGACGTCCGCCGCCTGGCTGCCGTCGGCGAGCATCGCGCGCGCGAGACCGAAGCGCTCCGCGACGAGCTGGTACTCGCTCGGCTCGCGATCCGGATCGACGAAGTGCAGCACGACGTGCTGGCTCTCCGCGCGGTAGCGCTCGAGAAGCTCGCGCACGTCCTGGTAGTTCGACTCGCCCGACGAGAGCACGAGGTACACGTCGATGTCGGTCGAGAGCCCGCCGAGAAGCTCGTGCGTCCGCGGCGAGAGCGTGAAGAGGCCTTCGCTCGTCCAGTCCCACCGGTGGTAGTGCCGGTAAGCGAGGTAGTTCGCCATGAGCGCGATCGCGATCACGAGCGTCGACGACACGATCACGTTGGCGCGGCCCTGGAGACGTCGCGCGCCGGTGGCGTCGCGTGCTTCGTTCTTCTCAGGCGCTTCAGGCGCCCGATTCTTGGCGGCGCTCACGACTCGTACCTCCGTGCTTCCATCGCGCGGATGCTGAGGAAGACGCCGAGCGCAGCGAGCGAGAGCTCGTACGTGAGATAACGGCTGTCGACGATGCCGCTACCGAACGCGCTCATGTGCGACCACAGGCTCACGTACTCGAAGACGCCACGCCACGAGTCGTCGGGCGAGATGAACGAGAGCAGGCCCAGCATGAAGATGCCGATGATCGTCACGAACGTGAGCACCGCCGCCGTGATCTGATTGCGCGAGAGCGCGCTCATCAAGAGACCGAGCGCCATGTAGTACGCGCCGAGACCGAGGATGCCGACATACGTCGACGCGATCTTCCACATGTCGAGATCGCCGTACCGGCTCGTGAGCCAAACGTACATCAGCGTGGGGACCCAGAGGGCGATCCAGAAGACCATCGCGGCGATGTACTTGCCGAGCACGACGGCAGTGTCCGAGACCGGCGCCGTGAGCAGCGGCTCGATCGTGCCCTGGCGATGCTCTTCGGCGAGCAGCCGCATCGTGAGCAGCGGCGTGTAGACCATGATCGGGAAGTAGAAGAGCGTCGTGCCACCGAAGAAGTGGCTGAGCGGATTGGCGCCCGACGACCCCGAGCCGAGGTCCTGCTGCGCGTACCACGAGGACATGAACCAGAACGTCAGACCTTGGATGAAGATCCACGTCGTGAGCACGACGTACGCGAGCGGCGAGACGAAGAACGAGACGATCTCGCGCTTCGCGATGGTCCAGATGGGCCTCATTCTTCGTCCTCGCTCGCGGGCGCCGCGGCTTCTTCGTCTTCTGCGTCGTCCGCGACGGGCTTCGCGGCGTCCGTGCGGGTGAGCTGACTGAACACGTCTTCCAGCGATGCGCCCTTGGCCTCGCTCAGCTCGCGCAACGAGAGGCCGGCCTTCGCGACGAGCTCGAAGATCGTCTCGGCGAGACCGTCCGATGTGTCGCCGACGCGCACGACGAGACGCGTGATGCCGCCGTCCGACTTTCCGTCGAAGCGCACGCCGGGGAGCGTCGCGAGCGCGGCTTCCAGCGCCTGGCGGCTCGCCTTGCTTCGGATCACGAACTTGCGCTCGACGCTCGGCGCCGCGACCAGCTCGGCGGGCGTCCCGATCTGCACGACGCGCCCCTTCGCGATGATCACGACGCGCTCGCACGTCGCTTCCACCTCCGGGAGGATGTGCGTCGAGACGAGCACGGTCTTGGTCTTGGCGAAGCCCTTGATGAGCTCGCGGACCTGACGGATCTGGTTCGGGTCGAGCCCCGCGGTCGGCTCGTCGAGCACGAGCAGCGGCGGATCGGCGACGAGCGCGTCGGCCAGGCCCACGCGCTGGCGCGTCCCCTTGCTGAGCTGCCCGATGATCCGCGAGGCGACCTCGCTCACGCTGGCCTGGCCGAGCGCCGTGTCCACGCGCCGCGTGATGTCGCGGCTCGCGACGCCCTTGAGCTCCGCGCGATAGCGCAGGTACTCGACGACGCGCATCTCCGGATAGAGAGGACACGCCTCGGGCATGTATCCGATGCGACGGCGCGCCTCGATCGGCTTCTCGAGCATGTCGATGCCATCGATCCGGATCGCGCCCTCGCTCGGCGCGAGAAAGCCCGTCAGCATGCGGAGCGTCGTGCTCTTGCCGGCACCGTTCGGCCCGAGGAAGCCGACGATCTCGCCCTTGTCGACCGAGAACGAGATGCCGTCGACCGCCGTGCGCAGACCGTACCGCTTGGTCAGTCCTTCGACCTCAATCATCCAGTTGCTCCAGGGGAAATCGCGCTGCCCATATCCCAAGAGGGCGGGGGGAGCAACGAGGTGTGCCGATTTCTGGACGACGCGAGGAGCCGAGGCGGAGGCTCGATTCATGGCTGTCGTCGCTCTCGCGCTCGCCGTGCTGCTCGTCGGTCAGGACGTCGTCACGTTCGTGAATCGTCCGCGACGCTGAGCCGCGATCTCGTTCACTCGGAGGCTTGCGTGCACCTTCGGGGGCCGTGTTAGCGTCGCGACGCCGCGGGGCGGCAGGAGAGGACGGAGGGGCGATGACCAAGACGGGATGCGCCGTGCTCGCGATGGCGACGTTGGTTGCCTGCGGAGGCGGAAGCGGCGGCGGCGCGAGCACAGGCAGCGGCGGCGGCTCTCACCCGACGGGCGGCGGCGAGCGCGGCGAGGGCCCACACGGTCTGCACGCCGGCTCGAACGGCAGCTGCATGCGCCAAGCGCAGGGCGTCTGCCACGAAGTGCTCCGCAGTCTCACCGACGAAGGACGCACGCAGGCGCGCACGGACTGCGAGGCCCAAGGCGGCCGCTGGTCGGATGGCATCTGTCCCGGCGGCGATGCGGCGATCGCGTGGTGCGGCGACTCGACCAACACGTGGTTCTACGGGCCGACCGCGAACGTCGAGACCGCGCACGCGGCCTGCCCCGCGCACATGCACTTCTACGATCTCTCCGATGCGAGCGCGCAGACCGCGGTCGCGCCGCCGCTGCACGAGCGCGCGGACGGCAGTTGCACGACGAGCACGCCCGCGCGCTGCAACGAGTACATCGTGGATCCGGCTCAGCTGACCTCGACGGGCGAGGCATGCACGGCGGGCAGCGGCACGTGGGCCACCACACCCTGCGCGACGACCGGTGCCGTCGGACACTGCGGGCTCTCCTGGTTCTACGGCAGCGTCGAAGAGGCACGGACGATGTGCAGTCACGGCAGCGAGCCGTTCATCCCGACGCGCTAGCGGACGTTCGCTTCTGGGATTCGAGCGCGCGCCAGTCGCGAGAAACGCCGGGTCGCTCCTGCCTTCCTCAGCGGCCGAATTGCAGCCCATTCCTCTCTTCCGACGCCTTTCGCCACCTCCTCAGCGGCCTCGCTGAACGTTTCCTCGGAGGCCCGCAACGATAGGGGATAGCGAGAGGTGCCATGTTATCGTCGATCTCGATCGCTTTCCCTAGCTCGGCCTCGGCCGAGAGCCGCGAGGCGGCACGACGGATGGATCCCGCGCGCGCGTTGATCGACCGAGCTCTTTCTGGTGACGCATCCGCGTTCCGAGAGATCTTCCGTGCCCATCGTCAGGACGTGGCGCGCGTCGTCTATCGCTTGCTCGGGCCCTCGCCCGACGTCGACGACGTCGTCCAGGAAGTCTTCCTCCACGTGTATCGCTCGCTGCCGAACTTCCGCGGCGAGTCGCGCTTCTCGACGTGGCTCTATCGCCTCGCGGTGAACGTCGCGCGCATGCATCTGCGCAAGGGCCGCTCGCGCCCGCGCTTCGCCGACGTCGATCTGCCCGACGTCGCGAGCGAAGAAGATGCGCGCCGCGACGATCCGGAGTCTCTCTCCGAGCAGCGCCAGCGTGTGCGCGTGCTCTATCGCCTGCTCGATCAGCTGGGCGACAAGAAGCGCGAGGTCATCGTCCTGCACGACTTCGAGGGCATGCCGGCCAAGGAGATCTCCGCGCTGGTCGGGGCGCCGGTGCTCACCGTGCGCACGCGTCTCTTCTACGCGCGGAAAGAGCTGTACGCCGCCATGGCCAACGAGCCCCTGCTCGAAGGGGCGTTGGCAGCGCTCCAAAAAGAGGCCACCAGTAACAAAACGGAGCCCGTGCGCGAGAGCACGCCCTGACTTCCATGGACCACTCCCCCAAGACCGGCGCGTTGATGGCCTACGAGAGCGGTGCGCTCTCGGCGAAGGGTCGTGCTCGCATCGAAGGGCACCTGCGCACGTGCGTGGTCTGTCAGCGTGAGCTCGCGGCGATCCAGTCGTACGAGGCGACGGTCGACGCGATCCGCGACGATCGGGGGCCGGAGCTCGACTGGTCGAAGATGGAGCTCGCGCTCGAGCGTGAAGCGCAGCTGCAGGCGAAGAAGCATCGGCGAGGCTGGATGCTGCCAGCAGCGGGCGTGAGCATGGCGGCCGCCGCCGCGCTCTGGCTCGCGCTTCCGAGCCGGCCCGCGCCGCTCACGACCGTCGCCGATGCGCGTCCCTACGTGATCGATGGTGCGCCCAGCGCGCCGGCGCCGCGTGCGCTCGCGCAGGCGATCGTGACCGTGGTTGCCGGTACGAGCGCGATTCACTCGGGCGACGTCGTCGCCGATGCCGCGACGGGCGCGCGTCTCGCGGAGGGCGATGTCCTGACGACGAGCGATGCGAGCTCGCTGCACGCGCGGATCACGTCCGGGCTCGGCATCGCACTGATGCCCAGCACCGAGCTGCGGATCGCGTCGCTGGATCTCGCAGCGCCCGAGCTCGCGCTGACGCACGGCCGCCTGGCGTCGAGCATCTCGCAGACGCGCACGGTGATCCTCGCGGGCCAGTACCGCATCGAGGCCGAGGTCGCCTCGTTCGTCATCGACTTCGACGACGAAGCAGCGGCAGCGACGCTCTCGATCGACGTGCACGATGGCGAGGTCCACGTGACGGGTCCCGGCCTCGACGAGCGGCTCACGGGCCCGGCGCACTTCCCGGCGGCATCTGCCGCGCTCGATGCGACGATGCCGGTGGGCACCAGCCCGTCGTACGACGAGCTTCCCGAGGTCCGCGTGGCGCGCGACGGCATCGTGCGCTGGCAGCTCGGCGACGTCGGGGCCCTCGGCAACGATCGCATGGCGATGCGGATGGGCACGGGCCCGACGACGATCACTGGCTGGGACGCGCACGGGCGCATGTTCCACGCGGCGGTCACGGTGGGCGCCGATGGCCTCGATCTCTCGCCCGACGAGCTCGTGCCCGAAGCGCCGCGCGTGCATCAGGGCGTGCTCGCGATCGAGGACATCATTCCCGTCGTGCACCAGCACCAGGGACAGATGCAGAGCTGCTACGAGCACGCGCTCCGCACGAGCCCGACGATGGGCGAGGTCCACATCACGGCGCGCATCTCGATCGAGATGACGGGCTCGGTCGCGGACGACGGCGTGCGCTTCTCGGGCGATGCGATCCCCGAGGCGATGGCGACGTGCCTGAGCCAGCGCATCGAGACGTGGATCTTCCCGGCGCCGACCGGCGGTCCGGTGAGCGTGCCGATTCCGATCGGCTTCTCGCCGCGCTGACCGGTTATTGGCGATGATGTAGGTTCCTTGCCTACCATGACGCCATGACCCGTCTGCGTGGTGTCTTGGGTGTCACGGCGCGCGTGCTGTTCTGCGCGTTGGCCATCGCGTGCGGCGCGACGATCGCCGCCGCGACGACGCCGCCGGCAGTGAAGCCGATCGTGGTCGAGGGGCTGCTGCCGACGCCGATGGTCGAGAGCGTGGAGCTCGCGAGCACGAGCACGAGCACGCCGACGAGCACGACGACGAGCACGACGACGAGTCCGAGCGAGCCGCGCATCGAGACCGATGCGCCCTTCGCGCGCTCGCTCGCGAACGGCATGGTGATGACCGGCGCCACTCGGCACCGCCTCATCCTCTTCACGTTCGACGACGGGCCGGACCATCGCTACACGCGCCATCTGCTCGATGCGCTCGATCGCGAGCGTATCCGCGCCGTCTTCTTCCTCGCGGCGCGCCGCTTCGAGGGCTCCTTTCCTCGTGATCGCGAGCTCGCCTCCATCGCGCAGGAGATCGTCTTGCGCGGTCACTTCGTCGGCAACCACACGATGGATCACCTGCAGCTGCCGCTCGTGACCAACGCCCTTCTCGACGGACAGATCACGGCAGCCGACGCGGTCTTCGAGCGCGTGCTCGGCGAGCGCACGTTCCTCGTGCGCCCTCCGGGCGGCGGACGGTCGGCGCGCGTGGACGCATGGATGAGCGAGCGCGGCTACACGCAGATGCTCTGGAACCTCGGCACGGGCGACTTCCAGGTGCGCACGTCCGACGCCGTTCTCTCGACGTTCCGCGCCGTCCTCGAGCGCGAGCAGAACGAGCGCGGCGTGCGCGGCGGCATCGTGCTGCTCCACGACATCCACAGCTGGAGCGTCGAGGCCTTCCCGCGCATCGTCGGCTGGCTCGAGGACCAGAACTGCGCGCTGCTCGATCGCGGCGAAGAAGTCTACGACTTCGTCGACGATCCCTCGCTGTTCTTCGTCGCGCGCGGCGATCAGAGCCCGAGCGCCGAAGCTCCGTTCGCCGAGCCGCCCGCCGAGATCCTCGAGGCCCGCCAGGCCCGCGCCCGCGCTCGCGCGGAGGCGCACTGCTCCGACGTCGCGATGCGCTGAACTCGGCTCGCAACGATTCGCAACGAGGGTTGTCTCGGCCCGCGCGTTCTGCGCTAAATGGCGGCCGCCATGAACCTCGTCAGTCAAGTGTGCGCGCAGTGCGGTTTCGAGAGCCCGAGGGCTTTTCGGGCCTGCGCCGCGTGCGGTGTCGCGCTGGGGAGCGCGCGCGCCACGGGGCGTAGCTATCTCGCGGGCCAGACCGGGGACGAGACGCTCGTCTCCGTCGCTCCCACGGGGCCGATCCCGAGCGAGCCCACGTCACCGGGCGACAGCAGCCCGCCGCCGCCGCACGCGGAAGACCTCGAGCCCCCGCTCGTCGGCCAAGGCGAAGCCTCGGGCGCGATCCACGCCGCGCTGACGACCTCGCTCTCCCAGGGAAAGCCCACGCTGGTCGCGCTCGAGGGCGATCCCGGATCGGGCCGCTCGCGCCTCCTCTTCCACGCCGCCGAGCTCGCTGCGCGCGTCGCGCCGAACATCCGCATCCACGCGGCCGCTTGTCGCGACGGCGACACCATCAACGCGCCCTTCTCGCGCATCTTGCTCGAGCGCTTCGGCGTCACCCCGTCGAGCTCGCCGCAGGTCGTGCGCGGTCAGATCGCGATGTTCGTCGCAGAGGCGCTCCAGAGCAGCGATGCGCTCGCGATCGGCGAGACGAGCCACCTCCTCGGCCACTTCGCCGGCGTGCCCTTCCCCGACAGCCCTTTCCTGCTCGGTCTCGACGACAAGCCGGCCGAGATGCGCAAGCGCGAGGAGTCCGCGCTCAAGCGCTTGTTCGAGGGCGATGCGCGCCAGCGGCCGCTGCTCATCCTGATCGACAACATGCACTTCGCCGAGGACGACGCGTGGGCGCTGCTCGACGTCGTGCTCTCGTGCGATGCGCCGATCACGGTCGTGGTCACCGGCGACCGCGGCATCGTCGAGCGCGCCCAGAAGCTCTCGCCCGCGGGCGGCCTCGTCGTCGGGCCGATCGCGCCGCTGAGCGAAGCCGACGTCGGCTCGATGCTCCACATCATCTTGCCGACGCTCGTCGATGCGCCCGAGCCGCTCGTCGCCGCGCTCACGCACCGCTCGGGCGGCAATCCGAGCGCGCTTCGCGAGCTCGTGTTCGCGCTCGTCGAGGCCAAGCTCTTCACGAAGACCGAGGACGGCCTCGTCGTCGATCTCGCCAAGCTC
>CAYSCF010000157.1:0-14772 GCA_964429305.1 uncultured Sandaracinaceae bacterium | reverse complement strand
GCGACCGCGGAACGGCAGCCATCGCGAACGCGACCTGCTGCTGTACGAGCGTCTGCGCCGCGTTCAGATCGGTGCCCCAGCGCATCCACACGTATGCGATCGAGAGGCCGTTGCGCGAGATGCTCTCGACGTGATCGACGCCGGGCGTCGCGGCGACGTACTTCTCGATGCGCCACGTGATCGTGCGCTCCATGTCGCTCGCGCCCAGACCCGGCACCTGCGTGCCGACGACGAGCACGGGCGGCGTGAGCTCGGGGAACGTGTCGACCGGCATGCGCGGCGCGACGACGGCGGCGAAGACGATCACGCCGATCGACATCATCAAGATGGCGATCGGGTTTCGCAGCGAGAGGCGGGTCATCCGGCGCCGCCGTCCGTCGTCGAAGTCGGCGGAGTGCTCGGTACGGTTCGTCCCACGTGCACGGGGACGCCATCGTTGAGCGCTTCGCGACCTTCGAGCACGACGAGGCTCCCGGCCGGGATCGTCGGCATCACGAACAGGCGATCGCCCGACTCACCGAGCACGCGCAGCGTTCGCGGATGCGCCACGTTCGACTCGACGATCCAGATCCCGGCGCGTGCACCCACGATGCGGCCGGCCGTGAGCGGCAGCGAGATGCTGTCGATACCCCGGCTCGCGGTCACGAGGATCTCGGCGGTCGTTCGCACCGGCATCGAGTGATCTTCGTTCGGGAGATCGATCTCGATCCGCACGGTGCGCGAGACGGGATCGGCTGCAGGTGCCCGGCGCGTGACCGTCGCATGAACGGTGACGTCGGTCGCGATGACGTGGACGTCGACCTGTCGTCCCGGAGCCACTTCTTCGAGCGCGGTCTCGGGAATGTCCGCGACGATTCGCACGCGCGAACGATCGACGACGCCGACGACGATGCTGCCGGGCCCGACGAACGCGCCAGGATCCGCGCTCCGCACGTCGACCTCGCCGTCGAAGGGCGAGCGCAGCGTACAGTCGCTCACGAAGAGCGACGTACGCGACGCCTGCGCCTCGGTCGCGATGCGGTGCATGTGCTGCTCCTCGCTGCTCGCGGCGCGCATGTCGACCTCGTTGGCCGCGACGAACCCGCCTTCGAGCAGCGCGCTCGTGCGCTCCGACTGTCGCGCGAGCGCTCGCTCTTGGGCTGCGACCGCTTGGGCTTCGTCGTGGACCGCTAGCGCAGATGCGCGTGATTCGCGGCAGTCGAGCGTGGCGACGATCTCGCCTTCCGCGACGATGGCGCCGGGACGGACACGAACGTCGGTGACGTAGGCGGACGTGAGCTGAGGCCCGATGGACGCCTCGAGCCACGGCTCGATCGTGCCGACGTAGCGTGTGATGGGCTGATACGTCGCGTGCTCGGCCGTGACGCAGGTCACCTCGGCGGGCGCATCGGCCAGGCCAGCCAAGAGCGGCCGCGACGTCTCGCGCACGTAGAGCGCCTCGCCGCACGCAGCCGCGACGAGCGTCGAGACGATCACGCCGAGCGCATACCAGCGTCCGGTTTTCTTCGGCTTTCGCGCGGGACGCGCGGTGGTGGAAGCCACGCTCGGCGCGCCTTCCGTCTGCTGCGGATCCTGCTCACTCATGGCTCTCCTCATCGACACTCGAGATCGACATGCGGCGCGCGAGCTCGGCACGCGCCTGCTCGAGCGAGAAGCGACCGACTGCGAGGTCGACCTCCGCGC
Organism: uncultured Sandaracinaceae bacterium; assembly: GCA_964429305.1. Taxonomy (GTDB): domain Bacteria; phylum Myxococcota_A; class Polyangia; order Polyangiales; family Sandaracinaceae; genus JBBSAT01. The sequence goes on along the minus strand of CAYSCF010000157.1, from coordinate 13,089 downwards.
TCGTTCGAAGGTTCTCTGCGTCGGCGATCTCGACAGCCGACGCGAGCCCCTCGCGGTAGCGTGCGTCGACCTGCTCGTAGCTGGTGACTGCCGCGTCGCGCGACTGCTCGAGCGCTTGCAGAGACGTCTCGGCGCCGCGCGCCGTGTACCAGGACTCTTCGATCCCGAGACGCGCTTCTTCGCGTGCAGTATCGATGCGCGAGCTCGCAGCATCGGCTTCCGCCCTGGCGACGTCGCGGCGTACCAGTGCTTCCTGATCGAAGAAGCGCCAACGAAGCACGAAGCCGGCGTAGTAGTTCGGGATGTACGGAAGCGCGCCGGCACCGTAGGTCACCGGATTGCCCATCGCCGACGTGTTCGCAGCCCCTCCTGCGGATCCCATCACGGTCGCGATCAGGCGCAAGTCGGGAAGGAGTTCCGCGTCGCTGGCGTCCACGCGCGCACGAGCCGCCCGAGATTCTGCCTCCGCCGCCGCGAGCTCGGGCGCCGCGTCGATCGCTGCGAGCACGGCCGTGAGTGGAGGCAGCGCAACGGCGACGGGCGGCTCCGCAGCGTCGAGCTCGAGCTCGTCTGCACCGACCGCAACGGCGAGCTGAGCTCGCGCGACGTGAAGGCCAGCCCGCGCGTGCTCGACCGCGACGACGTAGCGTGCTCGCTCGGCTTGGGCGCGGGCCACGTCGACTTGCGCGCGCAGACCGTGATCGACGAACGCCTGTGTGGCAAGAACGATGGCCTCGGCGCGAACGCGCGCGGCGTCGGCAGCTCGGAGGAGCTCGCGGGACGCTTGAACCGCGACGTACGCTTCACGCGCCTGCGCTTCGACCCCGAGCTCCGTCGACTCCGTGCGTGCGCGCGCAGCCTCGTACTCCGCATCGGCGACGTGCTGCGCAGCATCGATGCGACCGAAGTCGAAGATCTCTTGATCGAGACCTAGTCCGACGACGGTCGTGAGGAACGGCGTCCACACGATCTGGCTCGGATCGCGGAGGAAGTCCGTGCCCGCGATACGCGGCATCTCGACGGTTCCACCAGTGCTGAGCCAGTTGGACGCGGAGTTGTTGTCGGTGCCGAGCACCACTTGCAGCGTGGCGCCGAGCCGCGGAAACCAACGCGCTGCGGGCTCCGCCAGCTGCGCGTGGCGGACACGCTCGTCGGCCAAGGCCTGGCGGATGCGTGGCTGGTTCGCGCGCGCGCGTTCGACGGCTTCGGCGAGCGTCACGGACGGGATCGCGGAGCCGTCTCCGGCATGCTCGTCGATGTCGGCGGCGCGGACGTCGGACGCATCTTCCGATTGCGCGGCGATCCGCGGGACCGGACCGAAGACGAGCGCCGAGAGGACGACGGGCACAAACGGAACGAGGCGTCGCACTGGTCAGCCAACAGCAGGCTTCGTGCCGCAGCAAACCCGCGAAGATCGTGGGCCGCTGTCGAACAATGCGACGCGTCGTTTCACCCGGGCGGCGGCAAAAGCCATTCCGGGAAGATCAATGCGCGGCGCCGGGCACACCGGTCGCGGCGAGCAGCCGACCGAGGAGCGCGTCGATGGCGCCCTGCGAAGGAACGAAGTGCGTCGCGTACGACCGAGCGCGGTGGCCGACGCGGATTCCCCAGAACGTCTCGGGATCGGCGCGCGAGAGCGCGAACGCATCCTCGTCGATCGTGTCGTCCCCTACGTAGATCACGGCGGCGGCCCGGGACTCTTCGCGCAAGCGATCGACGATACGACCTCGGTGAGGCGCTCGAGACGGGATCACGTCGAGCCGGTGCCGGCCGGCGATGCAACGTACGTTCGGTCCCAGCTCCACGAGCGCTGCGCGGATCGCTCGCACGACGGCGCCTCGGTGGTGTGCTCGTCCGTAGCGGATCGCGACCGAGCATCGTCGCTCCTCCACCTCGACTCCGGACAGGCGACCGATCGAGGCCGTCAACGTCGGAGCCCACCACGCGACGAGCTCGCGTGAGGCGCGGCCCACTTCGTATTGCTCGATCCCATGCTCGCCGACGAGCTCCATGAGCGGCAGTCCGCCGAGCCTTCCGGCTAGGTCGGCGCGTGATCGGCCCGAGAGAACCGCGACTCGGCAGCGTGCGGCGAGGCGTGCGAGTAGCGCGAGCGTGTCCGGACGGACCCGCGCGGCGCTCAGCTGAGCGACGTGAGGCGCCAGCGTGCCATCGAAGTCGAAGCACACGAGCACGTCGGTCGCGATGCCGCGCTCGAGCATCGTCGAGCGATCTTGGAAGACGTTCTTCATGGTCGGCCGGACGTCCGTCGGCGGCCGGATCGGGCTCAGAGCAGACCTCGGGCCCGACGATCTGCGTGCAATGAGGGTGCTGTGTCGGGCAACGCGACGGCCCGATTCACCCCGCCCTGTCGAGCCGTGCATCACGCCGAACCGCGCGCGCGGGTATGTCGACGAGTGGAGACCGCACGCCGGAGCCGAAACCGCGTCGTTCGTAGAAGAAGGTAGGCCAGTCCGTACGTCACGCAGTCGATCCCGACGAGCTCGACGCGTGCCGCTCGCTCGCGAGCGACATCGCCGCGCGCATGGAAGGTGTGTCGGTCGGAATGGGCTCGGAGTCCGGCGACCCGTTCGATCCGTTCTGGGTCGTTCCGAACGTGGACGAGCCGATCGCGACGAAGATCGACGCGTCCCTGATCGAGCGCACGTTCGCCGGCACGATCTTCCCGCTCGCCACGACGACCGTCGAGCCGCTGAGCGAAGAAGGTGTGTGGTGGTCCGAGGTCGAGGCCGACGGCGAAGGGTCGCCGCCCGAGCACTTCGCTCCGTGGCGCGCGATGATCGCCTGGTTCCGCGAGCGTCCCGAGCTCGTCGACGCCCGTTCGTTCGCATCGGAGATCGGCGCGCGCTCTGGGACGCCGAGCGACGCAACGCCGAGTACCCACCGGGCACCGAGCTCACCGGCTGCGTGCTCCCGCGGCTCGCGCTCGGTCTCACGCGGTCAGGCAGTCTCGTCGGACTGTTCGGCTCCTCCGTCCAGACGTGATGCGATCGTCACGTCTCGGGCGTCAACGCGCGCGCATCTGCTCGTCGAGCGCGATGGGCGCATTCGGAGGTGCGAGCGTGCTCCCTATGAGCACGCCACCCGCGACGTAGGTCGCGGTCTCGGATGCGGGGAGCACGTCGTAGGTGTAGTCGTGTGCGTACGGGACGAGCTCGACGGTGGCGATCCGCGCTCCATCGAGCTGCTCGCCCGCGCGGAGATCGGAGAAGAAGCGACCATCCGCGGTCGGGTGACCCGGGCTGATCTCGAGCACGCGTCCGGTGTCGAGCGTGACGCGGACCATGCGGTGATCGCCGCCAACCCACGTGCGGTGCACGGCAGCGAGCGGCACCGCGACCAGCGCATTGCCTTCGGCGCTGTAGACGAGATCGCCCGCAGACAGGTCCGCGATCGGACGCTCGCCGCTCGGCGTGGCGATCATCGTGTCGGGCGACGCGCACACGCAAAGCGGCGCGCAGCCCGCCGGGCACGTGCCGTTCGCGTCCGGATCGGTGCACACGGGACCGCGACTGACCGGTCCCGCGGGATCGCAGCAGATCTGTCCGGCGGTGCAGCACGAATCGCCGCAGCAGAGCCCGGAGCCGCACGTCGTCGCGGTGCAGGGACGCGCGATGCACGAGCCGCCTTCGCAGATCTCCGTCGCGGCGCAGGTGTGACCGCACGAGCCGCAGTTGCGCGGGTCGTTGTACGTGTAGATGCACGCGCCGTTGCAGCACTCGCGCCCGATGCCGCACGCGGGACTGCAGGCCCCTGCGTCCGAGTGCGCCGCATCGGCGCCTACGTCGATCGCGGGCGCCGCGTCGATCGTGCGCGCTGCATCGGTGCCCACATCGACGCTCGGTGCAGAATCCACCGCCGCGCCGACATCGGATCCCGTGTCCGCCACGGCCGCATCGACACCGCCAGCGTCGTCGCTGGTCTGCGTCGTCGACGCGGGACATCCCGAGAGGGCGACACCGACGAGCGTGAGCACCCCGAGCGCTAGAACGTGGCGCATCGCATCCTCCTCTTCCACCGACGATAGGTTACATCGATTGGCGGCTGCGCCCGCACGGCACTCTCCTTGCGTCGAGCCGCGCCGGAGCACGAGAACATGCACGACGACGAAGGCACGAGCAGCGCGGCGGGACCGAGCGTTTGGCTGGCGCTCGCGCGCGGCGGAGGTGTGCTCCTGAGAGAGGTCTCCGATGCGGTAGGGCACGTCCCGTCGCTGCGCGCGTTTCGCGCTCGCCGTGGCTCGCTCGCGTTGACGAGCGATGCGCACGCGCCGTGGGCGTCGAACGCGCCGTAGGTCGCGAGTCACGGAGCGTCGCACCGGGGCAGCCTGGATCCGCACGAAGTGTCTCAGGCGCTGCGACGTCCATCGAAGCACGCGCGGTCTCGCTCGCAGCTCCCGGCACGATGGGTGCTTCGTTCTCGAGCCCGATGACCCAGACCCCACACGCACCCGCCGATCCAGCGAGCCTCGAGGCCGACGAGCGGTTCTTCGCACGCACGCGGTGCGCGGCGGTCTGGATCGATCACGTCGAAGCGAAGATCTTCGACATCGAGCCGGAGGGTTTCGAGGTCGCGCACGTCGCGGCGCCGGCTCACCACTACGCGCGCAAGGCGCTCGAGCAAGGACGTCACGCGGGCAGCGAGGACTACTACGAGCTGGTGGCCAAGGCGCTCGGCAACGCGGACGAGGTCCTCGTCGTCGGCCCCTCGTCGGCGAAGCTCGACTTCTTGCGTCACTTGCACCGCCACGACCACGCGCTCGAACGAAAGATCGTCGGAGTCGAGACGCTGGACCATCCGCACGATCAGCAGATCGTGGCCTACGTTCGCCACTACTTCCGCACCGCCAATCTCTCGCGCGCGAGCGCGGGCTCCGTCGCGCGGTGACGCACTACGACGCGATCGTGATGGGCGCCGGCTGGGGCGGCCTGGCGGCGGCGACGTTGCTCGCGAAGTCCGGACGTCGCGTCGCCGTCCTCGAGGCGCGAGATCGCGCAGGCGGATGCGGCCAGTCCTTCACGCGCCAGAGCTCTGGCGTAGGGAGCTTCTCGTTCTGCGCCGAGATGCAGTACCTGATGGGCTGCGGCCAGGGCGGCACCGTGAATCGCTGGCTGCGCGAGCTGGGTCTCGACGAGGTCGTGACGTTCAACGCGCTCGAGCCGACGGGATACGATCGAATCGACCTGCCCGGTCTCGGCTTCCGCGTCCCGTTGGATCCGCATCGCTTCGAGGCGTCGCTCGTCGAGACCTTTCCCCGAGATCGCGCCGCTCTCACGAAGCTCTTCGAGATCATGTGGCGCATGGAGCGAGAGCTGACCGTCCACGGGATCGATCTCGCGTACCTCGAGCGACATCCGTTCGAGTTCGAGACGACGGTGCTCTACGGGATGTGGCCCGTGGCGCGAGTGTTCGAGCACCTCGGTCTCTCACCGCGTGCGCGCGCGGTGCTCGCCGGACAGTGCGGAGACGTCGGCCTCGGGCCGAACGAAGAGCCGTTCGGATGCCTGCAGGCGCTGATCTTCGGCTACGGGGCCTCGGTGCACTTTCCCAAGCGCGGGATGGGCTTCTTCGTGGAAGAGGTCGTCCGATATCTCACGGCTCACGACGGTCTGATCTCCTACGAGACCGCCGTCACGCGCATCGTCCGCGAAGGCGCGAAGATCACCTCCGTCGAGACGTCGCGCGGCACGTTCTCCGCGGACCTCTTCGTCTCGAACATCGACCCCGCGCGCACGTTCGCGATGATCGAGGGCGCAACGGTCCCGAGCTACGACCAGTCGGTCTCGTGCTTCACCGTGTTCCTCGGGCTCGACGTCGATCTCGCGACGCAGGGCTTCGGTCGGTTCAACGTGTGGAGCTATCCAGACGAGGACATCGACGCGTCGCTCGACCGCAGCCGCGTTCGCCACGAGTACGACGACCCGTTCTTCTTTCTCTCGACGCCGTCGCTCTACACCGACCGCGGCGTGCTCGCGCCGCCCGGGATGACGACGGTCCAGATCAACGTCCCGGGCGACTTCGACCACTTCACCGCCGCAGCCCGAGAGGGTCGTCACGATGCCGAGCGTGATCGCATCGCCGAAGAGATCGTCACCGCCGTCGAGCGACGCCTGGTGCCCGGGCTGAAGAAGCACCGCGTTCTGCAGGAAGCGTGGAGCCCCGTGGACCTCGCGGCTCGCGTCGGCCTCGAGCGTGGCGGCATGTACGGAGCTCGGCTCGACTTCCACAATCGCGTCATCCGGAGCGTGTCGCCCACGACGCCGTTCGAGAACCTCTTCCTCACCGGAGCCACCGCAGGCGGGCCCGGGCTGCAGGGAGTGGTCGGCGCGAGCTCACGGCTCGTGGCGCGCCTGCTCGCGCCCGTCGTGACGTGAAGACGGCGGCACGGCGAGTGCTCGGACATCGCCGAACACGGAGAAGACATGTCGAAGAAGAAGAGCTCCGCCGAAGCACCGCACCTCGCCGGCGAGGTCGTCGCGTTCAACATCGGTCCGAAGGGGGAGATCGAAGGCGCGATGATCGACACGCCGGGCGGGCACATCCAGCTCAACTTCCCGAGGCAGCATGCGCACGCGCTCGCGAAGTCGATGCGCGTCGGCTCGCGGATCGAGATGGACGTGACGCCCCAGAAGAGCGATGGAGATCATGCCGTCTATCTCGCGGGCGACGAAGCGAAGGTGACGGGCACGATCAAGCGGCTCAACTACGCGCTGCACGGTGAGGTCAACGGATACCATCTGAGCGACTCGACGTTCGTGCACGTCAAGCCGGAACGCGCGCGCGCCTACCATCTCGTCGTCGGTGACCGCATCACCGCCATGGGACACAAGCGAACGGGGCTGAACGCGACGATCGTCGACGCGAAGCGCGTCGAGCGCCTGAACCTCCGCAAGGGCGAGAAGATCGGCCAAGGCGAGCGCTCCTACGAGGGCACGTGATCGTCGCGAAGGTCGCGTCGGAGGCTCCGACGAAGACCGATGCGACCTTGAAGGACGACATCGAACGCGAGCTCCAGAGCGATGCTCGACTGAGCGCGAACGTCATTCACGTGGCGGTGGAGAACGGCGCCGCATCGCTCTATGGGACCGTGCGCTCCGACGTCGAGAAGACCGCGGCGGAGGAGGCGACGCGGCGTGCTGGCGCAGTGGTGACGAGCGTCCAGGCCCTGCAGGTCGTGATGCCGAGTGAGTGCGAGCGCGCCGACGCTGCGCTCGCCGCGTCGGTTCGTCGCACGCTGCGGTGGAATCTCCTCGTGCCGAGCTCCATCCACGCGAAGATCGCCGGCGGCATCGTCACGCTCGAGGGTCAGGTGCGCTGGGGCTTCCAACGGAAGGCTGCCGCGCGCGCGGTTCGACGAATGAAGGACGTGTCGTGGGTCTACGACGCGGTCCTTCTCGCTCCGCAGACGAAAGCGTCCACCGTCCACGATGCGGTCAAGGCGGCTCTGGCGCGACGCGGTACGGCCGACGCCAACTCGATCCACGTCGCGAGCAGCGGTGGCATGGTCACCCTCTCTGGATATGCGCGCTCGCCCGAGTCGGTTGCCGATGCGGAGTTCGCTGCGTGGGGCGTGCCCGGTGTCACGTCGGTCGTCGAAGACGTCCATTCGTCGGGCGACCGGCTCACGCAGGAAGCCGACGCGATCGGACGCTGTGTCGAGACCGTGCAGACCGCGACGGAGAGGCCAGCGCCGGCGACGGGCCACGAGTCACCGGTCGAGAGCCCCGACGCCGTGACCGCGCACGATACGGACGTCCGCCGACGATAGAGGCGTCACGTCGACACGAGCTCCGTGCGCGCTTCGCCACGCCGCCGCCGCCATCGCGCGCTGCGGTGGACGATGCGACCTTCGCCGCCCGTCCCGACGAGCGCGACGAACCACGCGATCACGCAGAGCACGGGGTTGGTGCTCCAGTACTGCGTCGTGGCGAGGATCGCGACGAGCAGGTGCGGACAGAAGAGCCAGCCGAGCCACGCGAGCACGCCGAAGGGACCGCCTACGAACAAGAGAGTGATGCGCGGAAAGATGGCCAGCCCGATGAGGATGAGCCAGCCCCACTCGGCGTGAGACGCGAAGAAGTCGGCGTGCGGCATGAGCCACACTTAGGCACGCGCTTCGCCCGGACAACCTCGTTCCGCATGCGGACGACTCACGCTGGAGGCCATCGCGCGGGTGCCTAGATGGCGCGTCGCGCATGCGCCTCACCGACGGTTCGTTCTCGATCATCACGCCTTCGGTGGACCGTAGGTTCTCGATGGATGCGTTCGCCGCTCTGCCCACGAACCACCTGATGGTGGCATCGATCGAGCTCGACGTGACGCAGGCTCAGGCGGCCCTCGCGACGATGCAGGCACGTGGTGAGCGTGTCTCGCTCTTCGCGTTCCTGGTGCAGGCGATCGCCGCGACGATCGCGGAGCATCCGGATCTCAATCTCGTGCGGCACGGTCGGCGCTTCGTGCGTTTCGACGACGTCGACGTCAGCGTCCCGATCGAGGTGAGCACGCCCGACGGCGTCTACCCGCGGGAGGTCGTGCTTCGTCGCGCGCAGCAGCGGACGGCCGTCGAGCTCTACGCGGAGATCGAGGCCGCTCGACGAACCCACTCGCGATCCGGAGCCCTCGGCGCCGAGGATCGCTGGAACCGACGGATGATGGCGCTCGCGCTCTGGCTGCCACGCGCGTTCCGGATCGCGATCTTGCGTTGGATGATGCGCAGCGCGTTCGTCATCCGGAAGCGCGCGGGAACGACTCTCGTCACGAGCGTCGGAAAGTTCGCTTCCATCTCCGGCTCGGTCTTCACGTTCACCACCGGTCCTCGTGCCGCCACGTTCGCGATCGGCAGCGTCGTCGACAAGCCATGGGTGCACGACGGGAGCATCGCGATCCGATCGATTCAATCGATCTCGATCATGGTCGATCACGACCTGGTCGACGGTGGACCGGCGGCTCGCTTCGCGCGGCGTCTCGCCGAGCGCGTCGAGCGTGCCGAGGGTCTTCCGACACCGGACGCATCGAGATGAGCCTCGCCGACTTTCGCTTCTCGGCGCTCGGCGCCACGTATCTCGTGATGCTCTTCGTCCCCAATCTGCTGTGGGCGAGGCTCCGCAAGCGGGACGACGAGGGCGAGCCGAAAGAAAGCGCGCTCTTGCTGGTGTTGGAGAGGCTCGGACAGGCAGGCACGACGGTCGCGGCGTTGGCTGCGCCCGTCACGGGCGCGCCGGGCGCATCGCGAATCACGTGTCTGATCGGCTCGCTGCTCGCGATCGGCCTCTACGAGCTCGCGTGGGTGAGGTACTTCCGCAGCCCGCGAACGACCTTCGACCTCTATCGCCCGTGGGGCCCGATCCCGTTGCCGCTCGCCATCCTGCCCGTGCTCGGATTCGCACTGCTCGCGCTCTACGAGCTGCACGTCGCGCTGCTCACGTGCGTCACGATCCTCGGAGTCGGCCACATCGGCATCCACTGGCAGCACCAGAAGCGGTGGGTCGCGTGACGAGCGACGGCGATCTGCAGCACGAGGGCTCGACGGCCGCCGCGGCGTGATGCGGTGACGAGCGTCGAGCGTGGTACCGTTCGGCGCGCCAGCGGAGACCATGCAGGCGATCGAGAACAGGCTCCACGCATGACGCTTCGCTCGATCGCCATCGCAGCGCCCGCGTTCGACGAAGCCGACGGGATCGCGGCGACGGTCGCGTCGTGGATCGACGCTCTGCAAGCGCGGTCCTTCGCGCACGCGGAGATCGTCGTGTGCAACGACGGGAGCCGCGACGGGACGGGTGCGTTGCTCGACGTGCTCGCGCGCAAGAGCGCGCTCGTGCGGCCGGTGCACCATCTCCGCAATCGCGGCGCGGCGCAGGCCATGGCCACCGCGATCGCGCACACGACGGCCGAGTGGGTGCTCTTGCTCGATGCCGACGGACAGTTCCCGATCGCGTCGCTCGATCGCTTCGAGCGCGCCCACGCCGCGTATCCCGATGCGGTGGCGTTCGTCGGCGAGCGAGACCGGAAGGCCGACGACGCGCTCGCACGCACGGGTGCGCGCCTCACGACTGCGGCGCTGAATGCGCTGCACGGCACGCACTACCGCGACCTCAGCTCCGCGTGCCAGCTCGTGCGCGGCGATCTGCTGCGTGCGCTTCCCCTCGAAGCGCGCGGCCTGAACTACTCGGTGGAGATCGCAGCGCGCTTGCTGGAAGCCGGCGTGCGACCCGTCGCGGTGCCCATCGAGCATCGCGCACGAGAGGCCGGCCGAAGCACGCGCACGCTCGTCCGCAGCTCCGCCGAGCGCGCCGCGTTCGTGGCGTACTTCGCGATGCGACGCGCGCTTCTCGGCGGTCGCGTGATCGCGACGCGCGTCGGAGCGCCCGATCCATGCACGTCACGCTGATCCATCCGCCAGCGATCGCGGCGGTCTCGACGTTCGCGCAGGAAGCGGTGCCACCGATCGGTCTCGCGTACGTCGCCGCGGCCGTGCGTGCCGCGGGACATTCGCTCGAGGTCGTCGATGCCGTGGGGCTCGGGCTCGATCGGCACGCGCTCTATCCGCCGATCCCGCGCTCGGTGCTCACGGGCCTTCCCTTCGACGAGATCGTCGCGCGCATACCGCTCGAGACCGACGTGATCGGCATCTCGTGCATGTTCTCCAACGCGTGGTGCCCGACGCGTGATCTGCTCGTCGCGATCCGCGCCGCGCGGCCGCGCGCTTTCGTCGTGATCGGCGGCGAGCACGCGACGGCGTGCGCGAGCTACGTGCTGTCGACCTGTTCGGCGGTCGATGCGTGCGTGCTCGGTGAGGGTGAGACCACGATGGTGTCGCTGCTCGAGGCGCTCGCACGTGGCGAGAGCGCGAGCTCGGTGCGAGGCGTCGCGGCGCGCGAGGGAGATCGGGCGCCGCGCGGCGGGCGTGATCTCGTGAAGTCGCTGCGTCGACCACGCATCGCGACGCTGGATGCGATCGAGCGGCCCGCGTGGGATCTGTTCCCGATCGAGCGCTACATCGCAGGGCGCTTCAACCACGGCGTCGTGCGCGGGCGGACGATGCCGATCCTCGCGTCGCGTGGCTGCCCGTACCAGTGCACGTTCTGCTCGTCTCCGTCGATGTGGACCACGCGCTGGTCGGCACGCACGCCCGAGAGCGTGGTGGGCGAGATGAAGGCGTACGTCGCGCGCTACGGCGTGAACGACTTTGCGTTCTACGATCTGACCGCGATCGTGCGTCGCGACTGGGTGATCGCGTTCTGCCGCCTCGTGATCGCGTCCGGCCTGGACCTCACGTGGCAGCTGCCGTCGGGCACGCGCACCGAGGCGCTCGACGAGGAGGTGTGCGGCCTCTTGCATCGCGCGGGCTGTCGCAACCTGAACTACGCGCCGGAGAGCGGCTCGCCGCGCGTGCTCGCACGCATCAAGAAGCGCGTGTTGCTGCCGCGCATGCTCGAGTCGATGCGCGCCGCGGTGCGCGCGGGGCTCGAGGTGAAGACGAACATCATCCTCGGCTTTCCCGGCGAGACGATCGAGGACGTGATCGAGACGTTCCGTTTCATCGCGCAGTGCGCGAAGGCCGGCGTGGAGTCCGTCTCGATCTTCCCGTTCTGCCCGTATCCGGGCACCGAGCTCTACGACGAGCTCGCAGCGAGCGGGCGCGTGCGCCTCGACGACGCGTACTTCCAGTCGCTCGTGTACACCGACCTCGCGCGCATGGAGTCGTACGACGACGCGTTCAGCACGGCCCAGCTTCGTGCGCTCGTGCTCGCTGGCAACGCGCTCTTCCTCGCGGTGCAGGCTGGTGCGCATCCGCGGCGCGTGACGACGCTGCTCGGTCAGCTCCTGCGACGCGAGCAGAGCGGCAAGCTCGCGAGCGCGATCGAGCCGATGCGTCGACGACGCGAGGCCTTCGGTCGACTCGTCGGCAAGCGCGTCAGGAGCGAGCGCGGAACCACGCGAGATCCTCGGGCGTATTGATCCCGCGCGCTTCGTCCGCGTCCCGGACCGGCACGACGCGCGTGGAATGCGCACCTTCGCGGGAGAGGAACGCGAAGAACGGCAAGAGGTTCAGCTCGCCCGTGATCGCGCCGCGCGCTTCGGCGGTCGCGACGTAGCGCTTCCATGCTGGCTCGAGGCCCGCCGTGGAGAGCGCGAAGAGGCCGACGTCGGAGAGCCCGTGCGCCGGACATGAATCTCCCTCGCGCGCTTGCAGCACGCGCTGCAGCGTTCCGCGCGCGTCGAGGTCGTAGTGCACGTACGGCGCGCGCGTCTGCACCAGCGGCAACGTCAGCGCGGGCACAGGTGCTTCGCGCTGGGCCGCGACGGTGCGCGCGAGCGTCTCCGCCCTTAGGCCGAGCTGATCGCCCCACAGGATCACGATGTCGTGAGCTGCGCGCCAATGCTCGATCGCACCGAGGACGGCATCACCCATCCCACGCGGAGCGGGCTGACACGACACGGTGACCGTGACGGCGTCGAGGCTCGGTCGCCCCAGACGATCGAAGAACGCGACTCCTTCTTCCGAGAGCACGAGGTGCACGTGATCCGTGACGGTCGCGAGCCGCCGCAGCAGGACATCCCACACGCGCACGCCCGGCCGGAGCTGGGCGAACACCTTCGGCGTGTCGATGCCCAGGCGCGCTCCGCGACCGGCAGCCGGAACGACGGCGATGAGCTCGGACGGCACTCCGAGACGGTGTCGCGCTACGTGCGTGCGAGCAACTACGTTCTCACCAGACGCGCGCGCAGTGTCACGAGGTTGCTCGACCATTCGCCACGCTCGCGCGGATCGAAGTAGCCATGCACGCGGATCGCGAACAGCCCTGCCGCGCGGGCCGACGCGAGCCCGGATGCGGCATCTTCCACGACGAGCCCATCGCGCGCGCGCAGGCCGAAGCGCCGTAGCGCGACGAGATACGGCTCGGGTGATGGCTTGCCGTGCGAGACGTCTTCCGCTGCGACGATCCCGCGCACGTGAGGCGCCAGGCCCGTGCGACCGAGCGATCTCTGCGCCGAGCTGCGCGCAGCGGACGTCACGACGTACGACGCGATACCGCGCCGCGCGAGCGCGACGAGCAGGATCGCCGCGCC
>CAYSCF010000156.1:0-14944 GCA_964429305.1 uncultured Sandaracinaceae bacterium | reverse complement strand
GCCCGTGACGAAGAGATCGCCGCCGCCCTGTGCGAACGTGGCCAGCTGGCTGAGCGCGAGCGTGTCGGTGTGCGGCGCCTGCGATCCGTCGTTGGTCGCGCTCCACACGATGCAGTCGTAGATCGAGAGGTCGCCGTGAAAGCTCGGGTTCTGCCCGCCGAAGAAGTCGTTCTCGACGATCGTCAGATCGTGACCGTCGTGGCGGAGCACGGTCTCGATCGAGAGATCGGTCTGGCCGTCGCTCACGAAGAGAACCCGGGCGGCCGAGGCGGTCTGCGGCAGCAGAAACGAGGTGAGCGAGGCCGTCAGGGCCATCGCCACGACAAGACGATTCGACATGTCGAGCCTCGCGCGAGTATACGCGGGGGCTGAGGATGACGCTGGCGATCACGCGCGGGCTCGTCGTGCCCTGTTACAACGAAGAGCGGCGGCTGCCGCTGGAGGCGCTGCGCACGCTGCACCGCCTGCGGCCCGACGTGCACCTCTTCATGGTCGACGACGGCTCGATGGATGGGACGTTCGCGCTCTTCGAGCGCGCGCAGGCGGAGATCGGGACGGAGAATCTGACGGCGCATCGCATGCCGAAGAACTCCGGCAAGGCCGAGGCCGTGCGCATCGGGATGCAGACGTGTCTCGCGCGCGGGGCCACCGTCGTGGGCTACGCCGACGCAGACTTCGCGACGCCGCCGGAAGAGATCCTGCGTCTGCTCTCGATCCTCGAAGAGAGCGACTACAAGGTCGTCTTCGGCTCGCGCGTGCTGCGCCTCGGGAGCGACATCCAGCGCTCGCCCGTGCGTCACATCCTCGGCCGCGTGTTCGCCACGCTCGCGTCCAACGCGATCGACGTCGCCGTGTACGACACGCAGTGCGGCGCCAAGTGGTTCCGCTGCGGCGAGGTGCTCGATCGCGCGCTCGATCGACCCTTCGGTTCACGCTGGGTCTTCGACGTGGAGCTGATCGCGCGCTTGATGGGGCGCCTCGGCGATCGTCCGCACTGGCCGGACGAGGCCTTCCTGGAAGTGCCGGTGCGCGCGTGGCGCGACGTGTCGGGCAGCAAGCTGCGGCTGCCGAGCATGGCAGGTAGCCTCGGCGAGCTCGGCCGTCTCTGGCTGAAGCGCTGGTAGGATCGGTGGGCGCGGCATGGTGAGCGCGCGCGAAGTTCTCGGCGAAGGCGGTCCGCTCGCGCGCAGCCGCATCGGTCACGAGCACCGCGAGGGCCAGCTCGAGATGGCCGCGTTGGTCGAGGCCTCGCTCGCGCACGACGGCGTCGCGCTGATCGAAGCGGGCACCGGCACGGGCAAGACGTTCGCGTATCTCGTGCCGGCGATCTTGTCGGGCAAGAAGGTGATCGTCTCGACGGGCACCAAGACGCTGCAGGATCAGATTGCGGAGCGCGACGTCCCGCAGCTCGCGGCGGCGCTGGGCGCGGACGTCTCGGTCGCGGTGCTCAAAGGGCTGCCGAGCTACGTGTGTCGGCGCCGGTACCACGAGCTCTCGCGCAGCCCGGACACCGTCACCGATCCGCGGCTCGGACGCTTGCTGCCGATGTTCCAGCAGCTCGTCGAGACCAGCGCGATGGGCGAGCTGCGCGAGCTGGCCGATCTCGGCGAGGACGATCCGCTCGTGCAGCGCATCGCGAGCAGCAGCGACACGCGCATCGGGCCGCGCTGCAGCCATCACGAGGAGTGCTTCGTCACGCGCGCCCGGCGCCGGGCCGAGGCCGCGCGCATCGTGGTCGTGAACCATCACCTCTTCTTCGCCGATCTCGCGCTGCGCGCGGAGGCGCGGCAGAGCAGCGGCCGCGTCGTCGCGTCCGTGTTGCCCGACTACGACGCAGTGATCTTCGACGAGGCCCACCAGATCGAGGACGTGTGCGCGCAGTTCTTCGGCGCGACCGTCTCGGCGGCGCGCGTCGAATCGCTCGCGCGTGACGCCGATCGCACGCTCGCCGCCGAGCACGTGCTCGATCTCGCGGCGGAGCGCGCGGTCTCGACGCTCCGCGTACGCGCGGCGGACTTCTTCGATCTGCTCCCGCGCGGCAGCCTGATCGAATCGCGCATCCCGATCGGTCCCGATCTCGGATCGCCCGCCGCCAAGGGCGCGCTCTACGCGCTCGATGCGGCGGTCGAAGCGCTGAGCGAGCGGTGCCGTTCGCTCGCGCACGAAGGCGAGGCGATCGCGCAGCTCGCGCGACGCGGCGATCGACTGCGCGGCGCGCTCGGTGCGATCGACGATCTCGGCTCCGGCACGCGCGTCGGCTGGGTCGGTCGCGAAGGAACCTCGGCGACGATCGGCGCGACGCCCGTCGACGTGTCGGCGATCTTCCGGCGCGAGGTGCTCGGCGAAAAGCGCTGCGTGGTGCTCACGAGCGCGACGCTGACGACGGGCAACCACTTCGGCTTCGTGAGATCGCGTCTCGGGATCGACTTCGAGGTCGACGAAGCAGTGGTGCCTTCGCCGTTCGACTGGGCGGCGCAGGCGCTCCTCTATCTTCCCGAGATGCCCGATCGACGCGGCGCCGACTTCGCGAAGGCCGCGCAGGCCGAGGTGCTCGCGCTCGCGAAGGCGAGCCAGGGCGGCGCGCTCGTGCTCTGCACCTCGAAGGCATCGATGAACGATCTCGGTCGCGCGCTCACGGGCCCGCTGCGCTCGGCCGGCATCCCGGTACGCACGCAGGGCGATGCGCCGCGCGGTGTGCTGCTCGACTGGCTGCGCACGACCGGCAACGGCGTGCTCTTCGCGACGCAGAGCTTCTGGGAAGGTGTGGACGTGCCGGGCGCTGCGCTGCGGCTCGTGATCGTCGATCGACTCCCCTTCGACGTGCCGAGCGATCCGCTGGTGGAGGCGCGCACGCGCAAGCTGACCGAGGCGGGCAGCGATCCGTTCATGGAGTACCTGGTCCCGTCGGCGGCGCTCGCGCTCAAGCAGGGCTTCGGGCGTCTGATCCGATCGCGAAAGGACCGCGGTGTCGTGGCGATCCTCGACTCGCGGATCGTCGAGAAGGGGTACGGGCAGCGCTTCCTCGACAGTCTGCCGCCCGTACCGCGAACGCGTGAACGTGTGTCCGTCGAGGCGTTCTTCGCCAACGCGTCGTAACATCGTGGCCCATGCGACGCTTTCTTCTCGTCTCGGTCACCGTCCTGGGCGCGTGCGCGTCTCCCCCCAACTACTCGTGCTCGTCCCCGACCGATCTCGGCGATCGCGGCATCGCGCTGTGCTCGCACGGCACCGACAATCCCGTGTGCGACTCCCCGGGGATGACCGCGCACTACGAGGAGAACCCGATGGGCGGCTACTCGCTCGTCGGAGGCACGACGGCCGACTGCGACGTGAACAACCAGGTCGTCTGTCCCGATCGGACCGAGACGCCGCGCTGCATCGCCCAGCCCGTCGAGCCGTGACGAGCGCCTGCTAGGGGCTGGACGCGGGTGCACTCTCACCGAAGAGCCCCGCCGCGCACGTCCCGGTCGAGGTGCTCGTGAGGTGGCTCGCGATCCAGAGGCCGGCCGCCGCGGCGATCAAGAGGCTCAGCACCAACCGGTAGACGAAGCGTCGGTCGCGCTGGATCGCATGCTCTTCGAGGTCGGCCATTTCGCTCTGGACCGCGAGGATGCGCCGAGGTTCCGTCCCGGTGCAACGCGGTGCGAGTTGACGTCGCGCGCTCCGCGCGTATATCCGCGCCGCCATGGCGAACGTTCGTTTTCTCCCCTCTGGCTACTCCTGCACCGTGAAGGCCGGCTCCGCGCTGGTCGACGTGTGCGACGAGCATCCCGAGTCCGAAGTTCCGTTCTCGTGCCGCTCGGCCAGCTGCGGGACGTGCCGCGTGCGCGTGAAGGAGGGCATGCCCCTCTTGAGCAAGGCGCAGGACGACGAGCTCGACGTGCTCGAGGTCTTCGGCGACGGAAAGGACGTCCGTCTCTGCTGCCAGATCCAGCTCCAGGGCGAGGGAAACCTCGTCCTCGAGGTCGTCGAGCCCGAGTGACGCGCTCTTCGTCGATCGAGTAAGCTGCGCGCACCATGAAGCTCGACAAGCTCCCGAAGGCGGAACGCCTGCAGCTGATGAAGTTCGTGTGCTCGTTCGCGTGGGCGGATCTCGAGATCGCCGACCAGGAGCGCCGCTTCGTCCACAAGCTGGTGAAGAAGCTCCATCTCGACGCCGACGAGGCCAAGCAGGTCGAGAAGTGGCTCGAGCTGCCGCCGCGAGCCGAAGAGGTCGACCCGGCCAACGTGCCGCCCGGCCACCGCTCGATCTTCCTGAACGCGGCGCGCGAGATCATCGCGGCCGACGGAACGATCTCGGAAGAAGAGCGCGAGAACTTCGCGCTGCTCGAGCAGCTCCTGACCTGATCGATGGGCCCTGGCTGATGGCGGACGCGGCGATCGTTCCGTGGCTGGAGCGGCTCGCGGCGGCGGTCGGCATCGCGGAGAAACGCTTCGCGCGCTCTCAGCTCGAGCGCGCGCTCGTACAGGCCGATCCGGGATCGCTGAGCCGCGAAGAAGCCGAGCGAGCGATCGCGCTCGGCGCAGCGCGTGAAGCCGTCGATGCCGCCGCGCGCGCGCGACCGCCGCACGCGGTGCGTGTTCCGCTCGTCGCCGAAGATGGAACCGTGCTCGTGCGCATGTTCGAGGTCGCGTTCGAGCCCGTCGAAGGCCGCGTCGCGCTCGGCACCGACGCCGATGCCGCATGTCGGGATGCCATCGCGAAAGCCGCATCTCGTCTGGCGGCGCGTCCCGATGCGCGTCGCTATCGATTCGTGCCCTGCTCGCCGACCGCGCTCGCTGCCGCGAGCGTCGAGGGTCGCTCGCTCGGCGCCGCGTGCTTCGTGTCGGCGCTCTCGCTCTTCTCCGATCGCCCCGTGAAGGAAGGTGCGGTCGTGACCGGCGCGCTCGACGGCGACCGCGTCACGAGCGTCGGGAGCGTGCGCGCGAAAGCGGCGGCGGCTCGTGCGCTCGGCTCGACGCTCGTCGTGGTGCCGGCGGGCGACGTCGCGGAGGCCGAAGAGGCCATCGGTGCGAGCACGCTCGAAGCGCTCGAGGGCCTCTGCCTCGAGACGCGTGTCGCAGCGACCGATCCCGATGCGCTCGTCGCACGCGCTGCACGCGCGGCACGCGACGGATGGAGCGGCTATCGCTGGCGGTCGGTGCGCGAAGCGACGACGCGCGCGCTCGCGATCGTGCCCGAAGGAAGGCCCGATCTGCGCGTCGATGCGCTCGCGCAGCTCGCAGCAGCGTCGCGTCATCTCGGCGATCTCGCCGGCAGCGGCCGTGCGATCGAGCTCGCGGTCGAGGTGAGCCGGAGCCTCGCGGGCAAGACCGGCGTGCCCGACGATGCGCTGTGCCGGCTCGAGAGACAGCGCGCGATGCACGAGCGCGCACGCGGCAACCTCAAGGAAGCGTCGAAGGCATCGAAGCGCGCCGTCGCGATCGCGCGACGCGCGCGGCTGCGCGGCGATCTCTTGAAGGCGCTCGGCGCCGAGGGCCTGGTCGCGATGGCGCGCGGCGACGACGAGGGCGCGCTCGTTCCGCTCGAAGAAGCGCTGGCGATCACGCTCGAGCGCACGCCGAACGACGCCGCGCGCAGTCGCGCGTATCTCGTGGAAGCGCTCGGTCATCTCGGGCGCATGGCTCCCGCGCGCGAGCAAGCCGACGCGGCGCTCGCGGAATGCGCCTCGGACGGAGAGCGAGGTCGCGCGAAGGAAGCGTGGGTGCGCACGTCGCTCGGCGCGGCGTTCGCGTTCGCGCAGAGCTGGGACGAGGTGCGCGCGGCGCTCGAGCACGAGACGGTGCACGAGGCGATCGCACGCGATCCGCTGCCGGGCTTGCTCGCGCGTCGATGGCTGGGGCTCGCGCTCTGCCGGCTCGGCGAGGTGGCGCGCGGCTCGAGCCTGCTCACGACGGGCGCGTTCGCGTACGGCGATGCGCTGGAGCCGAGCCTTCGGTTCGCGGCGGACGTGAACGCGCTGCACGAGATCGCCGAGCGGGCGCTGCGCGGCGAGCTCGACGTGACGATCGCGCGCGAAGCGATCGGCCGCGTCGCGTCGTTCGAGGCGGCGCGCTTTCGTCTCGGAAAGAAGCTCGCGGCCGCCGAGCGGTCGCTTCGCTCGCCTGCGAAGGCCGCGATCGCGCTCCATCTCCTGGCGCTGGAAGCAGGTCGCCTAGCCTGATGGTCGGTCGAGGCGGTTGACCGCGATCGCGTGCTGCGGTCTGCTTGGCCGATGAAGGACAAGCACGTTCGCATCCGCATCGCGCAGTGCCTCGCGCTCGCGGAGGCGTCGAACTGCCCGCGTCGCAAGTTCGGCGCGCTGCTGCTCGATCCGAACCGCAACGTGATCTTGATGGACGGCTACAACGGCGCGCCGCGCGGCGGCGGAACGCTCTGCGGCGGTGACGTGTGCTTGCGCGACACGATGAAGATCCCGAGCGGGACGCGCATCGAGATCGGCTGCCACCACGCCGAGATGAACGTGATCTGCAACGCGGCGGCGAGCGGCGTCGCGTGCCACGGCGCGTGGCTCATCGTCACCGGCGAGCCCTGCATGATGTGCAGCAAGCTGATCCATCACGCGGGCATCGCGCGCGTGCTCGTCGTCGAGGGCGGCTATCTCGGCGACAACGGCGTGCAGTACCTCAAGGAACACGGCGTCGAAGTGGTGACGGTCGAGGGACCTCGCGATCCTCGGGCCGCTCCCGCCGTCTGATATCTCCACTGGGTCGCGGCGGGTGGCACCTCCTCCGCTCGCTGCGGGGGCGAAGAATGCCCAACTCACAGCTCCCCGCTTTTACGCTCGCTGCGGAGGCGCCACCCACCGCTCAGCAAATTGCCGAGGCAGCTTTTGGGCATCGGCGGCGTCTGCGACGCGTCCTTTCACGACGTCGCTGCGCGACATCGTGCTGATGCGTGGGCCTTGCCCTCGCGCTCCGCTGCCGATCGCGAAGCGTCGCGCGATGAGTCAGCGGGGTGCGCGAGGGGCGAAGCCCATCGCCTTCGCGAAACTGCGGAACGCGGTTTCGTGGCCAGCATCGCGTCGCAGACGCCGTGGATTCAAACAAGGCCGCATCCGATCCCAACGGTAGCGGCGGGTGGTGCCTCCGCAGCGAGCGTAAAAGCGGGGAGACTTACTTCTGACCACGTCGCGCCCCCGCAGCGAGCGGAGGAGGTGCCACCCGACGCGGCCTGTCTATTCGATCCCGCCGCCACCCATGAGCTGCTGCACGGCTTCGAGCATCTCGGGCGACATCTCCTCACCGTCACCGCCGCCGCTGCCACCCATCATCGATCCCAGATCCGACGGCATGCCGCCGCCGCCGCCCATCATTCCCTGCATCACCTGACCGAGCATCGCGCGCATCTGTGGATCGTTCGCGATCTCGGGCGGCAGCATGCGCGCCATCACCGAGTCCATGGTCGACGGACCGAGATCCTGATCGCCGTGCCGCTCGTCGAGCCAGCGGCGCGCGAGCGCACGAACGCGCGCCCCGTGATCGCCGCTCGCCATCACCTCGATCACGCCACGCGAAGGCGCGATCCGCATCCGGTACTGGCTGACGTAGTCGCGCAGCCGCTGGAAGAACGCGATGTCGCCCAGCTCGCGGCGCAGCGCGCGATAGAGATACGGCCCCTTGCCGTACACGAGCCCCGCGTAGTCCATCGGGTTCGGGAACGCGCTCGCTGCGCGATCGACCGCGCCGTCCGCGTGATGCTCGAGCCGCATCACGTGGAAGTTCATCGCCACCTGACGCTCGCCCTCCTCCTCCGCGCGCTGCGCCGAGTAGTGATCCTCGAAGTAGAGCATCGCCGAGTACTGCGCGAGCGACTCGTCGGTCCACGGATGCCGGCGCGAGTCGCTGCCGACGATGCCGTGCCACCACTGGTGCGCCGCTTCGTGGGCCGTGACGAACTCGAGGATCGACTGCTGCATCGGATCGAGGCCCGCAGGTGCCGCGCTCTCGCCTTCGCTCTCGCCCTCGGACCCGTCGCCGCCCTCGTCACCGAGCATCGCCATCATCGCGCCGAGACCGCCGAGCCCTCCGCCTCCATCGCCCGCGCTCGCCGGTCGATAGAACATGCTCGCGACGGTCACGAGCGCGCTGAACTCGACGCCGCCGGCACCACCGACGAGCGGCGCCTCGACGACGTCGAGCTCCGTGTACGGATACGGACCGAAGCGCTGCTCGAACACCGCGAGCGCGTTCGCCGTCGTGTCGAGCACGCTCTGCCCACTCGTCGCGTCCTCGGGCAGATAGTACGAGCGCACCAGCGTCTCGCCGACCTGACGCGATCCGACCGCGAGCGTCGGCCCCGCGAGCAGCGCGAAGTCGCGGATGACGCCGGCGTTCACGGCGATCTCCACGCGGCGATCCGTCGCGCCATCGGCCTCACGCACACGACGACGCCCGACCTCGGCGCCGCTCGCGACCACGTGCAACGCACGCGGCACGACGATGCGCGCGCGCACGTTGCCCATCGCGTCCGTGCCGAGATCGCCCTGTGTGCCCTCGTCGTCGGTCACCCACGCGCCGCCGTCGCGCCGCGCGAGCACGGCGAAGAAGTTCGCGAAGCTGCCGATGCCCTGTCCGTGCGCGAGCAACCCGTAGTCGGTCGTCGGCGGCGCGGACGCGCCCGACTGCATGGCCTGCATCGACTGCATGCCCTGCGCCATCATGCTCATCTGCGACTCGTCGAGCTCGCGCACGACGCCGGTGATGTCGAGCTGGATCCGCAGATGACCGCCGGGCGGGATCGGCGATGGGAGCACGACGCGCCACACGCTGCGCGAGACCTGGCCGACCGTGCACGCGACGCCATCGAGGCAACCGCCACGCGCGATCGTGACGGCCGGCGTCTGTCCGCTCGGCACGATCACGTTCGCGAAGACGCGCAGCACGACGTCGTTCATCGGCGCGCTCTCGGTGTTCGTCACCCAGATCGTCTCGCGCAGTCCGTACGAGCTCATGTCGAGCGGGATCGAGGTGACGAGATCGTAGAGCGGCAGCTCCGAGAGATCGCCGACCTCGAGCTGCGCCGGCAGATCCGCGCGCATCGACGGCCTCACGTGCGCGTTCACGAGCTCGGTCGCGTCGTACCAGCTCTGCGCAGATGCCGGTGACGCGAGCAGCAAGAGACCGAGGAGCGAGCCGACCGTTGCACGCATGCCACGCATCCTGCGCCACCTCGGACGTTTGCGCATCGCCTCTGCTACGTTCGCTCGATGCGTGCATTCCTCGATGAGAGCGATGTCCTCGACGCACTCGCCGGTCTGGCCTCGTCGTGAACGACGCCTGGAAGCAGCTCGCCGCGCTCGTCCCGCTCACGCTGCCGATCGTGCAGGCGCCGATGGCGGGCGTGTCGTCACCGGCGATGGCCTCGGCGGTGTCGAAGACGGGCGCGCTCGGATCGATCGGGATCGGCGCATCGAGCGTGGACGATGCGCGAGCGATGATCCGCGCGGCGTCTCGCCCGCTGAACGTGAACGTCTTCTGCCACGCGCCCGCGCATCGCGATGCAGCACGCGAGAAGGCATGGATCGAGCGGCTGACGCCCGAGCTCGCGCGCTACGGCGCGACGCCGCCCTCCGAGCTGCGCGAGATCTATCGCAGCTTCGTCGTGGACGACGCGATGCTCGCGATGCTGATCGAGGAGAAGCCCGCGGTCGTGAGCTTCCACTTCGGCATGCCGCATCGCGAGCGCATCGAGGCGCTGCGCGCGGCGGGCATCGTGCTCTTCGGAACGGCCACGAGCCTCGACGAGGCACGCGCGCTGGTCGCGGCCGGCGTGCAGGTCGTCGTCGCGCAGGGCTGGGAAGCGGGCGGGCATCGGGGCACGTTCGATCCCGACGCGCCCGACGCGCGCCTCGGCACGCGCGCGCTCGTGTCGGCGCTCGTCGAGTGGATCGATGCGCCGGTGATCGCGGCGGGCGGCATCATGGACGGCGCCGGCATCTACGAAGTGATGCGCCTCGGCGCGGCCGCCGCGCAGCTCGGCACCGCGTTCGCCGGTTGCGACGAGTCGCTCGCGGATGCCGGCTATCGCGCCGCGCTCTTCTCGGCGAAAGAAACGGTGATGACGCGCACGATCTCGGGTCGGCCCGCGCGCTGTCTGCCCAACCGATTCACGGCGATCGACGGCACGGACGCGCCCGCGTACCCGGTCGCGTACGATCTCGGCAAAGCGCTCGCCGTCGCCGCACGCGGGCACGGTGAATTCGGATTCGGCGCGCAGTGGGCCGGCACGGGTGCCGCGAGCGCTCGGAAAGGCAGCGCCACAGAGATCGTTCGCAGTCTCGTGGCCGAGCTCGAGCGCACCTGACGCGACCGGCCCGATCGGGCGGGGTCCCAATCTGGCCACCCATCACCTAGGATGGGCGGCATGTACTACGCCCTCGTTGGTCAGATGAAGAAGCAGCTCCGCCAGATGGACACGTGGCTCGAGAAGGCCGAGGCGCACGCGAAGGCGCGCTCGTACGACCCGGGCGCGTTCGTCACCTTCCGCCTCGCGCCCGATCAGCTGCCGTTATCGCGGCAGGTCGGCATCGCGTGCGACACCGCCAAGCTCGGCGTCTCGCGCATCACGGGCAAGGACGCGCCGTCGCACGCCGACGACGAGAAGACGCTCGCCGAGCTGCGCGCGCGCATCCAGTCGGTGCTCGGCTACCTCGAAGGCTTCAGCGAGGCGGACTTCAAGGACAGCGCGTCGCGCAGCGTGACGCAGCCGCGCTGGGAAGGCCGGACGATGACCGGCCACGACTACTTCCTCGAGCACGTGCTGCCGAACTTCTACTTCCACACGGCGCACACGTACGCGGTCCTGCGTCACGGCGGCGTCGACGTGGGCAAGCGCGACTACCTCGGTCCGCTCACGCAGAAGCCCGCAGCGAGCTGAGACGCTAAGCTCACTTCGTCGTGAGCGCGCTCGTCCCCGATCCCGCGTCGTGGCCCTTCGCTCCCGGCGAAGGGCCGTTTCGCATCAAGGGCACCGGCTATCGCGGACATCTCGAGTACGTCGAAGCGAACGTTCCGGGCGGTACGCGAGGGATGTGCGAGCGCTTCGACGATCCCCGCCTCGCGCGCTTCTTCGAGCAGCCCTTTCTCGCCGCGAGCTTGTACGACCTCTATCCGCTCGTGGCCGCGGCCGGGCCGTGCGCCGCGGCGTGTGGTCTGTCGCCGCGCGAGTTCGTCGATCGTCGCTCGCGCGCGCAAGCGCCGAAGGACGTGGGCGGCGTCTATCGCTTCCTGCTCGCGATGGTGCCGACGCAGTCGGTCGCGCGCCGCGTGCCGCAGCTCTTCACGCAGGTGTTCGACTTCGGTCGCGCCGAGGTGCTGCGCGAGGACGGAAGCGAGGTCGACGCCGCGTTCGACGGAATCCCGTGGGCACTCGCGCCTTGGTTCGCTCAGGTGTTCACGTCGTACGGCGAAGCAGCGCTGATCACCTCGGGCGCCTCCCGCGGCGCCTTCACGGTGCGATCGACCCAGCCGAGCGGCAGCGCGCACGGCGTTCCGCTCGCACGCATCCACGTCGAGATCCGCTGGGCTTGAGCCGTGGAATTCAGCGCGCGCGCAGCGCGTCGATCTCCGTGCGCCAACGCGAGAGCGATGGAACGAGCATCTCGATCTCGAGGCCCGCGGCCGAGAGACCCGCGTCGTGCTCCTTCAAGAGCGCGACGAGCGTGAGCAGCGCCTGAGTGCGCGACGCATCGAACGCGGCGACGCGCGCCGGCCCGAGCGGCTCGAGCTCCGTTTCCAGCGCAGTGATCTGCGTGTCGATCTCGGCGCGCTTCTCGCGCGCGCTCGCGAGCTTCTTCTCGAGCGTCTCTTTGCGGCGCTGTTCGGCCTTGCTGAGGCCTTCGGCCATCTTCGACTCGACGCGCGTGACGCCGTAGGCGCTTCCTTCGATCGCGCGGATCGCATCGGCGAGCGCCGGATGATCGGCGATCGCCAGCTCCCGACGCAGCTCGGCCTCGCGCTGCTTGAGCGCTTCGAGCTGTTGCTGGATCCGATCGCGGCCCTGCGGCTCCGGCGCGGGCGGCTCGGCGAACACCGGATCGGCCTCGCTCGCGGGCGCAGCTTCCTGCGGCGCGGGCGTCTCGGTGACCACGACGTCGTCGACCGAGGCTCTGCGGGACTTCTTCATAGGGCGGCGTTGATAGGGGAACGCTCCGCCGCGAGCAAGCGAATCCGCGAGAGCGCCACGCCGCGAGCGTGGGCCGCATCATGGAGATCGGAGCCCGCAGTCGGTCACGACCTCCATGAAGCAAGGCATCCCGCCCATGCTCTCGATGCACTGGGCGTATGGCTCGAACTGCATGGGGCAGCTCGACGCACATCCAGACCGCGCGAAGCCGCGGAGCGTGGAGCACATCGGCACGCTCTCGACACAGCACGCGAACGAATGCCAGAGCGCCTCGCAGCCGGAAGCGTTCGCGCAGTGGAAGAGCGTCTGGAAGCGGCACGCGCGACACGACGCGTCGAGGCAACCGTCGCGACACGTGTCGTCGGTCATCGCGCAAGCATCGCGGCATGCGTTCACGCTCTCCGAGCAGCGCGGACCGACGAACGCCGGGATCGACTCTTCGTCGCACGAGACGCTGCCGGTGTCGGGCGTCGGGCCCACGTCGGGCCGCGGTCCCGCATCGACGCCGAGCTCGTGCGTCTGGTAGCAGCCGAGCAGGACGAGCGAGAGCAGCAGTGAGGCGCGCACACCTCAGAGTGCCCGGGGTCACGCCGCGACACCATCCCTGCGCGCCGCGTCTACACTCGGCGAGGGTGAGCCACATCGCTCGATCTTCGATGCTCGATCGCGTGATCGCGCGGACCGGCGCGCAGCGCGTGATCGACGTGCGGCAGGTGCAATCACTCTGGAGCGGCTACGGCGAGATCCTCCGCATCGGGCTCGCGGGCGGCGAGCACGCGAGCGTCGTCGTCAAGCACGTGCGGCCGCCGCCGATGCGAGGCGATGCAGCGGCCCAGCGCTCGCACGCGCGCAAGCTGCGCAGCTACGAGGTCGAGCGCGCCTGGTACCTACGCCACGCGCGTCGCTGCGACGATGCATGCCGGGTCGCGCGTTGCTTCGCCGCCGAGCGCGACGAGTCCGGCTGGCTCTTCGTCCTCGAGGATCTCGACGCCGCAGGATTCCCGCTTCGCTCGCGCTCGCTCTCCGAAGCGGAGATCGGTGCGTGCCTCGCCTGGCTCGCGTCGTTCCACGCCACCTTCGCGCATCGCGCCGGCGAGATCGACGCCGCCGATCTCTGGCCGCAGGGCACGTACTGGCATCTCGCGACGCGGACGGACGAGCTCGACGCGATGCCGCGCGGCGCTCTGCGCGATGCTGCCGCGCAGATCGATGCGGCGCTCGAAGCGATCACGTTCCGCACGCTCGTCCACGGCGACGCGAAGACCGCGAACTTCTGCTTCGGCGCCACCGGCGTCGCGGCGGTGGACTTCCAGTACGTCGGCGGCGGCTGCGGGACGAAGGACGTCGTCTACTTCTTCAGCTGCCTCGGGGAAGCGCGATGCGAGCGCTCGGCCGACCACTGGCTCGACACGTACTTCGAGATGCTGCGGCGATCGCTACCGGCATCGATCGACGGCGCCGCACTGGAGTCGGAGTGGCGTGCGCTCGTCCCCTTCGCGTGGGCCGATCTCGAGCGCTTCCTCGCGGGCTGGTCGCCCGGTCACCGCGATCGCTACGCCGAAGCGATGGTGCGCCGCGCGCTCGCCTCGCTCGCGTAGAGTGCCCCATGGGCTCGCTGACGAAATACCGCGTGGTGCTGATCCTCAACACGCTCTCGCTCCTCTACTTCGGCATCGCGTTCATGGTCGACCCTCACGGCATGACCGGTCAGTTCGGCATCACGCTCGCGGGCACCGACGCGATCGCCGACGTGTCCGCGGTGTACGGCGGCTTCGAGATCGGCATGGGCCTGTTCCTGGTGTGGGCGGCGATGAATCCGCCCTATCTGAAGGCAGGCCTCGTCGCGGCGACGTTCTCGCTCGTCGGCTTCATGTCGGGCCGCATCATCGGCATCGTGCACGGCGGTGCGCCGACCGAAGCGACGTTCCGGCTGCTCTCGCTCGACGTCGTCGGCGCGCTGCTGAACGTCGTGTTTCTCACTCTGTTCGTCCGTGGCGAGAGCGCCAGCAAGCGCGCCGGGCGATCGACGGGGACGACGCCGCTCGGCTGACTCGCCACGCGTGTCCGTGTGCTTCTTCCTCGAAACGAACCGGCGCGATCCGCTTAGGATGCGGGCATGGCCGACATCGACAAGCCCGGCGTCTTCCCGATCCGCCACCTGCTCAAGGATCCCGAGATCACCGAGGTGATGCTCAACGGGCCGCACCAGCTCTTCGTCGAGAAGGGCGGGCAGATGCACTCGCTCAAGCCGGTCTTCGTCGATGCGCAACAGATGTTGGCGCTCGTCGACAACCTCATCGCCACGACGGGCCGCGCGGTGAACGCGAAGGCGCCGATGGTCGACTTCCGACTCGACGACGGCTCGCGCGTGAACATCGTCATCGCGCCCGTCGCGCTCAACGGCCCGATCGTCACGATCCGCAAGTTCACGCGATCGCTGCGCGCCTTCGAGGACATGGTCGCGCGCAAGACGATGACCGTGCGCATGGCACAGTTCCTCGACGCCGCGGTGAAGGCGCGCCTCAACGTCATCTACTCGGGCGGCACCGGCACCGGAAAGACGACAACGCTCGGCCTCATGTGCGGGCGCATGGATCCGAGCGATCGCGTCGTCGTCATCGAGGACACGGCCGAGCTCGATCTGAACCTGCCGCACTGCGTGCGCCTCGAGTGTCGGCCGCCAGGCATCGACGGAGCGGGCGTCGCGGCCCCCCCCCCCCGCAAGAGCGGGGGGCGGCCACCGCGGCGCCCGCGCCGCGCCCCCGCCGGGAGGCCCCCCCCCCCCGCCGGGCCGGGGGGGGCCGCCCGCGCGCGGGG
>CAYSCF010000155.1:0-15009 GCA_964429305.1 uncultured Sandaracinaceae bacterium | reverse complement strand
CCGCTTCCGGCGCAGACGATCGTCGACGGTCACATCATCAATTCGGCCGCGGTGGTCGAAGGGCTCGAGAAGCTCTTCCACAAGCAGAAGCTCAAGGACGTGGCGCTCCGCGTGAGCGGGCACTCGGTCATCATCAAGAAGATCACGATGCCGCTGATGACGCCCGCGGAGCTGCGCGAGCAGATCCAGTGGGAGGCCGAGCAGCACATCCCGTTCGATCTCGCCGAGGTCGAGATGGACTGGCAGATCGTGGGCAGGCGCGAGGAGCAGCGTCAGATGGACGTGCTCCTCGTCGCGGCCAAGAAGGAAGAGGTCAACGAGCTCACGAACCTCGCGCTCGAGGCCAAGCTCAAGCCTCGCGTGATCGATCTCGACGCTTTCACCGTGCAGAACGCGTTCGAAGCGGGGTACGGCGCGATTCCCACGAACCAGACGCTCGCGCTGCTGCACGTGGGCGCGTCGCTCACCACGCTCAACATCCTGAGCGGCGGCACGACGAGCTTCACGCGCGACATCGCGAACGGCGGCAACAACATCACCGAGGAGATCCAGCGCGAGCTCGGCATCTCCGCCGAAGAGGCCGAGGCCTACAAGTGCGGCGGTGACGGCCGCGGTCTCGTGCCGCGCGAGGTGCCGGACATCGTCGGCCGCGTGGTCGAGCAGCTCGCAGGCGAGATCCAACGCTCGCTCGACTTCTATCTCGCGACGAGCGGCGAGGGCGAGGTCCACAAGGTCTACGTGTCGGGCGGCACCGCGAACATCCGCGCGCTGCTCGACTCGATCGAGCGTCGGGCGCGCGTGCCCGTGGAAGTGATCGATCCGCAGCGGATCGCCGCGCTCGATCCCAAGACCGTCGATCAGGGCCTGCTCGCCCAGCGATCCGCACAGGCCGTCGTGGCCGCGGGTCTGGCGCTGCGCAAGGACCGGGAGCGTGTCGAATGATGGTTAGAATCAACCTGCTCCCGAACGCGCGAAAGCAAGCGCGCTCTTCGGGCGGTGCGGGCGATGCGAGCGCGACGCCGTGGATCATCGCGTATCTCGCGACCGCGTTCGTGACCATCCTCGTGTGCGCGTTCCTCTACTTCAACGGGACGAGCGCGCTCGACGAGCAGCGCGCGCAGAATGCGGCGCTCCAGGGCGAGATCACGCAGCTCGAGAGCCAGTCGGCGCAGATCGACGTCGTGCGCGCCGAGCTCGCGCACAGCCAAGAGCTCGAACAGGTCGTCGGTGATCTCCAGCGTGCGCGCTTCGGCCCGACGCGCGTGATGATGGAGCTCTCGCGCATCCTCTCTGCCAGTGGCGGTCCGACCGTCGATCCGGAGCGGCTCGAGGCCATCCGTCGCGACAACCCGCTCGCCGGCTTCAATCCCGCGTGGGACACGCGCCGGCTCTGGCTCACGTCGTTCAGCGAAGAAGATCGCCAGGTCGAGATCCACGGCCTCGGCAAGACCAACGAAGACGTCGCCGAATTCCTGAGGCGTCTGTCGCTCTCGGAGTCTTTCGGCAACGTCACGCTCACCAAGACGGAGGCGATCGTGGACAGCGAATCGCACCTCGATCTCATCTCCTTCGAGCTCCAGTGCTCGGTCGTGTACTGAGGAGAACGCATGGCACCCCCCGCAGCCAGGCCCGCCACACCGCAGACGTTCGCGGCGCAACCGACGCCCGTGAAGGCGGCCGTGTGCATCTTCGTCGTCGCGCTGCTCGGCGCGATCTACTACTTCGCGCTCCACTCGCCGCTCACCGAGGATCTCGAGAGCGCGCGCAACCAACACAACACGCTGCAGACGCAGATGCAGCAGGCCCAGGCGCGTCAGCAGGAGTACATCGATCTGCGCGAGCAGCTCGCATCTCGCGAAGGGCTCGACCGCGCGAACCTGCGCGTGCTCCCGGAGCAGGCCGAGATCGCCTCGTTCCTACAGGATCTGAATCGTCTCGCGGAGACGAGCGGCCTCGCGATGCGCCTGGTCGAGCCTCGCCCCGAAGAGCCGGAGGCGCAGTACATCCGCGTGCCGGTCTCGCTCCACGTCTCGGGTCGCTACCACCAGCTCGCGCGCTTCGTGTACAGCGTCAGCCGTCTCGAGCGCGCGATCAGCCTCGAAGACATCGGCCTCGAGCATCCGCACGTCGTCGGCGAGGACGTGATCATCGACGTGAGCCTCATGGCCAACACCTTCCGTCGTCCGACGGCGGACGAGGCGGCGGCGCCCGATCCGAACGCGGCGCCCGGAGGTGCCACGTGAAGAAGCTCGCTCTCTCGCTCGTGTTGCTCGCGCTCGGATGCGGGGGCGAGACGATCAACGTCGGGCCGCCGCCTGCACCTCCGCCTGCGACGACCGCGCCGGTCGCTGCAGAAGTGCCGATAGCCGATGCGACGCCGACCGGACCCGTTGCGACGACGTACGCGGACTCCGACTTCGTCGAGGCCGACACCAACCGCGATCCGTTCCGCGCGTACACGAACCTGTTCGTGCCGCACACGGTCGAGCCCGGCCGCATCCAGCGCGAGGTCGTGATGGGCCAGACCGCCGTCGACGAGATGCACCTCATCGCCATCGTCAGCGGCGTCGCGAACCCGAGCGCGATGCTCGTCGGTGGCGATGGAACGGGGCACACCGTTCACCGCGGCGACTTCGTGGGCCGCGCCGAGATCGTCCAGACCGGCGGCGAAGACAGCATCCCGGTGACGCTCAACTGGCGCGTCGAGCGCATTCGCGACGACGCCGTGATCCTCTCGCGCGAAGATCCGACCGCGCCGAATCGTCCGCCGCTGACGCGCGAGATCGCGCTGCACGATCCGTCCGAGCTCGCGCAAGCCGGCGGGTAGCCCGATCCGTCGACGCGTGACGCACGAGCGATCATCCCGGCGGGACGGGGTGATCGCTCGCGATGCGTTGGGGCTGTCCGCTCCGCGCGACCGCTCTACCGTCGCCGTTTTTTTGTCCCTGCGATCGCCCTGACCGAGAATCGCGCGACGAGACGGGGTGTGTGCCCTTCTCGCTGGAGCTCTCATGCGACACGCCTTTCGCAAGCCGGCCATCGTCCTCACGTTCGCGCTCGCGCTCTCGGTGCCCACTCTGGCGCTGGCGCAGCACGACGACTCGGAAGGTGCGCACGTGCAGGCGCTCTCGGTCCACGGAACGAGCTCGCGCGCCGATCTCACGATCCGGGGCGACTTCGCCGTGCCGACGTACGAGATCCGCAGCCGCGACGAGGGACGGGTCGTCGTCATCGATCTGTCGAACGCGACGATGCCCGATGCCGGCCTGAACCTCGAGGGCGACTCCGGTCTCGTCACGCGCAGCACCACGAGCGAGACGGCGATGGGCGTCCGCATCGAGCTCGAGCTCTCGGCGCCCGCCGTGTACCGCGCGCACGCGAGCACCGGCCGCATCCAGCTCCGCCTCGAGCGCATCGAGGACGACGACTCGATGGACGACGACTCCGTTCCCGTCGTGGGCGCCGCGCGTGATCGTGGAGGTGACGAGGACGAAGGAGCGCCGACGATCGAAGGCGTCTCGCTCGAGCGTCGCGACGGCCGTGACCGCGTCGTGGTCGCGCTCGATCACGCTTCGCCTTTCAATCTCCTTCCTGGCTCGGTCGGCCCGGCGCGTCTCGAAGTGCCTGCCGCATCGATCGGCGAGAGCGTCGATCGGAACATCGAGGTCCGCGGAAGTGGCCACGTCGTGCGCGGGATACGCGTGCACATGGCGGACGGACGCGCGGTCATCGAGGTCGATCGTCCCGATGGCGCGCCCGGCACCGCGATCCGCGAGGGCAACCGCATCGTGTGGCTCTTCGCGGCCGCGCCCGTACCCGAGACCGAGGCCGCTCGCCCGTCCGTGCGCACGATCGCGCGCGAAGAAGACATGCGCGAGTCGATCGAAGAGGAGATGGGCGAGTACCAGCTCGACGGCTTCCAGATCGACTCCGACGAAGCGGCCGCATTCCTCACGGACGTCCCGCTGCAGGTCGACGAAGCGCGCGGTCACCGTCGTTACCGCGGTCGCCGCATCGATCTCGACTTCAACAACGCCGACATCCACAACATCCTGCGTCTGCTCGCCGAGGTCGGTGGCGTGAACATCGTCACGAGCGACGACGTCAGCGGCACCGTCACGATCCGCATGCGCAACGTGCCGTGGGATCAGGCGCTCGAAGTGATCTTGCAGGCCAAGGGCCTGGGCATGGTGCGCCGCGGGAATCTGATCCGCGTCGCGCCGCTCGAGACGCTGGAGAAGGAGCGCGAGCTCGCGATCGAGCGCCGCAAGCAGCTCGAGACGCTCGAGCCGCTCGAGACGCGCCTCGTTCCGGTCAGCTACGCGACGGCGGGCGAGCTCGAGCCGCGCGTCGAAGAGCTGCTCAGCGAGCGTGGCAGCGTCAGCGTCGACGAGCGCACCAACACGCTCATCGTGCGCGACATCGCCGACATCCTCGACGACGTCGAGGAGCTCATCCGCACGCTCGACACGCAGACACCGCAGGTCCTCGTGGAAGCGCGCATCGTCGAAGCGACGAGCCAGTACGTGCGCGACGTCGGCATCCAGTGGGGCGGCGACGTGACGATGAGCACGGCCACCGGCAATCCCACGGGCCTCGTGTTCCCCGCGAACATGGGCTTCACCGGCGGCAACTACGACACGGCGACACCGACCGCGGGTCTCTCTCCGTATCAGCGTCAGATCTCGACGCCGAACTACGCGGTGAATCTTCCTGCGACGACCGCGACCGGCACTGGTGGTGCGCTCGGCATCACGATGGGCGCGCTCGGCGGCGGCGTGAACCTCGCGGTCCGCTTGTCGGCGGCCGAGTCGACGGGCGTGGTGCGCATCATCTCGAGCCCGCGCATCCTCACGCTCGACAACCACGAAGCGCACATCGCGCAAGGCACGTTGATCCCGTACTCGCAGATCAGCGCGCAAGGTGTCCAGACGGCCTTCCAGGAAGCCAAGCTCGAGCTACGCGTGCGACCGCACGTCACCAGCGACGGCAGCGTCTCGATGCACGTGAAAGTCACGCGCGACGAGCCCGACTTCACGCGGACCTCGCCTCGTGGTGATCCGACCATCCTCAAGCGCGAGGCCGAGACCGATCTCTTGATCGAGGACGGCCACACGGCGGTCATCGGCGGCATCTACACGCGCAACACCGGCCGCACGGTCGATCAGATCCCGTTCTTCGGCGACATCCCGATCCTCGGCGTGCTCTTCCAGCGACGCCGCGTCCGAGACGAGCGCGCGGAGCTGCTGATCTTCCTGACGCCGCGCATCGTGAACCGCGCCGAAGCGCTCTCTCGATAGCGAATCCGCACGAGCATGAAGGCCACCGCGTCGCAATCGACGCAGGTGGCCTTCGCGCTTACCATCGGTGCCATGGCCGACAAGAAGACGCTCGCGCCCGACCAGATGATCACGGAGCGTGTGATCGGACGCCGCTCGGCGCTCGGTTACGTCGCGGCGGCTGCCGGCGCAGCGCTCGTCGCCGGAACGCTGGAGGGCTGCCGCCACACGGGCTGCTCCGACAGCGACTCGACGGATCGTGCGACCTACGGCGTGCACTGCGGAACGACCAGTGGCTGCTCGGACTCGGACACCGGGACGCTCGCCGACGCGTCGGGACACGGCGTGCACTGCAGCACCGGCTGCACGGACTCGGACACGAGCGACCGCGCCGGCGCGGGTCGTCACTGCATCTAAGGAAGCACGACGCGGCCGGGCGGGAGCGTGCCGGGATCGGCCTGTGTCGGGCCGGAGGAGCCCACGACGACGCCGACGCCGATGCCGACGGCTGCGCCGACGACGACCACGCCGACGATCGTCCAGAACCACCACTCTTCGAGGATGGAGCCGCCTGCGTCGCCATGTCCGGCGGGCTCGCCGCGGACGGGCAGGTGGAGGGGCAAGAGCGCGCTGCCTTCGCGCGTGACGAGCCGGCCGCGCGCGTCGCGGCCTTCGACGTAGATCTCGAGCTCGGTCGCGTCGCTCACGGGTGCGATCGACGCGACGACGGAGCCGCCGCTCACGGAGACGTCTTGCGAGTGGAACGCGACGTCGTGATCTCCGCGCACGCGGATCACCAAACGCACGATGGCGGGCGACGACACTGCCAGCCGCACCTCGGTGGGATCGTCCGGGCGCGCCGCCGCCGGCAGGTCCATGCGGATCGCGGCCTCGGGATCGATCGCGGCATCGGGCGCGACGCGGCTGCGCACGCTCTCGACGATCTCTTCCACGCGCGGGGAGCCGCTCGGCTCGCGCACGATGTAGTACGGATCGATCGCGAACAATCGCTCGAAGCTGCTGCGGGCGGCGGGCTCTTCGTCCTCGACGACCTGCACGAAGCCGAGCGTCTCGAGCACCTGCACGCGGAACGCATCGGGCAAGCCTGGCGTCGCGAGCGCGCGCGTCAGCACGCTCTCGGCCTCTTGGTACTCGAGGTCGGCGTAGAGGCGCCGGCCCTGCTCGAGCAGCGCCTGCGCGTCGTCCGTCTGTGCGGATGCAGGGCTCGCGAGCGCCGCGAGCATCAGCACTACGATGAGAGATCTCAGGGCTGCCACAGCGTGACTCGCCCTCCCGTGCCGAGCAGCGCGATCTCTCTCACGCCGTCGCCGTCGTAGTCGCCCACCGCGAAGTCGAGCGCGTTGGCCATGCTGCCGATCGCCATCAGACCACCGCTCGGCTTCACCGAGAACGCGGACACCGTGCCGCTCGCCGAGATCGCGATCACGTCGTCGGCGCAGTCGCCGTCGACGTCGCTGACG
This sequence comes from uncultured Sandaracinaceae bacterium, assembly GCA_964429305.1. Lineage (GTDB taxonomy): Bacteria > Myxococcota_A > Polyangia > Polyangiales > Sandaracinaceae > JBBSAT01. Next base: position 8,249 of record CAYSCF010000155.1, on the reverse strand, counting down.
ATCAAACGGACGACGGCCATGTCGAGCGTGGTCGCGGTGGTGCCCGACGCATCCACGAAGCTCGTGGCGCCGCGGCGCGCGACGTGGAGCGCGGTGGTGTTCGCGACGACGACGTCGACGTCGCCGTCATCGTCGACGTCGCCGACAGCGACGGGCCCGTGGAACATCTCGAAGCCGGCCGGCAGAAGCGTCGTCATCGACTCCGCGCCTGCCATCGCGTGGAACGAGACCAGACCCATCGTTCCCGTCGCGACGATCTCCGAGCCGCCGTCGCCGTCCATGTCCCACGTCGCGACGTGATCGATCGGCATCGTGCCGAGCATGCTCGTCGTCCCCGTCGCGCCGGACGGGGGAACGAGCGCGAGCCCGGTGGTCCCACCGACGATCAATCGCAGCGGCGAGGTGCGAGCGACGCGGCCGATCGCTGCGTCGTGCGGCGCGTTTCCGACCGGAGGAGGCGAGTCTCCGTGTGGAGAGGTCACGACCAACACGCCCGAGCCGGCGACGGTGAGCACGTCGAGCCGGCAGTCGCGATCGAGATCGCCCGCGCCGACGAGCACGCCATCGGGCGCGCGTAGCGAGCTCTCGCGATGCGAGCCGCGGTCGACGAACTCGGCATCGAGCGAGGCGAGCGTTCCATCTTCGGCGACCGCGAGCAGCTCGTCGCGGCCGTCGCCGTCGTAGTCGGCTGCGATCATGCGCGGCGGAGCGAGGAGCACCACGAACGTGCCCGCGGGACGCGTTCCGAACCCGGCCGTGCCCCGCGGTCTGCAGCGCTCGACCGGCAGCGATGCGTCCGTCGTGCCGTGGACGGCGAGCGAGGTCGTCACGGATGCGCCGCCCACGAAGCTGCCCGCGGTCAGCCCGCGCGCGGTGATCTCGGCCGGGCCGGTGAACGAAGGCCCTGCGACGAACGTCAGCGTCGCTGGTGTCGGGAGCATGCTGGCGTCGTACGGGAAGCCGAGCACGGTCGGCGCGGGCGTCGTGTCCTCGTCGCGTGCCGTGATGCAGACATCGTCGACGGGACTGCGCACCATGACCGTGACGCGAATCGCGCGCTCCGCACCCGGAGAAGAGCATCCAAGCAGGGCAGCACATCCCACGGCGGCGGCCAGCTTCGCGCGAACCCTCACTGCCCCTTCATACCATTCCGCGCCGGCTTCCGGCACGCCCGTGGTGCGTCATCCGTGAACGGCGAGGAGGATGGCTCCGATGACCGCGAGGGGAAACGCGATCGTCGCGATGCGGTTCACGCGATGGGCGAGCAGCGCGTCGGTCGCATCCGCCAGCCGCAGCGAGACGATGCTCAGCACGAGACCGATCAGGATCGCGGTCAGGCAGATGAACACGATCGTGTCGGCGAGCGTGATGCCGTTCACCTCGGGCAGCTGCGCGTTGATGGCGATGCTGCTCGCCGCCGCAGCGAACAGCGCACCGATGGAGACGCCCACGCGCGAGCCGGCATCCTTCGGGCGGAACAAGAACGCAGCCCACGAGACCAGCGTCGCGACGAAGATGCCGAAGAAGACCTTGAAGAATCGCGCCAGGCCCTCGCGGTGCAGATCGACGGTGAAGAGCACGCGCGAGTAGCTCGACTCCGAGCCGGTCGGAAGCGACGTGTCGCCGTAGTTCGAGTGATAGACGCGCGTGGCGACCGTCATGTGGTGCTCGCCGATGCGCCAGCCCGAGACCGAGAGATCCGGATCGACGTCGCTGTTGTCCACGTCGGGGTCGAAGACGAGCCGATGGTCCTCGAGCGTCGCGTCCTCGATGGCGATCTGCAGCTCGTGATCGTCGAACGGATAGCGCTCGAGCTCCCACTGCCGCGTGATCGTCGCGTTGAGCCGGATCTCGGCGTACTCGGTCCCGTCGGGCAGCGTGCGTCGCTCGGTGGTCGCGCGCGAGTTGATGCGCGCGTTGATGATGTCGAAGGAGTCGAGCGGATTGTAGTCGCTCGGCCCGCCGCGCCACCGGAACCACATCCAGAAGTCGGCGGTGAACTGGTTCATCTTCAGATCGATCGAGATGATCTGGTTGAGATAGACGCCCGTGACGACGTGCAGGGGGCCGCTGCTCGTGTCCTCGGGCGCGGGCGCCGGGGCGATGGTCGCGCCCGCGTCGACACCCGCGTCCTGTGCGTGCCCATCGGTGGCGACGAGCGCGAGAACGAGCAGGAGCGGGAGCGAGCGCGCGTGCATCGTGCGCGAGCGTCGCCGAGCAAGCAGGAACCGTCAACGCGCTCGGGTCGAGAGTCGCGGCGCGGACGAGCGTGCCGGCAGCGCGTGGCGTGGCCCGCTCGCGAGCGGAGCGAGCGGAGAGGAGGTGAGACGGATCCGGCTCCGCCGGTCCGTCGAGCAGGCCGCTCCAGGCCTCCTGAGGAAATTGAGCCGACGGGCGCCCTTCGTGGCTCCTCCTATACTGGGTGCCAATGGGTCGGGCTCATCTTCCTTCTCTTGCCGCAGTGCTCACGCTGTTGGCCCTCGGCGGCTGCGGCAGTCGCTCGGCGCTCGAGGTGCATCAGTGGGACGCCGAGCCGGGCCCCATCCCGCAGCCGGAGATCTGCAACGGCCTCGATGACGACCTCGACGGTCTCGTGCGCGCCGGCGTTCTCGACGGCGGCCCCGGCATGGATGGCGCCGTGCGCGACGGCGGCTCGCGCGATGGCGGCCCCGATGCCGCGCGCGACGCAGGCCCGCTCCCCGATGTCGGTGTCTCGCACGACGCCGGCTCGTTCGACGGTGGCGATGCCGGCCCGCCTTCCGATCTCGATCTCTTCGTCGACGAAGACTTCCGCGACTCGATGGGCCGCTACATCGACATCAACAACTGCGGATCGTGTGGACACGCGTGCCGCGTCGGCCGGCCGCACGAGCTCACCATCGGATGCGGTCTCGTCGCGGAGTCGCCCGTTTGCGTCGCGCTGACCTGCGATCCGGGCTGGGTTCCCTCGCGCAGCGGCGTGTGCGTGCCGGCCTACGATCGTCTCTGCATGACGTGCGCGGACGACGGCGACTGCGGCGACTTCGATCAAGCGCACTGCCTGAGCCTCGGTGGCGAGCAGCGCTGCGTCGTCGACTGCTCGCTGACGTGCCCGACCGGCTACGAGTGCCACGGCGGCTCGTGCACGCCACCGTCGGGCAGTTGCTCGTGCGAGCCGGGTCAGAACTTCACGATCGCGTGCGCGCTCACGGACCCGATGGGCCATCACTGCCCAGGCAGCGGCACGTGCATGGACGGCGTGCTCAGCGCGTGCGTCGCGCCGATGGACGTGTGCGACCACGTCGACAACGATTGCAACGGCACGGTCGACGATGCGTTCCGCGATGCGCGCGGCGCGTACATCCTGAACATCCACGACTGTGGCGAGTGCGGCGTCGACTGCACCATGAGCACGATCCCAGAAGGGGATCTCATCTGCGGTGGTGATCCGTTCGCGCCGAGCTGCGTGCTGCACTGCCCCGACACCGACAACGGGATCCAGCCCGGTGATCGCGTGGATGCGAACCGCATCATCGCCGACGGCTGCGAGTGCGTCGTCAGCTCGATCACCGACGACCCGGGCCCCGTGCGCACGAGTGGCTCGATGCTCGACGTGAACTGCGACGGCGCGGACGGCATCGTCATCCACAGCTTCTACGTGGCGACGGACGGCGACGACACGGGGCCAGGCTCGCCCACACGCCCGCTGCGCACGATCGGGACCGCGCTCATGCGCGCGGCGATGTCGATGTCGGATCCCGAGCCGCGACCGCACGTCTTCGTCGCCTCGGGAACGTACACGGAGAGCGTGGATCTGCCGGACGGCGTGCAGCTGCACGGCGGCTATCGACGCGACTTCCTCGCGCTCGATCCGGACGGGTTCCGCGTCGAGATCCGCGCGCCCGGCGCTACGACGGCACCGGGGGGCGCGGCGCTCACGGTGCACGGCGCGGGCAACAGCGTGACGGGCATCGAGTGGGTCACCGTGCGCGGGCTCGACGCGACGGCGATGTCCGCGGCGGCCTTCGGCATCGTGCTCGTCGATCCAGGCAGCGCGCTCTTTCTGCGCGACATGCAGGTCATCGGCGGCGTCGCGGGCTCGGGCATGTCGGGCGTCGAAGGCACCGCCGGTCGATCGTTCACCACGATGCCTGGCACCGGCGATGCGCCGCGCGGCGCGGTCGAGGACGCGAGCCACCAGTGCATCCCGAGCGCGGCCAACCAGGTGAGCGGCGGCGCGGGCGGTAGCAACTCGTGCAACGGCGCCGACACGGGCGGCGGCATGGGCGGCGTGGCGACGTGCCCGGTGTTCGCGATGCAGCAGGGCGGTGGTCAGCCGGGGCGCGGCGCGCGCGGCGGTGCGGGCGGCACGGGCGGACAGGACTCCGAAGGCCCGATCACCAACGACACCGGCGCGTGTCCCGGTGCGATGGTGTGCTGCGGGCTCGCAGACTTCACGGTCCCCGGTGATGGATTCCTTCTTCCGAACCCGGGCCGACCCGGCGGCGACGGAACGAACGGCACCGCGGGTGGCGCGTGCAGCGAGCCGCTCGGCCGCTTCGACGGAGATCATTGGGTCGGCCTCGATGCGAGCGGCGGCACGTCTGGCTCGGCGGCGTCGGGCGGTGGCGGCGGTGGTGCAGGCGGCGGCGCGCTGATGGACTGGTTCAACGGCCAGTGCGAGTTCGTCGACGGCCTCGGCGGCGGTGGCGGCGGCGGTGGCGCGGGCGGATGCGGCGGCGCGGCAGGCACGGGCGGAACGAGCGGCGCGCCGTCTGTCGCGATCCTCGTGCGCTACGTCGCGACGCGACCGACGAGCGTTCCTTCGATCGTGCGCGTCACGATCACGCCGAGCGAAGGCGGTCGTGGCGGAGACGGTGGCGCAGGCGGCGATGGTGGCAGCGGCGCGAACGGCGCGTTCGGGATCGAGATCCCGCTCGCCGCGCGATCGACGCCCACGCTCGCAGGTCCGTTCGCAGGCGGACGCGGCGGCGCCGGCGGCAACGGTGGATCGGGCGGCGGCGGCGGTGGCGGCTGCGGCGGCGCATCGGTCGGCATCTGGATCACCGGCGTGTCGAGCGAGCCTGCGGGCGTCGGCGCGTGGCGCAGCGGCAACACCTATCAGCTCGGTCGCCCGGGCACGGCCGGACGCGGCGGTGGCGGCTCGGCGCCTGGACCCGACGGGGCCGCGGGCGGCGCCATGGACGTGGTGGTCCGATGAACAATCCCATCCAACCTTCTCCTTCGCAGCAGCGACGCGCCGTGATCCCGGCCGTGATCCGCCACCGGCCGCTGCGGTCGGTCCTCACGGCCCCGAGGCCGCTCCGCTCCGTCCTCGCGACCGGCGTGCGGCCGGACCCGCGGCATGCCGCCGCGGGCTCGGCCTCGGCTGACGACCGGTCTGACGGCGCGGCTCGAGCTTCGCGCTCGCTCACGACCACGCTGCTCGTGTTGTCGATGGCATCGATGGCCCTGAGCGGCTGCTACCGCGATCACCTCTGCGGCGAGGAGGAGCGCTGCAACCTCCACGACGACGACTGCGACGGCCTGATCGACGAAGGCTTCGTCTCGAGCGACGGCGTCTATCGTCAGGTCACGAACTGCGGCACGTGCGGCATCGACTGTCGCGGCGTGTTCCCGACGGCCGAGAGCGTCGCGTGCGACGACTCGACCGACGGACCGATCTGTCGTCTCGTCTCGTGCGCGACGGGCTTCCATCTGGCGGGCGCCGGTGCGTGCGAGCCCGACGTCGTCTCGCTCTGTCTTGCGTGCGAGAGCGACAACGACTGCGCGCTGCGCATGCCGAACGCGCGCTGTCTCGACACCGCGAGCGGCGCGCGGCGCTGCGGCACGCCGTGCGATGCAACGCATGCATGCCCCGCGGGCTTCGGGTGCACGGCCGGGACCGAGCCGGGCACGAGCCAGTGCACGCCGAACAGCGGCTTCTGCGGCTGCACCGACTCGACGATGAACGTCGACCTCGCGTGTCTTCTCCACTCGCCGACCGACATGCACGAGTGTGCTGGCGTGCAGCACTGCGGCGCGATGGGCGCCTCTGCGTGCGAGCCCGCGCTGATGGAGACGTGCAACCACCAGGACGACGACTGCAACGGGCAGATCGACGAGACGTTCCGCGACTCGATGGGCCGCTACGTCTCGCGCCTCGCATGCGGCGACTGCGCGATCCCGTGCGTCGAGCCCGGGCCGCACATGGTCGCGACGTGCCTCGCGGAGCCGACGATCCACTGCGACCTGCAGTGCGCGATGGGCTTCGTCGACGTCAACCGAATCCAAGCCGACGGCTGTGAGTGCCAGCGCTGGGACGGCATGGGCCCGCCGCCGATGGTCGGGGGCGACGCGAACTGCGACGGCATCCCCGACGACACGACGCAGTTCGTGTACGTGACGATGGCGGGCAACGACTCGGATCTCGGCACGCTCGCGCATCCGATGCGCACCATCGACGCGGCGAGCGCGCGCGCGCTGAGCCAAGGCAAGAGCGTGCTCGTCGCGCGCGGTATCTACACGGGCGCCGTGCACCTGGTGTCGGGCGTATCGGTGTTCGGCGGCTATGCGCCGGACTTCACCGACCGCGATCTCGCGCTCTATCCAGTACAGATCGAGCGCCCGTCGGAGCCGGGCCTTCCGCCGTTGATCTGCGATCACGTGACGGGCGCATCGCGCTTCGAAGGCTTCATCGTTCAGGGATCGGACGCGGCCGTCGAAGGCGAGGGCAGCACGTCGATCCTGCTCGACGGATGCGGCGCCGGTGTCGTGCTCGCCGACGTGCAGGTGCTCGCCGGTCGCGCGATGGACGGAACGCGCGGCGTCGACTCGAGCGCGAACCTCGCGATGTGGGGGCTCACGTCGCTCACGCAGCTCGACGGCGCGTCCGGCACGGACGGCGTCGACTCGAACGACGGCGACTTCTGTCCGACGCTCGCGGGCGGTCGGGGCGGCATGCACTCGTGCCGCACCGTGGATGTCAGCGGCGGCAACGGCGGCGGCGCGGCCTGCCCGGGCGACATCTGCACGAACGGTCGTCCGTGCGGCAACGGCGGCTGCACCGACTTCACGGTGGGCGGCACGTGCAACCTCGACGCAGCGCGCGCGGTCGCGGTCGCGAACCCCGCCGCCACCGCGGGACGAGGACCGGGCGCCGGTGCCGCGGGCGATCTCACGTACAACGCGCCGACCGATCGCGGCGTCTGCAACTTCTGCGACGACAACCCGACGCTTCCGCGCACTGGCGTTCCCGGCGTCGACGGCGCGGCGGGCATCGACGGCGGCGGCGGTCTCGGTTGTCCGGGCGGCCCGACGATCGAGAGCGATGGCCGCGTCCACGGATCGTTCGGAGGCGACGGCACGGCCGGCAGCGACGGCGGCGGCGGCGGCGGCGGCACCGCGGGCTCGGGCTACGAGGTGCTCGGCGGCACCAGCGGCGGCTGCACCGATCACTCCGGCGGCAGCGGCGCGGGCGGCGGCAGCGGCGGCAGCGGCGCGCCGGGCGCGACGGGCGGCGGCGGCGGCGGTTACTCGATCGGCATCCTCGTGCGCTTGCCGGCGGGCGCGACGAGCGGTCCGGGCTTCACGAACGTGCGCGTCGTGACCGCGAGCGGTGGCCGCGGCGGTGACGGAGGCGTGGGCGCAGACGGCGGCGCAGCCGGCATCGGCGCGAACGGCGGCACGGGCGCGTTCTGGTGCTCGCGCACGGGCGGCCGTGGCGGCGACGGCGGCCACGGCGGCACGGGCGGCGGCGGCGGCGGCGGCTGCGGCGGCAGCAGCCACGGCGTCTTGATCAGCACGCCGAGCGGCGGCGACGCCTACCAGATGGCGACGAGCACGAGCGTGATGGTCGAAGCCACCGGCATCGGCGGCGAAGCCGGCCGCGGCGGCTTCTCACCGGGCCGAGCAGGCACGGATGGAACGGCGGGCGTAGCGACGGCGGTGGGACTGATTCACTGAGGTAGCGGCGCCGCTCTTCTTGCCGCATACGTTGCCCCACACGGTTCGGGAGCCCGAAGCTGATGCATCGCGAGGCCGCGCCGTCGCGTCCGCCCGCGGCGTTGGCTCACCCGAGGGCACGCTGGTCGAGCATCGCCTTCGTGGTGCAATGAAGCGCTTCGTCCAGCGCCGCGTCGGGCAACGCGCGCTCCTCTTGCTCGCTCCCTCAGCAGCCGCGATGCCACCGGCCGTCGCGCGCGGTGGACGCGAGCAGCGCACGGGGGGTGGCGGCCACGTTGGTGGTCCCGGCTGCGCCGGCGGGCGGA
>CAYSCF010000154.1:5836-15013 GCA_964429305.1 uncultured Sandaracinaceae bacterium | reverse complement strand
GAATCGACGGGCACGGCGGACAAGCGCGCCGCTGCGTCGTACCTCGTGGAGCGTCGTCGCACGGGTCCACGCGGCGAGACGCCCGCCGTGGCGGTCCCGACCGTCGCCGAGTACCTCGACGCCTGGATCGAGCGACGTCGCACGAGCGGCGTGCGCAACGCTCGATGCGAAGCGCAGATGTTCCGCGACTACGTGAAGCCCGCGATCGGCACGCATCCGCTGCCGGCACTGACGCGCGTGCACGTGCGCGAGATGGTGGACGGGCTCACGCGCACCGCGAGCGCCAAGACCGGCAAGATTCTCTCGCCGCGGACGGTCCTGCACACGTACCGCGCGCTCTGCACGGCGTTCTCCGACGCAGTGCTCGACGGCAAGCTCGTGGCGTCACCCTGCACGCTCAAGACGCGCAAGGGCGAGCTACCCCGTAAGCGCGACCGCGACGCCACCTGGCGCGCCCGGGCCGTGTACACGCGCGACGAGGCGTGGCGCGTGCTCACCGACACGCGCATCCCGCCGGACCGTCGCACGCTGTATGGGCTCATGCTGCTCGCGGGGCTGCGCATCGGCGAGGCGTGCGGGCGCCGCTGGCGTGACCTCGACGCCGACGCGAAGCCGCTGGGACGTCTGCTCGTCGCGACGCAAGCGGACGGCGCCAGGGGCTCACGAGAGACCAAGACGGGCGATGCGCGCGAGGTGCCCGTGCATCCCGCGCTCGCCGAGCTGCTCGCCGAGTGGAAGCGCACGGGCTTCCCGATGCTCTTCGGTCGCCACCCTACTCCCGACGATCCGATCATCCCGAACCGGAGCGATGCGACCGGCCTCTCGTTCCGAGACGCGACGATGACGCACACGTCGCTACAGCAGGACCTCGATCGCGTGAAGCTCCGACGCGTGCCGCACGCACAGCACTCGATGCGCGCGACGTTCCTCTCGCTGCTCGAAGTCGACGGCGCGAACATGGGCATCGCTCGCCGCGCGACGCACTCAGCGCCGTCCGACGTCGTCGGCGGCTACATCCGCGTGCAGTGGGCCGACCTCTGCCGCGAGGTCGCCAAGCTCGCGCTCGACGTGAGCCCGGGGGCCGACGTGATCGCCCTCCCGCTCGCTGCAAACTGTGACAATTTGTGTGACACGCAGCCCGACGCGAAGAAATCCCCCACGAAAAAGGGCTCGAAAGCATGGGCCCAGATGGATTCGAACCAACACACGCCCCGTTATGAGCGGGGAGCTCTAACCGGTTGAGCTATGGGCCCGGCGGAGCCTTTGTAACCTCTCCGCCGGGCGCGCGCCGCGAAAGAACGTTCGTCACGCGGGTGGTGGGCCTTCGACGCACCAGCCCTGCGCGACGTCGCAGACCTGCGGTGCGGTGCAGGCCGCGTCGCTCGTGCACGCCGTGCGGCAGAGGCCTGCGAAGAGGCCGGATGTCACGCAGGAGCCGCGGCCCGTGCAGTCCGCGTCGCCCGTGCATGCGGGCGTGCAGTGACCGTCGCCGAGCGTCTCGTGCATGCCTGTGACGCCCGCGAGCAGCTCGTCGCAGACCCAGCCCGTCGCGCAGTCGATCGATGCAGCCGGCAGTGATCGCAGATCGGGCTCGCCGCAGAAGCGATCGACGGCCTCGCAGCTCCCGTACGTCGCGCCCGCGTGATCGGCGATGCAGACCTCGGTCGCGGTGCAGCCGCCGGACGCGGCACCGATCGCGCCGACACCCGTGCAGCGCGGCACGCAGCGCCCCGGATTGACCGTCGTGCCGCTCGTCGTGTCCGTGCACGTCTCGGTGGCGATGCACTCGTCGTCCGCGAGGCACGTGCCCGCGCAGTAGCCCGTGAACGTCCCGATCGTGAACGGCACCGTGTGGGCCGGATCGGTCCAGAGGATGTGACAGCTGTTGCCGGAGCCGCAGTCGGTCGCGTGATTGCAGCCAAGCAGACAGAGGTTCGACGTCTGCATCGACTCGCTCGAGGTCAGACAGATGCCGTGCGCGTCCGCGCACGTGCTCGTCGGCGTGTTCGGATTCGTGCACCCGAGCTCGGCGCAGCGGCCACCCGAGAGGCACACACCTCCGCCGGGCGCGCAGTCGTCGTCTCCGCTGCACCCATCGCCCACGACGGCGGCCGGGTTGCCCCCGTGCTCGCAGCGACCGGTCGTCGTGTTGCAGGTACGCGCGTGAGCGGCGTCGAGCACGGTGACGAGCTCGCCCGCATACGTGATTCCGAGGTTGGTGTTGCACTCGGAGTCGGTCGTACATGCTTCGACGCACACGCCCTCGAGCGCGTCGCACGTCATCTGCGCGGGGCAAGCGCTGCCACTCGTCGCCGGGTCGAACGTGCAGTCGATGCGGCACACGCCGGTCTGGCGTCCGAACTGCTGCTCGCTCGCTCCGAACAACAGGCTGGTCCCACCGAGCACGGCGAGCAGCGGCATCTGCGTCAGAGCCGCGCTGCACGTGGTGCACCGCCCGCACGTGTCGGGAACGCTCGTGTCGCACTGCTGGGCGCAGAGCGTTCCTTCGGCGGCGTTGAACGGCGCCGCGGCCATCAACGCATCACGAGCGATGGGATAGCCGGTGTGCGCCGGGTCGTCGCCATCACTCTGTCGCAGTCGCAGCGCCTCGTTCGCCGTCTGCGGCCCGGCGTGCAGATCGATGCACGTGGAACCAGCGATGCACACGTTGGGCGCTCGACAGTGCCCGCCGATGCCCCCGGTGACGTCGCACGAGGGCGGCGCGAACGCGTCCACGCCCACGTCGTGTCCTGCATCGTGCTCGGAGCCGGCCTCGAGAAGCGGCAGGATCCCGCCATCCGCGGGAGCTTCGGCGCCGCAGCTACAACCACTCGTCACGAGCGCGAGCGCCAGCAAGAAGACGGACCACGACCACGTCGCGACAGACTGCGTGCGATTCATGCTCGACCCCTCTCTGGTGGATGAAGCCGCGAACGAGAGCGAGATCCGTGCCTACGAATCCCGCGGGGAAACCGATGTACGTGTCTACGCCACGTCATCGCGAGCACGAATCGGCGTCGCGAAGCGCACGTGGGCGCGCATGGCATCATCGCGCGCCATGAGCGCCGCGAAGAAGAAGCCCGCCCCTGCGAAGACGAACACGAGACCGACGACGAAGAAGAAGCCCGCCCCGCGCGCCGACTACGGTGCACCCATCGACGGTTTCTTCGCCAAGCAGCCTCGGGTGATGCGCGGGACGCTCGCCGCGCTGCGCGCGCTGATCGAGCAGGCCGCGCCCGACGCGACCTCGTCGATCAAATGGGGGATGCCGTTCTATGCGATCGGCGATGCGACCGTGTGCGCGCTCGGGGCGCACAAGTCGCACATCAACCCGATCCTCTCGGGCCCACCCGAGACGTTCGTCGACCCGAAGGGCCTGCCCGAAGGCGACGGCAAGACGGGCCGGCGCCTGAAGCTCGCAGCCGGCGACACGATTCCGACAGCCGAAGTGAAAGCGTGGCTGAAGGCCGCCGCCAAGCGAGCGCGCGGATGACTCGGCCGACGTGGCTCGATCCGCTCGTCGGTGCCGAGCTTCGCGATGCGCTCGTCATCGAGTGTCGGTTTCCGACCGAGGCCGTCGAGACCGGCGACCTCGCGCTCGATACCGATCGCGGTTGGTTCCAGCTCCACTCGTGCCACCCGCATCGCGCGCTGCTCGCGATGCGAGGCCGCGAGGACGTCGCGCTGGTCGGCGAGTGGACCGCTCGGTTGGGCCTCACGCTCCGCTCGACCGGCGCGCTGGTGGCGCCTTTCCGGATCGGACGGGTCGACTACGCCGACGACGCGAGCCATCTCTCGAGCCACGCGACGATCGGAGCCTGGCTGCTGGACGATGCGCTCGTGGCGCGATGCTCGCTCTTGCTCGACCCGGAGGACGTCGAGATCGGAAGCCCGGATCTCCTGTCGGCGTACCTGTCGCATCCTGCGAACCGAGATCGGCCCCTGAGGTTGTTCCGCGGAGACTGAGCGCGGCACCATCGCGCGCATGGACATCAAGAAGGGTTTCTCGATCGGTTTGGCGCTCGGCTTCGCGTTCGGGCTCGGCTGTGCGACCGCGGTCACGGTGATTCCGCCGGCGCGCGCTCAATCGGCGAGCGTGCAGCGCTGGGAGTACCTCATGACGACCCACGGCATGGGTGAGGCGAACTCGGCCGGGGCCGAGGGCTGGGAGCTCATCCAGGTCGACGCTCAGTTGCTGTACTTCCGACGCCCGTTGCCCTGAAGGCGAAACGGCCGCGGCGATCTCTCGCTGCGGCCGTCTCGTCGTGCCCTCGTAGGCTCAGGTGTTCTCGATGAAGCTGCGGAGCTGCTTGCTCCGCGACGGGTGACGCAGCTTGCGCAGCGCCTTCGCTTCGATCTGGCGGATGCGCTCGCGCGTGACCTCGAAGTCCTGACCGACCTCTTCGAGCGTATGGTCGCTCTTCTCGCCGATGCCGAAGCGCATGCGAAGGACCTTCTCTTCGCGCGGCGTCAGCGTCTTGAGCACGCCACGCGTGCGCTCCTCGAGGTCCGTGTTGATCACCGCCTCGATCGGCGAGACCACGCTCTTGTCCTCGATGAAGTCGCCCAAATGCGAGTCTTCCTCTTCGCCGATGGGCGTCTCGAGCGAGATGGGCTCCTTGGCGATCTTCAAGACCTTGCGGACCTTGTCGAGCGGCATCTCCATCTTCTCGGCGATCTCTTCGGGCGTCGGCTCGCGGCCGAGCTCCTGCACGAGATAGCGCGAGGTGCGGATGAGCTTGTTGATCGTCTCGATCATGTGGACGGGGATACGAATCGTCCGTGCCTGATCGGCGATCGCGCGCGTGATGGCCTGACGGATCCACCACGTCGCGTACGTGCTGAACTTGTAGCCGCGGCGGTACTCGAACTTGTCGACCGCCTTCATCAAACCGATGTTGCCTTCCTGGATCAGATCCAGGAACTGTAGGCCGCGGTTCGTGTACTTCTTGGCGATCGAGACGACGAGACGAAGGTTGGCTTCGACCAGCTCGGCCTTGGCCTTCTCCGCGTCGCGCTCGCCCGAGTGCAGCTCGCTGTAGGTCGCGCGAAGCGTCTCGACCGGCTGGCCGAGCTCTTCTTCGACCTTCTTGATGGCGCGACGCGCCTCCGCGATCTCCTCGAGGACGTCCTTGAGCTGATCCGGGCCCGCGCCGATCTTCTTCGTGATCTTGCGCGCGAGAATCGGGTTCTCGGCCATGTCGCGCATGGCCTGGCGGATCGCCTTCTCGGTGAGACCACCCGCGCGGCGCTCGGCCTCGCCGATGCTCAGCTCCGCGCGCTCGACGCGGCGGACGAAGCCCTTGATCGTGTTCACGATCCGATCGAGCTGCTTCTTGCTGAGGCGAAGCTCGCGCAGCGTGTCGAAGCGCTCGCGGCGGATCTTGGACATCTGTCCTTCGACCACGCGACGCGCTTTGTCACTGATGCGCTTGGCGCTCTCGAGCTCGTCGAGGAACTTCTGATGCTGCCCCTCGAGCCGCTTCACCTTGTCGATGTGGCGGATGACGCGAGCCTTCCACTCCTCCTCGTCGGCGGCGGCCTGCTCCTCGTCCTTCTCTTCGACGACGGTGGCGAGCGCGGCGGCGGCCGCCTGCGCGGGCGTCTCCTGGTCTTCCTTCACCACGTCACGGACGCGGATCTTGCCCTTCTTGAGCTTCTCGCCGAGCTCGATGACCTCGGAGAGACCGACCTTGGACGAGAGGATGACCTCGAAGACCTTGTTCTCTCCGGTCTCGATGCGGCGCGCGATCTCGACCTCGCCCTCGCGGGTCAGGAGCGAGACGCTGCCCATCTTCCGCAGATACATGCGGACCGGGTCGTTCGACTTCGTGTAGAGCGCGTCGTCGACCGACGGAGGCGCGATCGATCCGCTCGCCGGACGGCGCTCGGGGCGCGCGGCAGCTGCCGGCTCCTCGTCCTCGTCGTCGTCGTCGTCGCTGCCCGCGCGGGGCGCGTTGCTCTTGCGCTCGCGCTCGGCGTCGCGCGCGTCGCGCTCCTTGCGTGCGGCCGCCTTCGCGTGCGCCACGTCGACCACGTCGATCGACTCGCCGCCCAGAAGGAGGAGAAGGTCGTCGATCTGATCCGACGTGACCATCTCCGGCGGGAGCGCGTCGTTGAGCTCGTCGTACGTGAGGAAGCCCTTGCTGCGACCCTTGTCGAGCAGCGCCTGCACCTCGCGGCGATGCGCGCCCTTCAACGGGCCCGGTCGGCTCGAGAGCCCGGTCGGAGGAAGGCTCGAAAGAGCGCGCGTGGTCCGCGGCTCGTTGTCGTCCTCCTCGCGATCATCGTCCTCGTCGTGCCCTTCGGCCCCGGGCACGTTGCCGGCCGACGATGCCGTCTTCATCCGCTGCCGCTTGCCGGCTCCGGTCTTGTCCACCATCTGCTGCACCTCGGATGCGTTCGCTGGAACTAGTGCCGGCAAAGCCGGCCGAATGCTGGAAACCAGTGCCGGCGCAGCCGGCCGAATATCGCGCGCGCCCCTCCCCGGTGACGAGGCGGCCGCCTGAGATCGCTCAAGAATTGGTCTACGTCAAGGAACGCTGTGTTGTTTTTTGGTCTGACCGCTACTCTTTGGTCGGCGCCTTCGCCTGGCGGAACAGCGCCTCCCGTTCGTTGGTGAGAGCGAGGGCCCGGTCCGTCTCCCCATTTCGGTGTGCGACGATGATCTCGCGCCGGAGCTCGTCGAGGCGCTGCGTCCGATTCGTGGACACCATGTGCTTCATCGAGTCGGACAATGTGCGCTGCGCCGAGGCCAGGTCGTGCTCGGGACGGGCGAGGCGCTTGCCGAGCCACTCCTGCACGCCCTCGCCGGCGCCCGCCATCAGGAGCGGCGCATCGATGCTGCCGCGATCCTCGACCATGCGCGCCGCGGCACGAACGACCGAGCGCAGCTCCGGGCTCGTCATCACGGCCACGAAGCGCTCGCCGCCGTCGCCGCCGAACAGGACCGGACAATCGAGCAGCGCGCCGACGACGTCCTTCTCGATCGCGGGAAGCACCGAGGGCGCGACGGGCCGGGGCTCCTCGCTCGCCTTGGCGTTCTGCGTGTTCCGCTCGCGCGACGTCGGCTGACGCACGCCCTTGTTGAGCGCGCGGCGCACCGCGGCGAAGTCGGCGATCTGGAACGCCTGCGCGACGCGCTCGACGTAGAGGCCGCGCTCGACCTGGCTCTCGATGCGCGCGAGGACCGGGCCCAGCTCTTCGACCGCCCGCGCGCGCGCTGCCGGATCGGAGCCCGCCTCGCCCGCGGCCGACTCGATGAGGTGATCGACGATCGGCGGCGCCGCGGCGCAGAGCTGGCGGAACGCATCGGGCCCGCGGTCGCGCATGAACGAGTCGGGATCGGCCCCGCCCGGCAGCGTCACCACGCGCGCGGCGAGCTGCGCCTCCGCGAGCAGCGGGAACGCGTTGAGCACGGCCTTCTTCCCGGCCCGGTCGCCGTCGAACACGACGATGACCTTCGTGACGTACTTGCGGAGCATCTTCGCCTGCATGGGCGTGAACGCCGTGCCGAGCGGCGCGACCACGTTCTTCAGCCCCGCCTGGTGCACCGACACGACGTCGAAGTTGCCCTCGCAGAGGATCGCCTCGCCCTCGCGCCGCAGCTCGACGCGCGCCTCGTTCAGACCGAAGAGCAGCTCGCCCTTCTTGTAGAGCGGGCCTTCCGGGCTGTTCACGTACTTGGCCGGCGCTTCTTCGGGCTCGCGCTCGCCCGGCGGCGTCGCGAGCGCGCGGCCCGAGAACGCGACGATGTGCCCGTCGTGCGTCGCGATCGGGAACATGAGCCGATGCCGGAAGCGATCGTAGTGACCATCGCCCGTGCGGCGCGGAACGACGAGGCCGACCTCCTCGCACTCGGCGGGCGAGTAGCCCTTCTGTGCGAGGAACGTCGAGAGGCCGTCCCAACCGTGCGGCGCGTAGCCGAGCCGATAGGTCGCGGCGACCTCGGGCGTCACGCGACGCTTCTCGATCTCGGCGCGCGCCATCGAGCCGAGCGGGTGCTCGGCGATCATCTTGAGGAAGTAGCCGGCCGCCGCTTCGGTGATCGCGATGAGCCGCCCTCGCCGATCACGCGCCTGCCGCGCCGCGGACTCTTCGCGCGGATCGCTCGCGGGAATCTCGACGCCCGCGCGCTCGGCCAGGCGACGCAGCGCCTCGGGGAACGTGATGCCCTCGAGGCGCGTGATGAACGTGAACACGTCGCCGCCCGCCTGACAGCCGAAGCACTTGAAGAACTGGTTCTGCGGGTTGACGTAGAACGAGGGCGATTTCTCGGGATGAAACGGGCAGAGGCCCTTGAAGCTCGAGCCCGAGCGCTTGAGCGCCACGTGCTCGCCGATGAGCGAGACGATGTCCGTCTGCTCTCGGATGCGCTGCTTGACCTCCTCGCCGATCACCGTCTGCTGATCTGCGCTGGAGGCGCGGTCGTTGCAATCCCCTCGATCGGAGGAGCGCGGAAGTGCGGCATCAAGCCCGGCGGCTGCGCACGAGATCCAGCAGCGGCTCGATCCCTTCGCGGCGATCGAGGGGCGTCGCCGGGACGCGCTTCTCGAGCAGCTCGCCGAGCAGCACGCTGCCGTACGCGAGGTCGGCGCCCCAGATCGCGTGGATGGTCCCCGGCGGCGAGCTCTGCAGCAGCACGGCCAGCGAGACCGGCTCGATCGACGGGAACTCGATCGCGTCGACCAGCAGGATCTTCGGGAACGACGTCTTCTTGAGCTGCCCCTCGAGCTCGTGCTTCGTCGAGACCGTTCGCGTCGAGATGCGGCCCGGCCCGAGCGCCGCCTCGAGCCGCGCCGCGAGCCCGTCGTGGCTCGCAAGCACGAGCACCGGCACCGCGCCCTTGTCGCGCGTGATCTCGAAGGTCACGTCCATGTCGCGCACGATCTTGTTGCGATGCGCCGGGCTCACCGGCGTGAGCTGCGGGCCGACGATGGCCTCCAGCATCTCGGTCAGGTCCTTCACTATGACCGTCCCGGTCTCGCCGCGGATCTTGCGCGCGAGCACGCGCGCCAGCGGCCCCTTCACGAACGCGAGCGTGCCTTCCCCCGTGGTCGGCGGCCGTCCATCGCCATCCGCGAGCGCCTCGAAGAGCACGCTCGACGCCAACGCGGGCGCGAGCACCGACTCGAGCTTCTCGCGCACGAGGCGCAGCTCTGGTCGCTCGATGTTCAT
>CAYSCF010000154.1:0-5736 GCA_964429305.1 uncultured Sandaracinaceae bacterium | reverse complement strand
GCGCGATCGAGGAAGCCCTCGTCGTACTGGCAGGCGCGGAACGACTCGTGGTTCAGCGCGCGGCGCAGCAAGCGCAGATTCGTCACGAGCGGCGCGATGCGCGTCTCGGCGATGATCCGATCGAGCGTGAGCACCGCCTCGTGGCGTGTCGGCGCGTACGTCGTGACCGTCGCGACCATCGGATCCTGTTCAGCCACCACGCGCGAGCGCGCCTGGATGCCGCTCTCGATGCGCACGCGGCCCGTCGGCGCGGGCGGCCAGCGCACGTCGTCGGCGCGGCCTGGGAACGGGCGGCCGTCGACCGGGTTCATCGCCGCATCGATGCGCGCCTGCACCGCGTGGCCCGTCGGCTCCGCGCGCAGCACCGCGTCGGGGACGCTCTCGCCGAGCGCGAGCATCACCTCGACCTCGACGAGATCCACGTTCGCGCACATCTCGACCAGCGCGTGCTCGGGCGAGAGGCGCGGCACGAAGCCGACGAAGTAGAACGCGCCGCGCGCATCGATGAGGAATTGAACGGACCCGACGCCGCGGAAGCCGGAGTACGCGACCAGATCGAACGCGGCCGCCCAGATCGCGGCGCGCACTTCTTCGCGACCATGCAGCGCATCGATCGCCGGCGCGGGCGACTCGCCCAGCACCCGGCGGTGATCCTTGCGCGCGCTGGTCTCGAGATCGCCCAGCACGCCGATGTGGCCCTTGCCGTCCGCGGTGACCTGCACTTCCACGTGGCGCGGGCGATCGATGTGCCGCTCGAAGATGATCGAGGCGCCGTCGAGCTCGAGCGTCGCGAGATGCGCTTCCAGCTGCTCGTCGTCCTCGCACACCAGCAGCACGCGCGGCTCCGAGACGCCGATGGCGCGCTTGACCACCATCGGAAAGCCCACGCCCTCCGCTTCCACGCGTGCATCGCCGACGGTCGAAGCAGCGACGTTGCTCGCGGGCAGCACCCGCACGCCCGCTTCTTCGGCGGCGGCGCGCAGGGCGAGCCGGTCGCGATGGAGCACGAGCGTCTCGGCGTTCGGCCCGATGAGCACGATGCCCGCTTGCTCGCAGCGCCGCGGCAGCTCGAGGCTCTCGTCGAAGAGGCCGTAGCCGGGATGGATCGCCTGGCAGCCGTTCGCGATCGCGGTCGCCACGATCACGGCCGCGTTGGTGTGGTTCTCGGCCGGGCCGATGTTCGCGATCGCATCGCACGCCTGCGCGTGGACCGATTCCTCTTCTCCGTCGGCACAGGTGGCGACGGTGTCGGCCCCGAGGCGACGGCAGGTGCGGGCCACGCGGGCCGCGACTTCGCCACGACCGGCGACGAGGATCTTCTCGAACATGGGCGCGAGAGTAGCCCGAGCGCGACGGGAAGCACGAGGACGCGCGCGAGCGGGAGCACGAACGGCAGCGGGACCGAGAGCGGAGTCCGAGAGTGCGGATCGCGATGCATGCGGGCGGTCCGCGCGAGGGCTTGACGAACGCCAGCGCTCCTTCGACATTCGTCGATGCGATGGCTCGGGGGAGTTGCGAGTTCTGTGCGCGCCCGGGGGCGACGGTGCACGCGACGTTCTCGCGCAACATCGGGATGCTGATCATGCGGCAGACCGAGACGGTGTCGGGACGGCACTGCGCGCGATGCCTCGTGCAGAACTTCGGGCGCATGCAGGGCCTCAACATGCTGCTCGGCTGGTGGGGGACGATCTCGTTCGTCATGACGCTCTTCTTCAGCGGCTCGAACGTGTTCCATCTGGTCAGCGGCGGCGCGGCGCTGTGGTCGGACGCGGCATCGAAGGCGTCGCGCGAGGCGGCGCTGACGCGCCATCGTGAGAGCGTCGACGCGGGCGCGGAGCTCGCGCGGTTCCGACACACGATCCGCATGCGCTTGCGGCGCGGCGAGACGGCGGGCGTGATCGCGCGCGACATGGTCGACGCGGCGAACGTGCCTCTCGAGAAGGCGGATGCTTTCGTCGCCGAGATCGCGCGCGCCGAGGCGTAGACCCGCGCAGCCCTCTCGCCATGCCTGGTCCGCAACGAACGTGCGCGCGCCGCAGAGTTTGCGAGGCGCGCTCGCCCTCTCTCTCCACCACGCGGGGATTCTCGCGTGTGATCGGTCCGGCACGGACCTTGTTATGACCACTTCGCTTTCGTCGCGAGCGTCGAGGTCTCCATGCGCACTTGCTTGTTCTCCGCCCGCGCCGTGTGCGTGAGCGGCGCCGTGTCCTTCTCGATCGCGTGCGCCCCACCCCCAGAGGTCGGGCCCACCGACGCGCATGTCGATGCCGCGCTCGCGAGCGATGCCGATCGACCCGACGCTCGTGCGTCCGACGACGCGGGCCTCGACGCGCACGTCGTCACGACGGACACGGGCGTCGACGCGTTCGCGGCGCCTGCCGCCGACACGGGGATCGATGCGTTCGCGCCGCCGACCGATGCGGGCCACGACGCTCCCGTGGCGCACGACGCGTTCGTCGGTCCCGATGCCTACGTCGGCCCGACGGCTGCGGAGGTCGCCGCGTGGGGGACGTTGATGACGCAGGCCGAGAACGAGCGAGCCATGGCGTTCGTCCCCGGTGTGAGCATCGCGGTCGTGCTCCATGGTCGGCTCGCGTTCGCCGGCGCGCTCGGCGTGCGCGACGTCGCGAGCGCGGCGCCAGTCACCACATCGACGCTGTTCCGCGCGAACTCGATGAGCAAGATGGTGCTCGCCGCCGCCGCGATGTCGCTCGTGCGCGATGGGATGCTCGACGTCCACGCGCCCATCACGACCTACGTGCCGTGGTTCGCGCTCGCCTCCGGCTACGACGCGAGCGCGCTCACGATGGACGCGCTCCTGACGCACACGTCCGGCTTTCCGTGCGACACGATCCAACAGTGCGGTAGTGCTTCCACGCTCGGCCCGCGCGAGACGTTCTTTCGAAACTACCCCCAGCCGCTCTGGGCGCAGCCCGGCGCGGTCATGGACTACTCGAACGTGGGCTACGTGCTCGCGTCGCAAGCGCTCGTCGGCGCGGCCGGCGTACCCGACACGGCGTTCGAGCAGCTCGTCCACGACCGCGTGTTCGTGCCCGCAGGGATGACGACGGCGACGTACGACGCTGCGGGCGCGCTCTCGCTCGACCACGCGACGGGCTACGTCCTGAACGCGAGCGGCAGCGTGATCGTCACGCGCGGGATCGCGACGGGCGACTGCCCGATGCTGCATCCCTCGGGCGGCGTGATCGCAACGCCGACGGACTACGCGCATCTGGCCGAGCGATTCCTCGCGGGCGACAGCGCGTTGCTCGACGCGAGCGAGGTCGCCGCGATGGAAGCTCCTCACGTGATGACGCGGGGCACGCCGACGCAGGCCTACGGGTACGGGCTGGTCCACGAGTACACGCCGTATCCGACGCACGCGGCCGTCTGGCACGACGGAGAGTTGCCGGGGTCTCTGGCGCTCACCTATCTCGTCCCGGATCGACAGTTCGCGATCGTGATCATGGCGAACGCGTCCGGCGGGACGCACGTGGTGACGTGGGCGATCGCGACCGATGCACTGCGGCTCTTCGTGCCCGATGCGTTCTCGATTCCGTCGGGCGTGACGAGCCCGGCGACGTGGGGGCCTTATGCGGGGACGTACGACGACCACCTCGGTACGCTCGGCACGGGCGTCGTCGTCACTCTCGTCGGCAGCACGCTGCACGTGAGCGCGCCGAACGCGACCGACAACACGGGGCACGCAGTACCGGTCGTCGGCAACATGACGCAGGTCGCCGTGGATCAGTTCACGCTCCCCGACGGAACCGCCGCGACTTTCTTTCCGGACGCGACGGGCACGTTCCGCTACCTGGTGACGCGACGCGGAATCGCGGTGCGCTGAGGTGCCCGAGTTGTCCTAGGCTCCTCTCGTGCGCGCCGTCGTTCTCCTCACATGTCTCGTCGCAGCCTGCGGCGCGCCCGCGCCCGCGCCCGTTCCCTCCTCCCCATCCTCCGTCTCCTCCCCATCCGCCTCGCGCCCTTCTTCCGCTCCCGCTCCCGCTCCCGCCGACCCCTTCCCTCTCGCGATCGACACCCACGTCGACACGCCGCAGCGCATGCTCGACGCCTCCGCCGATCTCGCCGATCCCCTCACGGGCGGCCACATCGACTTCCCGCGCATGCGCGCCGGCCATCTGTCGGGCGCCTTCTTCTCCATCTGGGTCGACCCGCGCCGCTTCCCGGGCGAGCAAGCATGGGATCGCGCGCAGGCATTGGTCGCCGTCGTGCGCGACGAGATCGCTCGCCATCCCGATCAAGCGGCGCTCTGCACGACGAGCGCGGAGGTCCGCGACGCGCACGCGAGCGGCCGCATCGCGATCCTGATGGGCATCGAGGGCGCGCATGCGCTCGGTGACGCGCCCGTCGACGTTCTTCTCGCACGTCTCGATCAGCTGCACGCGTCGGGCTGCCGCTACATGACCATCACGTGGACGAACGACAACGTCTTCGGCCACGCCTCGACGGGCGCGCACGCCTCGCGCGGCCTCACCGATGCGGGGCGCACGCTCGTCGCGCACATGAACGCGATCGGCATGATCCCCGACGTCTCGCACGTCAGCGATCGAACGTTCTTCGACGTGCTCGAGGTCTCCACGCGCCCGCCGCTCGCGTCCCACAGCGCGACGCGCGCGCTCTCGCCGCATCGGCGCAACGTCACCGACGCGATGATCCGCGCGATGGCCGAGCATCACGGCGCGATCTGTGTGAACTACTACGCGGCGTTCGTCGATGCCGCCTACGGCGATGCGCGACACGCGGTCGAGGACGCGCACCACGACGAGTTCGCTGCGCTCGCCGGCCGCTCGTGGGATCGCAGCGCCGACCGCAACGCGCTCGTCCGCACGCTCGCGCCCGATCTGCGTCCGCCTACGATCGAGGCGCTGGGCGCGCACTTCGCGCACGTGATCGAGGTCGGCGGCATCGAGACCGCATGCCTCGGGTCCGACTTCGACGGCGCAGGCGAGCTCGCGGGCCTCGAGGACGCGGCCGGATTGCCTGATCTCTACGCGGAGCTCCAGCGCCGCGGCCTCGCGCTCGCACCGATCCTCGGAGAGAACGTCCTGCGTGTGCTCGACGCCAACACGCCGCTCCATCCCTGACATCCCGCTCATCCTCGACATCCCTCGCCCGTTTCGGTCGTCCGGCACGACGGGCTGCGGGCGGACGATCTCGGGGATGGATGGGATATCGGAGATGGGGAACATCCTCGCTGCTAGTCTCGGCGCATGCAGATGAATCCCCGCGCGCTGCTGGTCTTCCTCGCACTCGTCGGCTGCTCCAGCCCGAGCACGCCACCCGACGGCGCCGCCGCCCCGCCCCCCGACGCTGGCCGCGATGCGTTCAGCACCGTCGACACCGGCCCGGGCCCCGACACCGGCGTCGATGCCGCGACGGTGATGCACGTCGACGGCGGCTCGGGCATCTCGATCGGCGAGTGGACCGACTCTCCCGGCACGTGCCCGAGCGGCTCCACGCGCGTCGACATCACGACCGTGCAGGAGATGGAGGACGCCTCGCGCGGTGACGCGCACGCGGACGGCACCTGCTTCTTCGTGCACGACGGCACGTACACGCAGCGCGGCAGCACGCTCCCGCTCTACTCGATGATCGCCGGCACGGCCGGACACCCCGTCGTCTGGGTCGGCGAGTCGCGCGCGGGCGTCGTCATCCACGGCCGCGCCACGTTCGAGGCCGCGCACGTCACCATCGCGAACATGACGTTCGATCTCA
>CAYSCF010000153.1:0-15191 GCA_964429305.1 uncultured Sandaracinaceae bacterium | reverse complement strand
GAGGCCGCGAGCGACGAGCGCGTGACGGAGATGGGATCGGTGCTCGGCACTCCGCACTACATGTCGCCCGAGCAGGCGCGCGGCGACTTCGACATCGATCCGCGCAGCGATCAGTTCTCGCTGGCGATCATCTTGTACGAAGCGCTCGTGGGAAGACTTCCGTACGACGGCGAGACGGCGGTGCAGCTCATCCACGAGGTTGCGCGCGGAGAGGTCCCACCGCTGCGTGCGTTCAAGTCCTGGATTCCCGAGGACCTCGAGTCGGTCGTGATGCGCGCGCTCGCGAGCAAGCGCGAGGACCGGTACGACACGATCGAGGAGCTGGGCCTGGCGCTGCTGCCGTTCGCGTCGGAGCGTGCTGCCGAAGTGTGGCGCGCCGCGTTGATGGGGCAGACGAAGAGCCCTTCGCTCCCGCCGGCGAGCCCGGGCCCCTTCTCGACGGGTCGTCGCAATCGCGCCGAGATGGCCACGACACCGCAGCACCGGCGCTCGGGAGCGGGAGATGCCGCGCTCTCGCCGCCTTCGATCGTCACGGCCGCCCCGACGCCGGCGCCGCTCACCGGCGAGCGGACGCCGCCGGAATCGCGACGTGGGTGGATGGGGATCGCGCTCCTCGTGATGGCGATCGCGGGCCTCGGCCTCGCCAACGTGCTCACGCGCCCTTCTCCCGCCGCGACGACGCATGCGACGCTGCACCTCTTTCCATCGGCAACCGTGTCGCTCGACGACGTCCCCATCGGATCCGGCACGATAGTGTCGCTCTCGCTCGAGGAGGACCAGGCTCCTCATCGCGTCGTCGTGCACGCGGACGGCCACCGTGACTTCGAGGCCACGGTCATCCGCGCGACCGATCTGCCGACGGATATCGCGCTCGCTCCGATCCTCGCCGAGCCCGAGGCGACGCCGGTCGCAGCCACGCCGCAGGACGAGCCGGATGCCGCATCGCCCAGGGCGGACGAGCCGCCCGCCACGACGACGAGAGGGCGCCCGCGACGCGTGGTGCCCCCCGGACGCGGGACCGGCGCGCAGGCCGCGCACGAGGACGGCGACGACGATCTGCGGATGTCTCGCTGAGCTCGGGTCTTTCCGCGCACGCCCGCCCGATGTAGTACGGACGGCCATGACCTCTCCGAAGCAGGAATCGGCCTCCGTTCTGGAGCGTTTCGCACGCACGCTCACCCGATGGACGGGCAGTACGTCGGCGTTCACGACGGCGTTCACCATCGTCGTCCTCTGGGGCGCGACGGGATGGATGTTCGACTACTCGGACACGTGGCAGCTCGTGATCAACACGGGCACGACCATCGTGACGTTCCTGATGGTCTTCTTGATCCAGCGATCGCAGAACAAGGACTCGCTCGCCGTTCACCTCAAGCTCAACGAGCTCGTTGCGAGCATCAAGGGCGCGAGCAACCGCATCGTGAACGTCGAGGACCTCACCGAGGCCGAGCTGCGCGTGCTGCACGATCACTACGTCCGCCTGGCGGAGCTCGCCCAGCGCGACGGCAGCATCCTCGAGTCTCACTCGGTGGACGAGGCCGAAGAGCGTTACGCCGAGAAGCGCGAAGACGAGGCGCGCCACGCGGCCGAGCATCACGCGACGAGACACGCGCGGCGACAGGTCCGGCGGCAGGGCGCCGTCGCGCCGAGCGGCGCCGTCGCGAAGTGATCGTCATCGTCTGGTCACGGACGGAAGCCTCGACGCCGCGTGAGCGTCGAATGAGCGATGATCACGTATCTCGCCGGGCTCGTGGCGCTCTCGATCGCGCTCGTCGCGCACGGGCTCTCGGCGCGGCGGCAGCCCGGCGGGCGATGGGGTGAAGACCGCATCACGATCGGCGCCCTCGGCGCTGGGGCTTATCGCAGCTCGGCGGTCCACGCGACGCGCGCACGTCTCGCTCCACGCCGCGTGACGTTCGCCGCGATATCGACGCGCTTGTGGGCGGCGCTGACCGCATTCGCGTTCGCGCCGGCAGGGGTGCTCGCGCTGCTGCCCTTGATGTTCCTCACGACGCGGCACCTGCAGCAGTGGGTGCTCGTCGGGGGAACGGTCGGCATCGTCGTCTCGGGTCTCGCGCTCAGCGCCGCGCTCGCGCGTGCGGCGACGAAGCTCGAGCGACGCGATACGAGCGGCCTCGACCGGACGCTGTGCTGGAGCCTCGCGCACCACACAGCGGTCGCGCTGATCACGATCACGGCCAACGCCTGCATCGCGCGCGCTCCGATGGCCGCCGTCGTGACGACGGTGATCCCGGTGTGTCTCGTCGGCGCCGCGATCACCGCGCTGCTCGCCTACGCCTCGGTTCAGGCCTCGGCCCGCTCGTAACGCACCGAACGTGTCGGCGAATCACTTCACGGCGTGACGCCGGCGTCGGCATCGGTGGTCGCGTCGGCGTCCACGCCGCCCTCGCCCGCGCTCGGCAGCGCGTCCGGATGCCGCGCCATCTCGAACGCGCGCAGCACCGTCGGAGACGTGCGTCGGCTGTCGAGCTCGAGATCGGGCTGGCGAGCGAGCGCTTCGCGGAACGCGAGCACCGCGAGATCCTCTCGGTCGACCGCGACGTAGCAGACGGCGAGCGCGCGCTGGATCGTCACGACCTGGTTGCCGGTGAGCTCGCCCGAGCCGAGCAGGCGAGAGCCGTGCGCGAGCGCCTCGGTGAACTGGCCGCGATGCACTTCTTCCTGCAGCGCCGGAAGCTCGGACGCGATGTGCTCCTGCAGCTCGCGCACCTCGCCGCTGCCGCCGCCACCGCCCGTCGCGCTGACGCTCGGCATCGCCGTGTCGACGATGCGCTGGCCCTCGGTGCTCAGCACGAGATCGCGCAGCGGCACGAGGATCACCTGGCCGCGCGTGAGACGCGCGCTCGGTCGCATGTTGTTGAAGCGGCGCAGCGTGCGCGCCTCCGCGAGATCGCCGTAGTACTCGGTCGCCAGGTGGTTGACCGTGTCGCGCTGATCGGCGACGTGGCGCAGCGGGTACGGAATCAAGAGCTCGGCGCCCTCGGCCGGCTGCGATCCCTCCACGCTCGGGTTCGCCTCTTGGATCGCGAACGCGCGCGTCGCGACGCCGAAGTATTGCTCGGCGATCGACTGCCACGTCTCGCCCACGCTCACGCGGTGGTACTCGACGTGCGGCACGACGAGTCGAACGCCGACGACGATCGCCGCGCCGCCCTCGGCCTCGAGACCGTTCTCGGCGACGAGCACCGCCTCGCGACGAGGATCGCCGTAGTAGACCTGCGCGATCGAGGCGAGCGTCTCGCCCTCGCGCACGACGTGGATGTACGTCGGATAGTCGGCGCGCGCCGAGACCGACGCGAGGCACGTCGTCAGGATCACGGCGATCGCAGCGAGCTTCATTCCTCGTCGCCCTGCATCTCTTCGAGCGTCGCTTCCACGACCTCGGTCTCGCCCTCGCGGATCTGGATCTCGCGATCCACGCCGTGGAAGTACGGGTTCACCAGGCGAACGTAGTGCGTTCCCGGATCGAGCGCGATCCGCTGCGCGCTCGGCGTCGTGAGCACGTGCTGCCCGTCGATGTGCACGTCGGCCCACGGCTCGACGACGAAGCGTACGTAGCCTGCATGCTCGGGCACGACGCGTGTACCGGACTCGGCCGCGAACTCGCTCTCGTCCGCACCGAGACGGCCGGCCATCGCCTGGATCGTCCCGCCGACGCCGAGCACGCCGAGACCGATCAGCCCCTGCACGATCCACATCTGCGGGATCACGCGTCGATCACCACCCGTGCGGCGCAGGCGATTGGGCGCGCTCGCCGCGAGGATCTCGTCGGCCACCGCGTCGGTGATCACGCCGAGCTCTTTCAGGTACATCACGAGCCGCGCGTTGTGCGAGATCGGCACGCGCGACGTGAGGAAGTCGTGCAGGTCGTCGATCAGCGCCTGCGTCGTCGGATACCGGTTCGCCGGCATCTTCTCCATGCAGCGCGCCATGATCCGCTCGAGCGGGCGCGGCACCTGCGCGTTGATGCGGCGCGGGCTCGTGTAGCGATCGAGCCGGATCTTCTGCATCACCGTGCGCGCGTCGTCTTCGACGAAGGGCTTTCGGCCGGTGAGCATCTGGTAGAGCACGATGCCGACCGAGAACACGTCGCTGCGGAAGTCGAGCTTGTCGCCGAGGATCTGCTCGGGGCTCATGTAGCTCGGCGTGCCGAGGCCGGTGCCGGTCTCGGTCAGATCGCTGAGCTTGTCGTCGCGCGCGATGCCGAAGTCCATCAGCTTCACTTCGCCCTGATGGCTGATCATCACGTTCGCGGGCTTGATGTCGCGATGGATGATCCCGCGGAAGTGCGCGTAGTCGAGCGCGCGCGCGACCTGGAGCGTGATGATGGTCGCGACCTCGACCGGCAGGCGCGGCGTGATCTCGAGAAGGTCGTACAGGTCGATGCCCTGCACGTACTCCATCACGATGTACATCGTCCCACGGTCTTTGATGAAGTCGTGGACGTGCAGGATGTTCTCGTGCTGCAGCGACGCCATGAAGTGCGCCTCGCGCTCGAAGCGCTTGGCGAACCCCGAGTCGACGGCGATCGACGGCTTCAGGGCCTTGATGGCAACGACGCGCCCGAGCGGCTCTTGGACCGCCTTGTAGACGACGGCCATGCCGCCCGAGCCGATCTCACCGAGAATCCGGCAGTTTCCGATCCGATCGACCATGCGTGCGCTGAAGCCGACCGAGGGTGGCAGCGGCGCACTGGAGTGTCAACGCCGGGCGAGGTTTTCACACGCGATTTCAGCGCTTCATTCGCAGTGTAACCCGTGCTGTTCCGCGACCTCCGCGTAGCTCGCGTAGGTCTGCTCGCAGGAACGCTGCGCGGACGGGCCGTACCGAGCCAGGCCGGCGATCTGAGAACAGGAGCTGGTATCGGTCGTCGGGCTCATGCCCGTGATGAGCGTGGCGCAGCACTGCGCCGCGCGTTGGCAAGCATCGGCCGCCGCCCCCGAGCCCCCGCTGCCGAAGATGCCGCCCGCGTTGCCGTCGCTGGGGCTGCCGCCCGGATCGGCAGCGATCGGCGCGGGTCGATACGCGCGATAGAGCAGCGCGCTCAGGAGACATCCGAGCGTGAGCAGCACGGTCGCGAGCAGCCCGACCCCCGCGAGGATCGCACGCGGCGAGATCGATGGCGACGAAGCGGGGCGCGAGATCACGGACGGTGCCGAGATCACGGAAGGCGGTGGAGGCGCGAGCGACGGCGACGACATCAGCGCGGTCGCGAGCGGTCGCGCCGAGGCGGAACGGAGATCGGCCAGTGCCGACGCGAACGCGCTCGCCGACGCGAAGCGATCTTCGCGCCGCTTGCTCATGGCGATCTCGATCGTCGTCGCGAGCGCGGGCGGCACGCCCGCCTCGAGCCGATCGGCGCGGATCGCGGGCTCGTTCATCACCTTGAGGATCGTGTCGGCGATGTCGGTGCCCACGAAGGGCCGTCGGCCGGTGAGGCAGCACCAGAGCACCACGCCCATCGCGTAGACGTCGGTCCGTGCATCGCAGACCTCACCACGCACTTGCTCCGGCGCCATGAACGTGGGCGTCCCGACGATCGCGCCGGTCTGCGTGAGACGTGTGTACGCGGTGCCGGTCTTGAGCTGCGCGATGCCGAAGTCGAGAACCTTCACGAGCTCGCGCCCGCCGGCGTCGACCACCATGAGGTTTCCGGGCTTGAGATCGCGATGCACGATGCCCGCGCCGTGCGCCACCGAGATCGCGAAAAGCGCCTGCTCGGTGATGTCGGCGGCACGCATCGGATCGAGCTTGCCTCCTGCGTCGAGCACCTGCGCGAGCGTGCGGCCGTGCACGAGCTCCATCACGAGATACGGAACGCCGCCGTCTTCCCCCGCGTCGAGCACCTGCACGAGACCGAGGTGATGCAGGCTCGCCATCGCCGCTGCTTCGCGCGTGAAGCGCGTGACCTCGGTCTGCTCGCCGGCGAGCTCGGCATGCATCACCTTCAGCGCGACACCGCGCGCGAGCCGCTCGTCGACCGCGCGGTAGACCACGCCCATCCCGCCACGCGCGATCGGCGCTTCCAGACGGTAACGTCCGCCGACGAGCTGACCGACGTCGAGCGGCATCAGCGCCCGACGCACTCCGACGGAATCGGGCTGCCGGCCATCTGCTGGAACATCACGAGCCGCTGTGCGCAGAGATCCGGATCGCCCTGCAGATCCCCGACGAACACGTCGCAATCGGGAAAGTCGGGACGCACGGTCGCGCGGATGTGATTGCAGCAGACGTGGAGCTGTTCGCACACGGGCGCGGCCTGCGACGGGTTGCCCGGGACGAAGCTCGGGAGAAGGGGTGCGATCGGCAGAGCGAGCGCCGGCGGCGCAGCGCCCGCGCGCGCGGCCTCGGCGCGGTACTCGAACACCCCGGCGACGACGATCCCGCCGAGCACGACACCGAGAAGGAGCGCGAGCGCGACGAACGCGACGATCCACGCGCGCCAGGGCGACGGCGACGAAGAAGAGGGAGCGAGCGAGGGCGCGGGCGGCGATGAGCTCGTCACCGGGATCGACGTCTGCGTCGCCGGGCCCATCGGGAACATCGCCGGCATCTCGCGCGTCGCGGCCGGGGGCTCCGAGTCGCGATCGGGCGGCAGCGACACCGTGGCCGTCGCTGGAATCCCGGACTGCATGCGCGCTTCCGCGAGCGCCTCGGCGAACTCGGCAGCGCTCGCGTAGCGCGCGCTCGGCTTCTTCTCCATCGCTCGCTCGGTCGCGTGCGCGATCGCGGGCGAGATGCTCGGATCGATCTTGTCGGCGCGCGGCGGCATCTCGGCGAGCACCTTGCCGAGCGTGGCCCCCACGTCCGGCCCGACGAACGGACGCTGACCGGTCAGACAGCACCAGAGCACGACGCCCATCGCGTAGATGTCCGCGCGCGGATCGCACGTCTCGCCTCGAGCCTGCTCGGGCGACATGAACGTCGGCGTGCCGAGCACTGCGCCGGTCTTCGTGAGGCGGTGATAAGTCGGACTCTCCTTCAGCTGCGCGATGCCGAAATCGAGCACCTTCACGACCTCGCGCCCGGTTCCGGTCGGGACGAGCATGATGTTGCCGGGCTTGAGATCGCGATGGACGATCCCCGCCGCGTGCGCAGCGCCGATGCCGCCCAGCGCCTGCTCGATGATGTCGCACGCGCGCGTGGGCGCGATGCGGTGTCTCTGATCGAGCTCGGCCGCGAGCGTCCGCCCGACCACGTGCTCCATCACGATGTACGGCAAGCCCTCGTGCTTGCCGAAGTCGTAGAGCTGCACGACCGCCGGATGCGTCAGGCGCGCGGTCGCGCTGGCCTCGCGCTCGAAGCGCTCGATGCTCGTATCGTCCTCGGCGAGCTCCGCGAGGAGCACCTTGATCGCGACCGTGCGCCCGAGCCGCTCGTCGATCGCCTTGTACACGGCGCCCATGCCGCCACGCGCGATCACGCTCTCGAGCACGTAGCGGTCGGCGATCCGCGCGCCGCTCGCCAGAGCCTTCATTTGGTCGTGCTCACGAACACGCCGTTCCAGTCGGCGGGAGGCGGCGTCTTGGCGAACGCATCGGCGCGCGCCTTCATCACCTCCGCCGCGGAGTCGGCCGGTCGCATCGCGAGGATCTCGGCGTACGTCGCCGACGCGGTCGCGAAGTCGCGAGAGAGGTAGGCCGCGAGCGCCTTCTCGGAGAGCGCGACGAGCCGATCGATGGACTCGTCTCTGTCCGCCACGACGCAGAGCAGACCGTACACGCGCACGCCCTGCGCCTTGCCCTTCACGGCGACGACGTCGAGCGGGCGACCGACGACGCGCGACTTGGCCGCCGCGTACGTGGACTCGCTCACGAGGATGTCCGTGCCGTACGTCTTGTTCTGCGCCTCGAGCCGCGCCGCCAGGTTCACCACGTCGCCCATCGCCGTGTAGTTCATACGCGCCTTGGTGCCGACATTCCCCACGAGCGCGTTCCCGGTGGCGATTCCGATGCGCGTGCTCGCGTTCGCGAGCCATTCCGTGCCTTCTTCCGTGCGCATCGCAGCCAGCTTCTTCTGCGCGAGCAGTGCGGCTTCGCACGCGAGGGCCGCGTGGTCTTCGAGCGGATTCGGCGCGCCCCAGAGCGCCATGATCCCGTCGCCCATGAATTTGTCGACGGTGCCGTCGCGCGATCCGATGACGCCCGTCATCGCCTCGAGGTAGCCCGAGAGCATGTCGACGAGCTCTTGCGGCGAGACCTTCTCGCTCATCGAGGTGAAACCGGCGAGGTCCGAGAAGAAGATCGTGACCTCGCGGACCGTGCCGCCGAGCTTCGCCTCTTCGCCGCGCGCGATCACCTGACGCACCACGTCGCGCGGGACGTAGCTCGCGAAGCTGCGCAGCCCACCCTTCATGTTGGCGACCGCGTTCTGCATCTGCGCGATCTCGGCGAACATGCTGGGCGGCGGAACGGGCGAGTCGAGCTCGAAGCGGCCGACCTCGGCCATCTGCGAGACGATGCCGGCGATGGGCGCCGACACGCGGCCGGCGATGAACACCGACGCGAGCACGGCGACGAGCAGCGCGCCGATCGTCACGAGGATCGCGTGACGCACGCTCTCCGCGATGAAGCCGAGGAAGTCTTCTTCGGGCGCGAGCGCCGCGACGCGCCACGTCACGCCCTCGTCGATCTCGAAGTCGAGCACCGACGCCAGCCAGTGATCACCGTCTTGTCCGAACGTGAAGTAGCGGACGCCGTGCTCGTGCACCTCGCGCGGGTCGTCGCCGTGCGCTTGCATGTGCTCGTAGAAGTCGTGGATCGGTGCGTCGTCGATCGTGGCGAGCGTCTCGAGCTGGCCCGATGCCGCGGCACCGTCGTGCGCTTCGCCGATGGGATGCGCGAGCAACGTGCCGTTCGTGTCCATCAAGAGCACGCGCGAGCGCTCGCTCATGTCCAGCGCCGAGACGAAGTGGCCGAGCGTCGCGAGATCGAGCTCCATCGCGAGGACGCCGAGCAGCGTCCCGTCCTCGGTCACGACCGGGATGGCGAGCGTGATCCCGGGCGTGCCGGTCTCCTCGAGATGACGGGGCGGAAGCCACACGCGATGACGCGCATCTCGCGTCGGCGCGAAGAACGGCAGCTCGCGCGGGTCGTCCTCGATGCGCGTGGCGAGCAGGGGACCGACCTCGTCGCCGACGATGCGATGCTCTTCGACGTGGAGGCGCCCGTCGGCCTGCATCAGCCCTTCGTCGACCGCGAGCAGCTCCGCGTGATCGGGGTCGTGATAGACGGAGACGAGCTCGCCATCGACGCCGACGTACGAGATGCGAGAGAGATCCTCCTCGAGCTCGAACGCGTCGGTCACTTCGAGCGCGAGCGCTCCGTCGTGCGTCGCCGCCGGATCGTCGCCGAGCGACTCCGCGAGCAGCTCGACGACCGGCACGATGCCCTGCACGTGGCTCTGCGCACGCTCCGCCGTCAGGTGCGACACCTCGCGGAAGAGATCGTCGGCGAGCTCGGCCGTCTCTTCGCTCGTGGAAGCGAGCGAGCGCCACGCGATCACGCCGCCCGTCAAGACGACGAGCGCAGGGATCGCGAGGACGAGACTGACGCGATAGCTCACACGCATGGCGGCGATGATGCATGATTGTCGCGTGGAGAACGACCTCGAGCAGATGAAGCGGGATGGCGCCGCGAAACTCGCTCGGGCCGAGCTCGAGACGCGGCAGCGCGCGGAGGCCGAAGCGGGCGAGCGACGAGAGAAGGACGACGCCGACGTGCGGCTCGCCGTGGGTCGATATCGACACCGGACGCTTCGTCGCGTCCTGTTCGCGCTGACCGTGCCGGGGCTCGCCGTGTTCGCGATCGCCTTGATCCTCGTGACGACCGACTTCGTCGGACCGATCGGCGTGGTCGGCGTGTTCATCGGTCTGGGCTGGCTCTTCGGCGGGCTCTACGTCTGGAATGCCGCGTGGATCTGGCGCGCGACTCGCTCGGCGATGGAGGGCGAGCGTCGCTGGCTCGCGTCTCCACCGTTCGAGGTCGTCGGCTACTTCGAGTGGCTGGCGCGGTCGAGCAGCGACGATGCGACGCTATCGCTCGACATCCGCGGGCCGCAGGTGCACGCGCGACGCAACGATCTGCTGCTGCTCCTCGCCGCGGTGCATCCCGCCGTGCGGAGCGATCCGGACGCGACGAAGCACGGCGGAAGCCGGTTCGTGATCGACGACATCCCCGGCGGCGACGGCGATCAGCGCGCGCGCGTGTTCCACGAGGTGGTCGATCGCGTTCTCGTGCCTTTTCACCGCGAGTCGTCCATCGCGCACGTCACGGTCGAGAGGTAGCCTCTTTTGCGTCGGCGCGGGCTCGGGTAGCCTCGGGCGCATGCCGAGCAAGCTTCCGAAGTCGACGTTCCTCGCGATCGCATCCGTGGCCTGGGCCGATGGCCGCATGAGCAAGGCCGAAGCACAGGGCCTCGTGCACGCCGCCAAGACGCTCGGCCTCGAGGGCGACGATCTCGCGAGCGTCGAGAGAGCGACCAAGGACAAGGTCACGATCGACGCGTTCGACCCCGCGGGCCTGAGCGACTGGGAGAAGCTCGTCACGTTCGGTCTGGCGAACTGGCTCTCGCGCCTCGATGGCGTGCAGCAAGGCGCGGAGCTCGACAGCTTGCGCGCGCTGCACGGCAAGCTCGTCGGCGGCGACGTCACGGACTACAAGCTGCGCAGCGCTGCCGCGATCGCGTTCGACGTCGCGATGCTCCCCGAAGGCCGTCGCCCCGATCGTTTCGACTTCGCTGCGCTCGAGTCGCAGCTCGCCGAGCGCTTCCCGACCGTCACGCGCGCGCCCTAGATTCCTCCATCGGCGGGCCGCGTGATCGTGAGCGGCACCGTCATCGGCGCGCTCGCGTTCCCCGCCACATCGAGCAGCGAGACCTCGACGGTCTCGGCGGTGCTCATGGTGCGCCGTCCCTCCGGGCCGACGTCCAGCATCGCAGACACCGTGAACGCGCCGGGCGGGCGGGAGAGCTCGGGAAAGCGCAGGGTCGCGATCGGCGCGCCTTCGCGGCCTTCGAAGCGCAGGCGCGCGGATGCGGTGTCGCCGTCTGGGTCGTCGCCCACGACCTCGAGATGGATCTCGCTGTTCTCGAGGCGCACGGTCGCGCGCACGAGCGTCGGCTCGCTCGGCACGCGCGTCGTCATCGCGATCGCGCCCGGACCTTCGTCGATGTGATCGTGGACGTGACCGCCATATCCGGTGACGACGAGGGTCAATACGTCGCCACCGTTGGCGCGGAGCTCGCCGCGCGCGCGGCGCTCGAGGCCTTCGTCGTCGTCGTCGAACGCGACATCGGGCGCACGGGTCGCCATCGAGGGGTCGCACGAGCCGTGATAGACGCCGATCATCGTGTCGAAGAGCGGATCAGTGAGCTCGACCGCCGTGTTCATCTCCACCGTGCGCGGGCCAGTGCCCGGGACCACGTACGAGAACACGCACGTCGGCTCGGCGAGCGCCGTCGGATGTCGCATGTCGTGCAGCACCCACTCGAGCGATGCATCGCGGTTGTCGAAAGGCGTCACGACCCGCGCGCCGTCGCCCGCAGGGATCGCGACGACGCCCTCGCAGGGACCGGGCGGCGAGCGGGGCAAAGCGACGTACGTGAAACCACCGATCGTCGTCACGGCGAGCACGGCGAGCACGTAACCCACGCGCGAGCGCTTCTTCGGCGCGGGCGCCGTCGGGGCCAACACGCGCGTGGCCGCGATCTCTGCGGGAGTGGTCTGCGAAGCGGACCCGACGTAGTTGCGTCGGCCCGGCTCGCCGGGCACTCCTGCAGAGATCGTCGCGACGGGCTCGTCCGACAGGATCTGCCGCGTCTCGTGCATCGCATCGGTCGCGAGCGCCTCGTCGTCCTTGCGTGGCTCGGGAACGACACCGGAGAACGAGCCGAGCAGCGAGCGCTCTCGATCGAGATCGGGCCCGAGCAACGTCCGAACGAGCGCTCCGATCTCGTCGGGCTCGACCTTCGCCGCCTCGGGACACGCATGGCCCAGCGCCTTGCGGAAGGCCTGCGCCGTGTCGAAGCGATCGGCCGGCTCGCGCGCGAGGGCCGTGCGCAGGACCGCGTCGATGCTCGGCGACACGGAGTCCTCGAGCTCGCTCGGGTCGGGGATCTGCGGCGCGCGCACGCGCTCGAGCGCATCCATGTCCGTCTCGCCACCGAACAGACGTCGACCCGTGAGCGACTCCCAGAGCACGATGCCGAGCGCGTACACGTCGCTGCGCCGATCGAGCGGCTTTCCCCACGCCTGCTCGGGCGACATGTAGCGGAGCTTGCCCTTGAGCGAGCCGCCCTCGGTCTCTTGCAGGCGGCCGCGCGCCTTGGCGATGCCGAAGTCGATCAGCTTCACGCGTCCATCGGCGCCGACGAGGATGTTCTGCGGCGACACGTCGCGATGCACGACCTCGAGCAGGACGCCGGCGTCGTCTTTCACCTCGTGCGCCGCGTGCAGACCGTCGGCGACACGCATCGCGATCGCACACGCCACGGGAACGGTGAGGACCCGGTGCGTCTCGGAGAGGCGACGCAGCAAGGCCGAGAGCGGCGCGCCGTGGACGAGCTCCATCGCGAGGAAGAACATCCCGTCGCTCTCGCCGAGCTCTTCGACGTGCACGACGTTGGGATGGACGATGCGCGCGGAGAGCCGGGCCTCGTCGAGGAACATGTCGACGAACGAGCGGTCCGCGGCGAGGTGCGCGTGTACGACCTTGATGCCGATCGGTCGTGTGAACCCGGCCGGGCCGACGCGGCGCGCGAGATAGAACGACGCCATTCCGCCAGCGCGGAGCGGTGCCACGATCTCGTAGCCGCCGATCCGGCTACCGCTCGCGAGCGTCGTCATCCGGCGCGAGGATAGCCCGTTCGCAGACTACGGGCCGACCGCCGTCGGCGGCGGAACGACCGGCTCTCCGCTCTCGGAGTGCGGCGGCACTTCTTCCTCGGGGTCCCCCTCGCCGATGGGCGAGTCGACCTCGACGGCCGCTTCGCCCGTGAGCGCCTTGAGCTGCGATGCAATCGAGCAGTCGTTCGCACCACCGCTCGTCATGCTCGGCGGATGGGCGGGCGCGGGCGCGTCGGGCGCCTCCGGCACCATCGATCGGATGCTGACCGGCAAGAGCACGCCGTTGGCCTGGATGCGCGCTGCGAGCAGCTGCGTCTCCGACGCAAGATCCCAGAGATAGACGTCGACCGGCGCATCGCGACGGTTCTCGCCCTGCTGCAGGACGAGCATGAAGTAGCGCGCCTGCATCATCGTCGCGACGACCGGCACATCGGCCGTGATGTGCCGTGCGAGCTGCTCGTCGAGCACGCGGAGGCGCAGGAAGTCGCGCTCGTGCTCCACTGCCTGCGCCCACTCCGGCATCAGGAAGTCGCCGTGCTCGTAGAGACCGCGCGCCGAGTCGGGCGCGATGCCGAGGCAGCGCGTCAGCGCGTCCTGATCCATCGAGAGCGCGCCGCGCGCGATCGACTCGGCATCGCCGGCATCCGACGCGCGGATGCGCAGATACAAGCCCGGCCCGTCGTGCAGCCCCGCGATGCGCAGGCGCGGATCGACGTGCTGCTCCGGCTCGCCCGCCGCTGCTGCCTCCATCGTCCAACGCTCGAGCCGCGCGCGGAACGCCTGGTAGCGCTCGCTGACGCCCGCGAGCTGCTGCTCGTGCGTGGTGAGCACCTGACGACGCAGCTCGTCGGCGCGCTGCGCTTCGCGCGCTTGATAGAACGAGTAGGCGCCGACGATCGCGACGAGGAGGGCCAGCACGCCCGCCCACGGGATCTTCGGCATGTAGACGGGCCGTGACGCGAGCTCCTCGGGCTCGGGCTGCGCGGGCTTGAGCGCCGGCGCGGCCTGCTCCTCGCTCGACGCCGACGCGGGCTCTCGCTCCGCTGACGCGGGCTCTCCCTCCGCTGAAGGAGGCGGCGCGACGACGGCGGGATCTTCGGGCTCGGTCACGGCGTGCATCTACCACACTCTTTCTGCGTGCTCAGAGCGCGGTTCCGTCGCCGACGCTGACCTCGCTGAAGCCGACCCCGAGCGCGGTGTCCATCCCGGCGATCACGTCCTCGTAGTGAACACCGTCCTCGGGCGAGACGATGATGTCGCGTCGGCCCGGATCGGCGGCCCGGCGCTCTTGCAGACGGGTGCGCAGCGTCTCGCGATCGTAGGTCTCACCGTTCAACGGGATGTCGATGCGATCGCCGGCGGTCGAGGCGAGCGTGTAGCCCGCGTGCGTGACCTGCAGGTAGTACGAGATCTCGGGCGGCGGCGTGTCGGCCGGCGCGTTCTCGCTCGGCACCTGCTGGCTCACGTCGACCGAGGCGAGCCGGTTCCACACGGCCGTCACCAGCAAGAACATCACGCAACAGAGGAGCAGATCGATGAACGGAATCAGCGGAATGTCCGCGTCGACCGCCTTCTTGCCCCCGTGACCCCCACCGACGCTGATCGATGCCATCGCCTCACCTCCGCCGGGTACCGACAGCAGGCAAGCGTGGGGGTTCCGCGGCGCGCCCTACTCTTTCGGCGCATCCGGCGGGCGCGTGTTGCTCGCGCTATCGTGCGTCGATGATCACGCCCACGTTCGCGTTCCGGCTCTCGGTCGTGCAGCTCGCCGTCTGGCTCCTCGTTCCGCTGTCGATCGTGACGATGATGGTGCGCTCGGGAGGGCCCGACAATCTCGCAGGCATCGCATTCCTCGGCCTCATCGTGGCGGCGCTCGGCGGTGTGGGCATCTTCGCAGGCGCCGTCGGTCTCGCGTTCGCGCGACGCGCACAGAGGGCGACCGACGAGGCGACGGCGCAGCGCTGGGCTCGCGCCTCCGTGATCGCGAACGTGGCGCTCGGCGCGCTCCAGATCGCGGCGTTCGCGGTGAGCTTCGAGATGCTCACGCATCTGCACCACTGACGAACGACGCCGAAAACACATCGGGCGCGACCGCTCTCGCGATCACGCCCGTCTGCGAAGAAGGATTTTCTGACTATCTCAGGCGCCGCCGGAGCGATTCACGGCGAAGCTGATGTTCGCGTAGCCCGCCTGCGCGGCCGAGAACATGACCTTCTTGACCGCGCGCATGTCGACGTCGCGATCGGCCTGGATGATCACGGTGCCCGGGAGCGTATCGCTCGGGTGCAGGATCGACCAGTTGCGGTGCATCGTGTCGAGGTCGTTC